>NZ_AP023360.1:2646250-2954000 GCF_018326265.1 Catellatospora sp. IY07-71
TGTGGGCGCTGCTGGACGTCGCGCCCTGGTGGGGTGCGGTGTTCGGTGTGGTGATCGCGGTCGCGGCGGTGCTCGGTGACCTGGCCGAGTCGCTGCTCAAGCGGGATCTCGGCATCAAGGACATGAGCAACATCCTGCCGGGCCACGGCGGCATCATGGACCGGCTCGACTCGATCGTGTTCGCCGTGCCGGTGGCCTACCTGTTGCTGTCCGTGCTCGCGCCGACGCCGTGAGTTGAGACACAGCGCAGGGCAGGCGCGCGCCCGTCAGCAGCGCTGTTGGCACCCTGGGGGGCTGGCGCCGGTGACCGGACGTGGGACACTGGAGCGGTCATGACGAGCCTTCCCTTGATTTCCGTTACCGATGGTGACGGTGCGACTGCGCGCCGGGCATCCATGCCGCCGCGCCACCTCGCCGACCTGGATCTGGCGGGGCGGCGCGCAGCCGTGTCCGAGCTCGGCGAGCAGGCCTTCCGCGCCGGCCAGCTGTCGACGCACTACTTCGGGCGCCTGGAGCGCGACCCGGCCGGGATGACCGACATCCCGGCCGCCGCGCGTGAGCGCCTCACCGGCACGCTGCTGCCCCGGCTGCTGACCCCCGTGCGCGAGCTGGCCTGCGACGGCGGCGACACGCGCAAGGCGCTCTGGCGGCTGCACGACGGGTCCCTGGTCGAGAGCGTGCTGATGGGGTATGCCGACCGGGTCACCGTCTGCATCTCCAGCCAGGCGGGGTGCGGCATGGCCTGCCCGTTCTGCGCCACCGGCCAGGCGGGCCTGACCCGCAACCTGTCCACCGCCGAGATCGTCGATCAGGTGGTCTACCTGGCCGGGGTCGCCGCGTCCGGGGTGATGGGCGGCGCGCCGCGCCGGCTGAGCCACGTGGTCTTCATGGGCATGGGCGAGCCGCTGGCCAACTACAACCGCGTCATCGACGCCGTACGCCGGCTGACCAGTCCCGCGCCGGAGGGCCTCGGCCTGTCCCAGCGCCACATCACGGTGTCCACCGTGGGGCTCGTTCCGGCGATGCGGAAGCTGGCCGAGGAAGACCTCTCGGTGACCCTTGCGCTCTCGCTGCACGCGCCCGATGATGACCTTCGCGATGAACTCGTGCCGGTGAATCAGCGGTGGAAGGTTGCCGAAGTGCTCGATGCCGCGTGGGCGTACGCCGCCCGCACCGGTCGCCGGGTCAGCATCGAGTACGCCATGATCAGGGACGTGAACGATCAGCCGTGGCGGGCCGACCTGCTGGGTCGCCTGCTGTCGGGGCGGCTGGCGCACGTCAATCTCATCCCGCTCAACCCGACACCGGGCAGCAAGTGGGACGCCAGTCCCAAGCCGGTGGAGCGGGAGTTCGTGCGGAGGTTGCGCGCGGCCGGAGTCGCCACTACGGTGCGTGACACCCGGGGCCGTGAGATTGACGGCGCGTGTGGGCAGTTGGCTGCTAGCGAGGTTGAGGCATGAGCGAGCACAGCGAGCGAATCATGGACACGGTTGACTCATGCCGACGCCGAGCGCAGCGCGGAGTCGGCAACGGCATGGAGGTAACGGCGTGAGCTCGCATGGTCAGCGGTTCCGCCGGCGTGCGATGCGCCGGGGCTACAAGGTCGACGAGGTCGACACGTTCCTGGACCGGGTGGAGGCGACCCTCAACGGTTCCCCGGCCGGTCCTGACGTGCGTTCGCAAGAGGTCCGGGACGTCGTCTTCCGGGTGCGCTTCGGCGGTTACGACGAGTGGCAGGTCGACCTGCACCTCGACCGGGTGGAGCGCCAGCTCGCCGAGCTGGAGGAGCGCCCGGCCGCGCCCGGCCGCGGCGCCGAGCTGCGCGCCAGCATGAGCCCGCCGCCGCCCGCGCCGCCCGCGCCCGCGCCGATGCCGGACCGGATGGGCCCGCCGCCGCCTCCGCTGCCCACCCGCACGCCCGCCGCCAGCGCGCCGACCGGCGCCCTGCCGCGCTTCGAGCCGCGCTACGAGGAGCAGCAGCCCCAGTTCGCCGGGCAGGGCATGGTGCCCGGCCCGCAGAGCAGCTTCGACGGCTTCGGCGGCGGCCAGGGCCGGGCCGACATGACCAGCGAGATCCGCATGCAGCCGCAGCCGCCGCGCAACGAGCCGCCGCGCATGCCGGAGCCGCCCCGCGTCGACCCGTACGGGCCGAGCAGCGGCTTCGGTTCGGTGACCGCGCAGCAGCCGGTGTACCGCGACACGCCGCCGCGCGGCGGGTACGACGCCGACGCCACGAACACGTTCAACGCGGTGCCCCCGGCTCCGGCGGTGTCCTCCTACGGCGGCGGCGGGTACGGTCCGCCTCCGCCGCCGCCCCCCGCGGCGCCGTCCGTGCCGTCCGGTCCCGCCTACACGGGCGAGCTGGCCCGGGTGGACCAGCTGCGGCGCACGTTCCAGCTGCGGCGCTTCGGCAGCGGTTACGACCCGCAGCAGGTGGACCGGCTGTTCGAGACCGCGCTCAGCTCGCTGGCCGGCCGCAGCGGCGGCCCGGTCAACGACAGCGAACTCGACCCGGGCCGGCTCAACCTGGTCCCCGGCGGCTACTACGAGGCCGAGGTCGAGCAGGCCCTGCGCGACCTCCGCGAGATCGTCGGGCGGCGCTGAGCCAGCCGGGCTGACGCTGGAAGGCTTGATCGGCGTTTCGTGTCAAGATCTGCACTCAAACCGCGGATCTTGACACGAGACAGCGATCTTCCTTCCAGCCGCAGCGCGACGTGACCCAGCCCCGCCATGGGTTCCCCAGCTCACGCGAACGGCCCCGGCCGCGCCCTGAGAGGCGTGGCCGGGGCCGTTTGACGTGCGGTCAGTCGCGCAGGCCGTTGCGGCGCAGCACCACGTCGATGATCAGGATGGCGGCGAGCGTCGCGGCGACGCCGATCAGCCAGAGGGTCTCGACGTTGCCCTCGTGGTTGCCGAACAGCATCAGCAGCAGCATGACGATCACCACGACCCCGGCCACCCGGGCGGCCTTCACCGGCGTGGGAGTGTGCTGGTCGGGCGAGGTTACCGGCTCTTCTGCGGCCACGGTCTGGTCCTTCTCTCTCGACGTGCGGGGCCCCGGCGGACAGCGCCTGCCGGCGCCGCGTCGCGGTGGTGGCAATACAGTCTGGCATGGCGTGATCGACCGCTTCGGGGGAGTCCGGCATGTCACGGCCCGGTGGCGGTGAAACGGCCCGCCGGGGCTCTCGGGTAGCGTTCCAGTTGTCGGCGGACGGCGGCGAGAAGGGAAACGGGCAGTGCGGATCACCGGTACGGGACACGCCAGCATGCGGATCGACACGGCGGCGGGTTCCATCCTCTGCGACCCGTGGGTGAATCCGGCGTACTTCGCCTCGTGGTTCCCCTTCCCGGACAACTCACAGCTGGACTGGGATGCCCTCGGCGACGTCGACTACCTCTACGTCTCGCACCTGCACCGGGACCACTTCGACGCGGCCCTCCTGAAGCGGTACGTCTCCAAGAAGGCGACCGTGCTGCTGCCGGAGTTCCCGACCTCGCAGCTGGAGGACGAGCTGCGGGACCTGGGCTTCACCCGCTTCTTCAAGACCGTCTCGGACGAGGTGCACGAGCTGGACGGCGGCCTGAAGGTCATGATCCAGGCGCTGATCTCGCCCACCGACGGCCCCATCGGCGACTCGTCGCTGTGGGTCGAGCACGACGGCGTGCGCGTGCTGAACCAGAACGACGCCCGCCCGACCGACCTGATGCGCTTCGCCGAGCTGGGCCACGTGCACGCGCACATGCTGCAGTTCTCCGGGGCCATCTGGTATCCGATGGTCTACGAGCTGCCCGAGTCGGCCAAGACCGCGTTCGGCAAGCAGAAGCGCGAGCGGCAGTTCGACCGCACCTGGCGCTACATCGACGATCTGAAGGCGAGCTGGGTCTTCCCGATCGCGGGCCCGCCGTGCTTCCTCGACGACGAGCTGTGGCAGTTCAACGACATCTTCGGCGACGAGGGCAACATCTTCCCCGACCAGTCGGAGTTCGTGAAGGAGTACGCCAAGGTCGGCGGCACCAACGGCGTGGTGCTGCTGCCCGGCTCGGTCTCCGAGCTGACGGCCGATTCGTGCGAGACCACGCACCCGGTGGCCGACCTCGAGGAGTTCTTCGCGAACAAGGAGGAGCACCTCAAGGCGTACCAGGAGCGCCAGCGGGTGGTCATCGAGGCGGAGAAGGCCTCCTGGTCGCACCCGGAGATCGACGTGCTGGCCGGCATGAAGGCGCGCATCGAGCCGCTGCTGGACGAGTCGGTGCGGCTGGCGCAGGGCGTGGGCGGCCCGGTCCGTTTCGACCTGACCAGCCCGGAGGGCGACGTCATCGAGTCGATCCTGGTGGACTTCCCGGGCAAGGAGGTCCGGATCGCCGCCGACGAGAAGGTGCGCTACCGGTTCCGGACCGAGCGCCGCCTGATCGAGCACCTGCTTTTCATCGACGAGGGCGACTGGGTCAACTCGCTGTTCCTGTCCTGCCGCTTCTCCGCGGCCCGCATCGGGCAGTACAACGAGTTCGTGTACGCGTTCTTCAAGTGCCTGTCCGAGGAGCGCCTGCAGTACGCCGAGGGCTGGTACGAGTCGCAGCGGCCGGACGCCGAGGACATCACCGTGGGCGGCTTCTCGTTCCAGCGCCGCTGCCCGCACCTGAAGGCGGACCTGACCCGCTTCGGCATCGTCGAGGGCAACCAGCTCACCTGCCAGCTGCACGGCTGGAAGTGGAACCTGGAGACCGGCCGCTGCCTGACCAGCGTCGGCCACGAGATCCGCTCCGAGCGTGCGGGAGAGCCCGCGTCGCAGCCGGCGGCCTAGCCGCGAAACGCGGGAGCGGCGCCGGGCGGTGCTCGACTACGCTCCCGCGATGGCCTTTCCCGCGGAGGCGCGCCGGGTGCGCGACGAGTCGCTGCCGCCACCGGCCCGCCTGCTGGCCCTGAAGCGCTGCGTCAGCGCGTACGCGCCGTTCGGCTACCACGACACCATGGCGCTGCTGGCCGCCCTGCACGGGCCGCTGGCCGAACCGCCCGCGATGCTCGCCGCGCTGCGCACGCTGGAGTCCGGCCGCCGGTCCTGGCGTTCCTCGCTCGCGGCTCTCGTCGCGTACCGTCGCGCGGTCCGCCGCTCGGGTCGCCGGCCCGCGCGGGCTGGCCTGCGGCGTCAGGAGGCGGAGCTGATCGGCGGGTTCGGCTGGCCGGGCGGTCTGCACACGGGCCCCCTGCGGGTTCGGCGGCAGTGGCGGCAACGCCAGGTCGAGACGCTGTTCCTGGCGGGCCAGGGGGTGCTCGCCCTGGACGAGCGCCGTGTCGAGCAGTTCCGGCGGAGCCGGGGCCGCTACCGGCTGGAGCGGCGGGGCCAGACCACCGCCGGGTGGCTGGCCGCGGCCGTATGCGGGCCGCTGTTCCTCGTGAACGCGACGGTGGGCGCATTGTTGATCAAGCCGCTGGCGCTGAGCGAGGCCGAGTTCGTCACCGGCTTCACCGTGGCGACCGTGCCGCTGTTCTATCTCCACGACGTGCTGCGCCGCCGGTTCGCGCGGTGGCTGAAGCGGCGGGCGGCGGCGCGCTGACCGCGCCGCGGCCGGGCTCCGCCGTCACCCCGGCGACCCGGCGCCGTTGGCATTTGTGCAGGTCAAAGCGGGTTCTCGGGGGAAGCACGGGCTGCGGAAGGGTCTCCAACCTTCCCAGTGAATAGGAAGACCTCAAAAAAGAGAAGTCTTCAAATATTCATATTCCACGTATACGTTCCTCCAAAACAGTTCCGGCGCGCCCTGTGACGAGCCACGAGCGACGGGCCGCCGGCCTGACCAGGGGAGGAACCGTCATGAAACGTGCCCGCACGTTCGTGCTGAGCGTCGCGGTGGTGCTGGCCGGCGCCACCGCGCTGCCCGCAGCCGCCGCGGCCGCGCCCCCGGAGGCGCCCGTGCTGCCCGTCAGCGGCGAGGTGGTCGCCGACAGCTACGTCGTCGTGCTCAAGCCCGGCGCCGACGTCTCCCAGGCGAAGTCGCTCACCGACCGGCACGGCGCAGGCCTGCGCAAGACCTTCCGGGCCGGGCTCAAGGGCTTCTCGTTCACCGGCAGCGCCCTGTCCGCGCGCCGCATCGCCGCCGACCCCGCGGTGGCGTACGTGCAGCCGAACATGGTGCACCGGATCAGCGCCACGCAGTCGCCGGCCACCTGGGGCATCGACCGCATCGACCAGCGCAATCTGCCCCTGAGCAACTCGTACACGTACTCGAACACCGCCTCGTCGGTGCGGGCGTACATCATCGACACCGGCATCCGTTTCGCGCACAGCGAGTTCGGCGGGCGGGCCGTGTCCGGCTTCGACGCCATCGACGGCGGCACGGCCGACGACGCCAACGGGCACGGCACCCACGTCGCGGGCACCGTCGGCGGCACCACGTACGGCGTGGCCAAGGGCGTGACGCTGGTCGGCGTACGGGTGCTGGACGCCCAGGGCAGCGGCACCACCGAGCAGGTCGTCGCGGGCATCGACTGGGTCACCGCCGACCACGACCCCGGCGAGCCCGCGGTCGCCAACATGAGCCTCGGCGGCGGCGCCGACACGGTGCTCGACAACGCGGTCAAGGCGTCCATCGCCGACGGCGTCACGTACGCCATCGCGGCCGGCAACGGCATCCTGGGCATCTTCGCCGCCAACGCCTGCAACTACTCGCCCGCCCGGGTGCCCGAGGCGATCACCGTCTCGGCGACGCAGAGCAACGACAGCAAGGTCTCCTGGGCCAACCGGGGCACGTGCGTCGACATCTTCGCGCCCGGCGTGAGCATCACGTCGTCGTGGTTCACCGGCGACACCGCCACGAACACCATCAGCGGGACCTCGATGGCGACCCCGCACGTGGCCGGTGCGGTCGCGCTCTACCTGCAGAACAATCCGGCCGCCACCCCCGCCCAGGTGCAGTCGGCGCTCATCGCCAACGCGACCACGGGCGTGGTCGGCTCGCCCGGCAGCGGCTCGCCGAACCGGCTGCTCTACACCGGTAACTTCTAGCCGCACCTGACGTGCCCGGCGGGGTCCCGACCCCCGGATCCCGCCCGGCACCCGCGCGAGGCGCGTCGAGGGGGCCGCCTCGTGAACGACGTCGGCCTGTCCGGATGACTCCGACATCCGGGCAGGCCGACGTCTGTTGCGAGCGGCGGGCTACCCGCGGATGCGGTCGTTCCCGGGGTCGTAGAGGGGGCGCAGGGAGGCCAGCGCCGGGTAGGTGCGGTCGGCGATCTCGACCGTCCAGCTGCCCGCGTCGATCCAGGCCTGGTCGAGGGGCTGGTCGCCGGCGTCGATCATCGCGAGGCCGACGGCGCCGCCCAGGGTGTGGCCGTAGGAGGCGGCGCGGATGTAGCCCACGGGCACGCCGTCGCGGCGGACCACCTCGGCGTGGAACATCAGCGGCTCCGGGTCGGTGACCAGGATCTGGAGCAGTCGGCGGCGCAGCGGGCCCGCGGCCTTCTTCGCAAGGACCGCGTCGCGGCCGATGAAGCCGCCGGGTTTGTCCAGCGCGACCGCGAAGCCGAGACCCGCCTCCAGCACCGAGTCGGTGTTGTCGATGTCGTGGCCGTAGTCGCGGTAGCCCTTCTCCATACGCAGGCTGGACAGCGCCTTGAGCCCCACGTGGCGCAGCCCGAGCGGCCGCCCGGCCTCGGCCAGCCGGTCGTACGCGTGCACCGCCTGCTCGGCCGGGACGTACAGCTCGTACCCCAGCTCGCCGAGGTACGTGATCCGGATGCACAGCGCGCGGGCGAACCCGAGGTCGATGTCACGCGCGGCGCGGAACGGGAACGCCTCGTTCGAGACGTCCGCGGTCGTCACCGCCGCGAGCAGCTCGCGCGAGCGTGGACCCTGGATGTTGATCTGGGCGTACGCCCCGGTCACGTCGGTGGCGAAGGCGTGCGCGCCCGTTTCCTCGAAGTGGCGGCGCATGCGCGTCTCCACGTGCCGGTGCGCGGTGTCGGACGCGACCACCCAGAACCGGTCCTCGGCCAGCTTGGTGACGGTCAGGTCGGCCTCCAGCGTGCCGCCCTCGTTCAGCCACTGGGTGTACGTGATCACGCCGGTGTCGCAGTTCACCCGGTTGGCGCTCAGCCGCTCCAGCGCCGTCCCGGCGTCACGCCCCTGGACCAGGAACTTCGCCATGAACGACATGTCCATGAGGATCACGCCCTCGCGGGCGGCCCGGTGCTCCTGCGCCCAGTCGCCGAACCAGTTCTGCCGTCCCCAGGACAGCTGCTCGACCTTCGGCTCCTGCCCCTCGGGGGCGTACCAGTCGGGGCTCTCCCAGCCGCTGACGTCCTTGAAGTAGGCGCGCTGCGCGGCCAGCCGCTCGTGTAGCGGGGACAGCTTCGCGCCGCGCGCGGTCTCCATCGACTTGCCCGGGTAGTGCGGGGCGTAGACCATGCCCAGCGACTCGACGGTGCGGGTGGCCCGGTAGGCGGGGTTGCTCTGGTAGCCGTGCAGCCGGTCGATGTTCATGCCGGTGACGTCGATGTCCGGGCGGCCGTTCAGGATCCAGTGCGCCATGGCGCGGCCGATGCCGCCGCCGGTCAGGATGCCGATCGAGTTCAGGCCGGCCGCGACGAAGTAGTTCTTCAGCTCGGGCGCCTCGCCGACGATCGGCGCGAGGTCCGGGGTGAAGCTCTCCGGTCCGCAGAAGAACTTGCGCACGCCGACCTCGGTGGAGATCGGGATACGCGCCATGGCCTTCTCCAGGTACGGCGCCATGCGGTCCCAGTCCGGGGGCAGCTCGCCGAAGGAGAACGAGTCAGGGATCCCGTCCACCTTCCATGGCGCGCAGATCGCCTCGAACAGGCCGATCATGAGCCCGGCGCCCTCCTCGCGGAAGTATCCGTACGACGACGGGTCCTCGAGCACCGGCAGGTCGCCGTGCATGCCGTCGATCGGCTCGGTGATCAGGTAGTAGTGCTCGGCGGCCTGCAGCGGGATGCTCACGCCCGCCTTCTCGCCGAGCTGCCGGGCCCACATGCCGGCGCAGTTGACCACGAACTCGGCCTCGATGTCGCCGTACGGCGTGCGCACGCCGGTGACGGTGTTGCCCTGGCGCAGGAAGCCGGTCGCGGGGACGCCCTCGATGACGCGTACGCCCTGCATGCGGGCGCCCTTGGCCAGCGACATGGTGACGTCGACGGGGTTGGCACGGCCGTCCTCGGCCACGTAGAAGCCCGCCAGCACGTCGTCCGTGTGCGCGAGCGGGAACAGGCCCTTGACCTCGGCGGGGGAGACCTCGTGCACGTCGATGCCGCACAGCCGGTTGAACGCGGCGACGCGACGGTACTCCTCCAGCCGGTCGGCGTCGGTGGCCACCTGCACGAAGCCGACCTGCTTCAGGCCGGTGGCCAGGCCCGTCTCGGCCTCCAGCCGCGCGTACAGGTCGCGGGTGTACTTGCGCAGCTCGGTCGAGGTCTCTGAGAGCGAGCCGAAGGTGACCATCAGCCCGGCGGCGTGCCAGGTGGTGCCGGAGGTGAGCCGGTCGCGCTCCAGCAGCACCACGTCTTGGCAACCCATGTGCGCCAGGTGGTACGCGATGGAGGTGCCGATGATGCCGCCGCCGACGACCACCACGCGGGCACGGTCGGGCAGCTGGGGAGCGGATGTGTCGGGCGTCATAGCGGGCGAGCCTACCGTCCTGAGCCGCCGATCAGTCAATCAACGGCGCCGACCGGTCTGACCTGGGACGCGAAGAACGCGAGCTCCGCTTCGAACAGCGGTTCGGTGTCGGTGGCGGCCCAGCTCAGCTGGCCGAACAGCTCCGCCGCCATCACCCCGTAGAGCCTGGTCCAGGAGGTCAGGAACACCGCGGTCACCTCGATCGGCAGCTCGCCCTGCGCGGGCAGCGCCCCGGCGAGCCGGTCCAGGTCGACCTGCGCGGCCTCCGGCAGCCGCCCGGCCTCCCACAGCTCCACCATCGGCTGGATGAAGATCGCGCCGAAGCAGGCCCCGGCGTGCTCCAGGTCCTTGCACTGCTCGTGGAACTGCTCCACGCCGGGCATCGGCGGGCCGAAGATCAGCGTGGCCTCGGGGCGGTGCGCCAGCGCCCAGCCCCGCAGCGCGCGGGCCATGACGACGAGCCGCTCCACCGGGTCGGCGGCCGGGTCCAGCGCGTCGCGGGCGGCCTCGCACGCGATCCGGACCTCGTCGAACAGGTCCGTGCACAGCTCGATCACCAGCGCGTCCAGCGCGGGGAAGTAGCGGTAGAGCGCCGCGGCGGTCATGCCCATGTCGCGGGCGATGGCGCGCAGCGAGACGCTCGCCGGGCCGCCCGCGACCAGCTGGGTCCGGGCCAGCTCCTTGATCTCGGCCACGGTGCGCTCGCGCAGCCGCTCACGGCGGTGTGAGGTGTCCGACATCGAGCCCCCTTGACGGCGGTGAACGATGTCCTCGAAAGTAAACACCGTTCACTCAAATGAGTGCTGTAAACATCATACGGGTTCCGGAAGGGAAACTGATGTTCGCGTGGTGGGGGCGGGCCGTGGTCCGATTGCGCTGGCTGGTGCTGGCCGTCGCGGCGGCGGTCGTGGTCATCGGGGCGACGTGGGGTGGCGGCGTCTTCAACGACCTGATCAGCGGCGGGTTCGACGACCCGGGCAGCCCGAGCAGCCGGGCACACCGGGAGATCACCGCCCAGCTCGGGCGGCAGGACGTCGACATCCTGGCGCTGTACTCCTCGGACAGCCTGACCTACGACCAGCCCGCGTTCCGGGACGCGGTCACCGCCGTCGCGACGGAGCTGTCCGGGCGGCCCGAGGTGACCAGCGTCGTCGGCGCGTACACCCCCGGGGTGCCGCCGCGCTTCGCCTCCGCCGACGGGCACGCCACCTACCTGGCGATCCAACTGCGCGACGGGGACGAGAACAGCAAGCTCGCCGACCTGGCCGCACTGCGGCCCGAGCTGGCCGCCGCAGGGCTGGAGACCGAGGTCGGCGGGCTGATGCCGTTCCTCGACGACGCCAACACGCAGATCAGCGACGACATCACCAAGGCCGAGCTGATCAGCCTGCCGATCCTGCTGGTGCTGCTGGTCTTCATCTTCCGGGGGCTGGTCGCGGCGGCCACGCCGCTGTTCGTCGGCATCCTCGCGGTGCTCGGGGCGTTCATCGCGGTGCGCCTCATCGCGCAGGTCACCGACGTGTCGGTGTTCGCCGTCAACATCATCACGATGCTCGGCCTGGGCATGGCCATCGACTACGCGCTGTTCGTGGTCAGCCGCTTCCGCGAGGAGCTGGCCGCCGGGCGCACGCCGGCCGAGGCGGTCGCGCACACGCTGGCCACGGCCGGGCGCACCGTGCTCGTCTCCGGGCTGACCGTGGCGCTCGCGCTGGCCAGCCTGCTGATCTTCCCGATGGACTTCCTCAAGTCCATGGCCTGGGGCGGCATGGCCGCCGTGCTGGTCGCCATGCTCGCCGCGCTCACGGCGCTGCCCGCCCTGCTCGCGGTGCTCGGGCCGAAGGTCAACGCGCTGCGCGTACCGCTGCCGAAGATCTTCTCGCCGAAGGCGGCGGGTGAGGGCGGCTGGGCCCGCATCGCCCGCAGCGTCATGCGCCGCCCGGTGGTGTACGCGCTGGCCGTGGCCGCGTTCCTGGCGCTCATGGCGACGCCGTTCCTGGGCGCGAAGTTCGGCGGGTTCGACGAGCGGGTGCTGCCCGCGGGCACCGAGTCGCGCACCGTCACCGAGCGCATCGCCGCCGAGTTCCCGGGTGGCAGCGCCGCGCCGATCAGCGTGCTGGTCGTCGGGTCCGGCGCCGAGGACATGCTGGCCCGGGTCAAGGCCGTCGCGGGAGTCACGGACGCCGCGATCACCGCGCAGCGGGGGCAGGCGACGCTGATCTCGGCGTCCTACCCCGGTGAGCCCGCCGACGAGAGCGCTCGCGACATCGTCGACCGGATCCGGGAGCTGCCCGCGCCCGCGGGGGCGGAGGTGCTGGTCGGTGGGCGCACCGCGGCCGACCAGGACCAGCTGGAGTCGCTCGGCTCGCGGCTGCCGTGGATGCTCGGCATGGTCGCGGTCAGCACGTTCCTGCTGCTGTTCCTGGCCTTCGGGTCGGTGGTGCTGCCGCTCAAGGCGATCGCGATGAACGTGATCTCGATCGGGGCGTCGTTCGGGGTGGTCGTCTGGATCTTCCAGGACGGGCACCTGTCGGAGTGGCTCGGCTTCACGGTCACCGGGTTCCTGGAGCCGGGGAACATGGTGCTGATGCTGGCCGTGCTGTTCGGGCTGGCCACCGACTACGAGGTGTTCCTGCTGTCCCGGGTGCGCGAGGAGTGGGACGCGACCGGGGACAACACCCAGGCCGTCGCGTCGGGCCTGCAGCGCACCGGCGGGATCATCACCGCGGCGGCGCTGCTGCTGATCGTGGTGCTGGGCGGGTTCGCCACCGGCGGCGCGACCACCATCAAGGTGCTCGGCATCGGCATGGTCGTCGCGGTCGCCATCGACGCCGCGCTGGTCCGGGCGGTGCTGGTGCCCGCCACGATGCGCCTGCTGGGCCGGTGGAACTGGTGGGCGCCCGGCCCGCTCCGCCTGGTCTACCGCCGCTACGGCCTCAAGGAGGCCTGACCCTGACCACCGGCGCCTCGCGGGGGGCGGGGCGCCGGCCAAGATCGCGGTCTCGTGTCGAAAAGTGCGCTTGAAGCCCACCTTTGGACACGAGATCGCGATCTTCGCGGTGAGCGGCTCCGGGGTGGAAACCGTTGGTACACAGAGCGTTCATGTGAGCGCGGGCCGGATGACGTCCACGACCCCTAGCGTGCTCGATGTCACTCAAGACATCGACATGTGTGGAGGTCTACCGTGGATCGTCGCAACCTGCTGCGGGCCGGAGTCGTGGGCGGGGCGGCCGCCGCCTTCTCGGGCGCGCTGTGGAAGGAGGCGTTCGCCGCACCGGCGCAGCCGGGTCCGGGGCCGTACGGCGCGCTGCAGGCCGCCGACGCGAACGGGATCATGCTGCCGTCCGGCTTCACCAGCCGGGTGATCGCCCGTACCGGCCAGACCGTGCCCGGCACCTCCTACACCTGGCACAGCGCGCCCGACGGGGGCGCCTGCTTCGCCGACGGCTCGGGCTGGATCTACGTGTCGAACTCGGAGGTGTCCGCGGGTGGCGCGTCGGCGGTGCGGTTCAACTCCGGCGGGACGGTGACGGGGGCGTACCGCATCCTGTCCGGCACCTCGACGAACTGCGCCGGCGGGCACACCCCCTGGAACACGTGGCTGTCCTGCGAGGAGACGAGCACCGGGCGGGTCTGGGAGACCGACCCGTGGGGCGTGAACGCGGCGGTGGCCCGGCCCGCGATGGGCCGGTTCAAGCACGAGGCGGCCGCCTGCGACCCGGTCAACCGGATCATCTACCTGACCGAGGACCAGTCCGACGGCTGCTTCTACCGGTTCATCCCGAACACCTGGGGCAACCTGGCCAGCGGCACGCTGCAGGTGGCCAAGGGCGGCTCGGGCACCGCGGTGACGCTCACCTGGGCGAACGTGCCGGACCCGGACGGCTCGCCGACCGCGACCCGCAACCAGGTCAGCGGCGTGAAGCGGTTCAACGGCGGTGAGGGCTGCTGGTTCGACAACGGCATCGTCTACTTCACCACCAAGGGCGACAATCGAGTCTGGGCCTACCACACGGCCACCGCGTTCATCGAGCTGGCGTACGACGACTCGCTGGTGAGCGGCACGGCGCCGCTGACCGGGGTCGACAACATCACCGGCAGCGCCACCAGCGGCGACCTCTACGTCGCCGAGGACGGGGGCAACATGGAGATCTGCGTCATCACGCCGGACGACGTGATCGCGCCGTTCCTGCGCATCACGGGGCAGAGCTCCTCGGAGATCACCGGCCCGGCGTTCAACCCGGCCGGGAACCGCTTCTACTTCTCCTCGCAGCGGGGCACCTCCGGCTCGTCGTCCGGCGGCATCACGTACGAGGTGACCGGGCCGTTCCGGTCCTGAGCGCACGGGAGGCAGGATGCGCCGTCGCGAGCTGCTGCGGGCCGGGCTGGCCGGCGCGGGCGCGGCGGCGCTGTCCGGCGTGCTGTGGCAGCGGGCGTTCGCGGTCACGGCGCTGCCGGTAGCCGCTCCCTATGGCGCGCTGCGCCCGGCCGACGCGAACGGCGTCGCGCTGCCGGACGGCTTCACCAGCCGGATCGTGGCCCGGTCCGGGCAGCCGGTCGCGGGCACCGGATACACCTGGCACCGGGCGCCCGACGGCGGCGCGTGCTTCGCCGACGGGGCGGGCTGGATCTACGTGTCGAACTCGGAGATCCCGCTGGGCGGCGGCGCGTCGGCGGTGCGGTTCGCGGCGGACGGGTCGGTCGTGTCGGCGTACCGCATCCTGGCTCGGACCCACGTGAACTGCGCGGGCGGGGCGACGCCCTGGCAGACCTGGCTGTCCTGCGAGGAGGTGACCCACGGCCGGGTCTTCGAGACCGACCCGCGGGGGCGGCGGCCGGCGGAGGTCCGCCTGGCGATGGGCCGGTTCAAGCACGAGGCCGCCGCGTGCGATCCGGAGCGGCGCGCCGTCTACCTGACCGAGGACGAGGAGGACGGCTGCCTCTACCGCTTCCTGCCGGAGACGTGGGGCGATCTGGAGCGCGGGCGGCTCCAGGTGCTGTGCGCCCCGCCGGGCACCACATCCGGGCCGGTGACCTGGCAGGACGTGCCGAGCCGGGACGGCGCCGGGGTGCCCACCCGGTGGCAGGTGCCCGCCGCGCTGCACTTCGACGGCGGCGAGGGCTGCTGGTACGAGAGCGGCGTCTGCTACTTCACCACCAAGGGCGACGACCGGGTGTGGGCGTACGACGCGGCCGCCTCGGCGCTCGGCCTGGCCTACGACGCGGCGTCCGGCGGCACGCTGAGCGGCGTCGACAACATCACCGGCGCGCCCCGCAACACCGACCTGTTCGTCGCGGAGGACGGCGGCAACATGGAGCTCAACGTGATCACCGGCGACGGCGCGGTCGCCCCGTTCCTGCGGCTGCCCGGCCAGGACGCCTCCGAGATCACCGGACCGGCCTTCAACCCTGCGGGCGACCGCCTCTACTTCTCCTCCCAGCGGGGCCACTCCGGCGCCCGCTCCGGCTCCGGCGGCATCACCTACGAGGTCAGCGGCCCGTTCCGCGGCTGAGGCACGTTTTGTGCCGTTGACCGGCCGGTGGGCGGTCGGAATACTGCCCGGATGCAGATCCACAGTGCGGACCTCGTCGAGGTGACCTGGATGTGGGACCGCGCCGCGTTCCGCCGGGTCGCCTGGCAGGAACGGGCGCTGTCCAACCTCTGCTACGGCGTCGCCGCGATCGTCAGCCTCGCCCTCGCGGCCTGGATGATCAACACGGCGTTGCGGCAGGGCGGCACGTTTCCCTACGGCGGGGTGTGGATCGCGCTCGTCGGCGCCGTGGCGGCCGTGCGCGTCGCGCTGACCGGATGGCTCTGGCTGCGGAACACGCCCGACGTCTGGTACACCCCGCTCACCGTGCGCATCGACGCGCAGGGCGTGCGCCTGCTGTCGGCGAGTTCGGAGCATTTCTACCGGTGGTCCGGGCTGGCGCCGGTGCGGCGTACCCGCGATGACTGGATCTTCAGCGCGACCGGGGTCGGCCTGATCCGGGTGCCGCGGGCGCTGATCACCGACGTGGACGACGCGGCCATCGCGGTGGTGGTCGACCGGTACGCCGACCGTGTGGGCCGCCCCGCCGACCTGCCGCCACCGGCGGTGGTCTGATGCCACCACCCCTGGAGGTCTGAACGATGCGCCTGGAGACGGCCCGCCTGCTGGTGCGGGAGTGGACGGACAGCCCCGCCGACCTGGACCGCAACTACGACACCTACCGGCGCGAGGAGGTGACGCGCTGGCTCGGCGCGGCCACCCCGCTGGTCAACCGGGAGCAGTCGCCACTGCTGATGGACCGGCGCCGCGAGTACTACGCGGCACACCCCGGCTACGGCGTGTGGGCCGTGGAGGTGCGTGCCACCGGCGTGGTCGCCGGGTCGGTGCTGCTCAAGGAGATGCCGACGCCGTCCGCCGGGCCGGGCCGGGGCGAGATCGAGATCGGCTGGCACCTCCATCCGGACTGCTGGGGCCACGGGTACGCCACCGAGGCGGCGCGCGCCGTGCTCGACCACGGCTGGGCGCTCGGGCTCACCGAGATCCACGCCATCGCCCGCCCCGACAACGCCGCGTCGCTGGCGGTGATGCGCCGCCTCGGCATGACCCGGGTGGGCCGCACCACCCGCTGGTACGACCTCGACGCCGAGCACTACGTGATCACCAAGCCCGGCTGAGGGTGCACTTTCAGGGAAACTGCACGAACTACCGCCGCGATTCGTGCAGTTTCCCTGAAACTGCCTGCCGGCGGATCTGCTCGACGAGTAGCCCGCTCAGGGGGCGTTCAGGGGGGTCGGCGAGAATGAGGCGATGATCCCCCGCGAGATAGTTCTGCTCGGCTCCACCGGATCGATCGGCACGCAGGCGATCGACATCGTGCGGCGCAACCCGGACCGGTTCCGGGTGGTCGCGCTGGGCGCGGGCGGCGGCAACGTGGCGCTGCTGGCGCAGCAGGCGCTGGAGCTGGGGGTCGAGGCGGTCGGGGTGGCCCGGGCCAGCACCGCGCAGGACCTGCAGCTGGCGTTCTACGCCGAGGCGCAGCGGCGCGGCTGGTCGGCGGGGCAGTTCAAGCTGCCGAAGATCCTCGCCGGGCCGCAGGCGATGACGGAGCTGGCGCAGTGGCCCGCGGACATCGTGCTCAACGGCGTGGTGGGCTCGCTGGGCCTGGCGCCGACGCTGGCCGCGCTCAAGGCGGGACGCATCCTGGCGCTGGCCAACAAGGAGTCGCTGGTCGCGGGCGGCCCGCTGGTGCGGGCGGTGGCCGCGCCGGGGCAGATCGTGCCGGTGGACAGCGAGCACTCGGCGCTGGCGCAGTGCCTGCGCGGCGGCTCGCCGGCCGAGGTGCGCCGGCTGATCCTGACCGCGAGCGGCGGCGCGTTCCGCGGCCGCCGCCGCGAGGAGCTGGGCGCCGTCACGGTCGAGGAGGCGCTCAAGCACCCGACCTGGGACATGGGCCCGGTGGTCACGATCAACTCGGCGACGCTGGTGAACAAGGGTCTCGAGGTGATCGAGGCGCACGAGCTGTTCGGGGTGGCGTACGACGACATCGAGGTGATGGTGCACCCGCAGTCGGTGCTGCACTCGCTGGTCGAGTTCACCGACGGCTCGACGCTGGCCCAGGCCAGCCCGCCGGACATGCGGCTGCCCATCGCGCTGGCGCTGGGCTGGCCGGACCGGGTGCCGTACGCGGCCGAGCCGGTGGACTGGACGCAGGCGCACAACTGGGAGCTGCGCCCGCTGGACCGCGAGGCGTTCCCGGCGGTGGAGCTGGCCAAGGCCGCGGGGCGGGCGGGGCGCTGCCGGCCGGCGATCTACAACGCCGCGAACGAGGAGTGTGTGGCGGCTTTCACAGCGGGGCGGCTGCCCTTCCTGGCGATCGTGGACACCGTGGCGGAGATCCTCGACGGTGCGCCGGACTATGCCGAACCAGGTACCGTCGAGGACGTGCTCGCCGCGGAGCACTGGGCGCGCACGCGCGCCCACGAACTGATCAAGGAGAAGAGCGCCTGATGAGTGTGCTGGGCATCGTCCTGTTCGCGCTCGTGATCCTGATCTCGGTCAGCCTGCACGAGGCCGGCCACATGGGCACGGCGAAGGCCTTCGGCATGCGGGTGACCCGCTACTTCGTGGGCTTCGGGCCGACCCTGTGGTCGTTCCGCCGCGGCGAGACCGAGTACGGCGTGAAGGGCATCCCGCTCGGCGGCTTCGTCAAGATCGTCGGCATGACGCCGCAGGACGAGGACGCCGACGACCCGAAGGCGATGTGGCGCTTCCCGGTGTGGAAGCGCTCGGTCGTGATGTCCGCGGGCTCGGTCGTGCACTTCATCCTGGCCGGCGTGGCCATCTGGCTGCTGGCGATCTTCTCCGGGCTGCCCAACCCGGCGCTGCCGAAGGGCCCCGAGTCGCAGCCCGCGGTGCTCGCGGTGCAGCCGTGCGTGGTCACGACGCTGCCGCTGCGCGAGTGCGCCGCGAACGACCCGGCCAGCCCGGCCTCGCAGTCGGGTCTGCGCAACGGCGACAAGCTGGTGGCGGTCAACGGCAAGCCGGTGGCGACCTGGGGCGAGGCGATCGAGCAGATCCGCCCGCTGGCCGTCGGGCAGACCGCCTCGATGACCGTGGAGCGCGACGGCGCCCAGCAGACGGTGCAGATCAGCCCGGCCGAGGTCGAGCGCAAGATGACCGACGGCAGCGTGCGCAAGGTCGCCGCGATCGGCGTCGGGCTCACCTCGACCGTCCCGTACACCGTGACCTACGGCCCGGTCGACGCGGTCGGCGCGAGCGCGAAGTACGCCGGCTCGATGGTGACCGCCACGTTCGAGGCGCTCAAGCAGTTCCCGCAGCGCATCCCGGCGCTCTTCTCGGCGATCGGCGGCGCGGAGCGCGACCCGAACACCCCGATCAGCGTGGTCGGCATCAGCATCCTGGGCGGCGAGGCGGTCGAGCGCGGCGCGTGGGACATGTTCACCGCGCTGTTCATCGGATTCAACCTTTTCGTGGGTATTTTCAACCTGCTCCCGCTGCTTCCCCTGGACGGGGGACACCTGTTCATCGCGTGGTTCGAGAAGATCCGTTCATGGGTCTACGCTCGCCTGCGCAAGCCCGACCCGGGCCGGGTCGACTACTTCAAGCTGATGCCGCTGACCTACACGGTCATCCTGATCTTCGGTGCGTTCACCCTGCTGACCGTCACCGCGGACCTCGTCAACCCCATCTCGATCTACAAGTGAGTGTGCTGTGACTGCGATCAACCTTGGTATGCCGGCGGCCCCTCCCGCGCCGCTCGCGCCGCGGCGGAAGAGCCGGCAGATCATGGTCGGCAGCGTGCCGGTCGGCGGCGGAGCGCCGGTCAGCGTGCAGTCGATGACGACGACGCTGACCTCGGACGTCAACTCGACCCTGCAGCAGATCGCGGAGCTGACCGCGTCCGGCTGCCAGATCGTGCGGGTGGCGGTGCCCTCGCAGGACGACGTCGAGGCGCTGCCCGCGATCGCCCGCAAGTCGCCGATCCCGGTGATCGCCGACATCCACTTCCAGCCGAAGTACGTCTTCGCGGCGATCGACGCGGGCTGCGCGGCGGTCCGGGTCAACCCGGGCAACATCCGGCAGTTCGACGACAAGGTCAAGGAGATCGCGGCGGCGGCCTCGGCGGCCGGTGTGCCGATCCGCATCGGCGTCAACGCGGGCTCACTGGACAAGCGCCTGCTGGAGAAGTACGGCAAGCCCACCGCCGAGGCGCTGGTCGAGTCGGCGCTGTGGGAGTGCTCGCTGTTCGAGGAGCACGGCTTCCGTGACATCAAGATCAGCGTCAAGCACAACGACCCGGTCGTGATGATCAAGGCGTACCGGCAGCTCGCGCAGCAGTGCGACTACCCGCTGCACCTCGGCGTGACCGAGGCGGGCCCGGCGTTCCAGGGCACCGTCAAGTCGTCGGTGGCGTTCGGCGCGCTGCTGGCCGAGGGCATCGGCGACACCATCCGCGTGTCGCTGTCCGCCCCGCCGGTCGAGGAGATCAAGGTGGGTACGGCGATCCTGGAGGCGCTGGGCCTGAAGGAGCGCGGCCTGGAGATCGTCTCCTGTCCGTCCTGCGGTCGCGCCCAGGTCGACGTGTACACCCTCGCCGAGCAGGTCACCGCGGCCCTGGAGGGCTTCCCGGCGCCGCTGCGTGTCGCCGTCATGGGCTGCGTCGTCAACGGCCCCGGTGAGGCGCGCGAGGCCGACCTCGGCGTCGCGTCCGGCAACGGCAAGGGCCAGATCTTCGTCAAGGGCCAGGTCATCAAGACCGTGCCCGAGTCGCTGATCGTCGAGACCCTGGTCGAGGAGGCCATGAAGATCGCCGCCGACCTCGGCATCGACGTCCTCGGCGATGGCGAGCCCGTCGCCCCCGTCGTCACGGTCCACTGACCCGCTGACTCAAGCGAGCAGGCCCCGTTCCTCAGGAACGGGGCCTGCTCGCGTCTGCGCCCTCGGCGCACGTTGCCAAGATCGCGTCGATCTTGCGCGAAGTGTTGCCCTTTTGGGCGGTAGGGGCGTGTCGTCCCCACCGTTCGCGCAAGATCGGCGGCGGGGTGGGTGGGGGTCACTCGGCGAGGATGGCGTAGAGCTTGCGCTTGGTGTCCTGGAGGGTTTCCAGGGCTTTCTGGCGCTGGGTGGGGGTGCCGGTCATGGCGACCTGACGCAGGGCGCTCATGACGGCGAAGCCCGCCTCGCGGAACTCCTGCGCCTGCGCGATGTGGTCGGCGTCGAACTCCTGCCAGGGGCGGCCGTGGCCGGCGTCGGTGGCGCGGTCGGCCTCGGCGCGGCCCGCCTCGGTGAGGGTGAACCGCTTGCGGCCGTCGGCCTCCTCGCTGACGATCAGGCCCTCGTCCTCCAGCAACTGGAGCGTGGGGTAGATCGAGCCGGGGCTCGGGCGCCAGACGCCGCCGGTCCTCGTCTCCAGCTCGGAGATCATCTCGTAGCCGTGCATCGGGCGCTCCAGGAGCAGGCCGAGCACCGCTGCGCGGGTGTTGCCGCGCCGCCCGCGACCGCGGCCGTGTCCGCGCCCGCCGGGGCCGAAGCCGCCGGGGCCGAACGGCGGCCGCATCGGCCCGAAGGCGAACAGCCGGGGGTCGTGGCCGTGGTGGTCGTGGGATCCGTGGGCGTGCTCACGCATGCCGTGTCCGTGGTGTCGTCGGAACATCTTCGTCCTCTTTCGTGGGGAGTCTCGCGTGCTCGCGAGGCTCTCGTCGACTATCGCCGTGCTGTCGGCGATACGTTAACGATATATCGGCAACGTGTCGGCGGCAAGCCGCGTTTCCCGGGTAGCAGTGGCGGGCGGCGCGGATCTCATTAGGCTGTGGGCATGCTCACCCTCCCGGTGCGGCAGCTGGCCGAAGCTGACCGCGCGGCAGTGGAACGCCTCCTGGCGGCGTACCCCATCGCGGCGGCGCAGGTGGCCGAGCGGGTGGCGTTGCGCGGACTGGGCTGGCGGGCCGACGGCCGGCTCTACGGCTACGGCAACCGCCGCCATCCCGAGGCCGTCCTGTGGTCCGGCGGGCAGGTGTCGCCGGTGGGGGCCGGGGCCGACGCCGTGGCCGCCTTCGCCGAGCTGGTGTCCGGGCAGCCGCGTGTGTGCGCCTCGCTGGTCGGCGAGGCCGACGCGGTGCTCGGCCTGTGGGAGCTGCTGCGGCCAGCCTGGGGTCCGGAACGGACGGTGCGCCGCGACCAGCCGCTCATGGTGGTGGACAACCCGCCCGCGGTGGCCGCCGACCCGCTCGTGCGGCAGGTCCGGCCGGACGAGGTGGACCTCGTCTTCCCCGCCTCGGTCGCGATGTACACCGAGGAGGTCGGGGTGTCGCCGTGCGGCGACGACGGCGGGCGCGGCTACCGGGGCCGGGTGGCGGAGTTGGTGAAGGCCGGGCGCTCGTACGCCCGCATCGTCGACGGCACCGTGGTGTTCAAAGCGGAGCTGGCCGTCGTCACCCGGCACACCGCGCAGGTCCAGGGGGTCTGGGTGGATCCGGCCTGGCGTGGCCGGGGTTACGCGACATCCGGCATGGCGGCGGTGGTGCGCGACGCGCTGCGCCGGGTCGCACCGACGGTGAGCCTGTACGTCAACGACTACAACACGCCGGCTCGGCGCGTGTACGAGCGGCTCGGGTTCCGCCAGGTCGGGACGTTCGCGACCGTCCTGTTCTGACACGCCACGCACGACGCGCCGTAGTCACGACCATTTTCGTGACTTTGAGCACCTAGCTAACTACGTTACGTAACGATTGGTGCTGACCAGATGTTGCGGCCGGCGAGGTGAACACCCCGATGGGGCGGATCGTTAAACAGCTCTCTGAAACCACCACGAAGTACTACTGGTATCCCGGAGAGAAGCAGGAGTGGATCCGCGCCGTCGTCGCCGTCAGCAGTGGAGCGGGCACCGCCGCGCTGCTGATGATGCTGACCCGCAACAGCCTCGCGGCCGTCGTGGTCGGATGCTCGGTCACCCTCGCGGTGTCCGGCTTCAACTTCGGGCGCCGGGATGCCAAGGCGCTGGCCGGCTGGCCCAAGCTCAGCGACAAGGCCGCCCGCCGGGCCGCCGTCGCCCACAGCGGACGCGCCGCCTGGCGGGCGAGCGCGCACGGCGTCGGCGGGGCGGTCGCGGCGATCGTCGTACTCAACCTCACGCACAGCGGCTGGGTCGCCGACTGGCTGCTGCCGGTCGTGCCCGCCGTGGTCGGGGCGCTCGCCCACCAGACCGGGATGGTCTGGGAGCAACTCGCCAGCACCGTGGCCACCACCGGCCCCGCGGCGGCCCCGGCCACCCCCGCCGCCAAACCCGCCGGCGACTGACCCCGCCGGGTGCCGGGCGCCGTGCCGCCCCGCCCCGCTCTGCCCCGCCCCGCCGCACCCCGCCCCGCCCCGCCCCGCCGAGGATGATCGCGAGTTCGTGTCGGAAAGTGTGGTCTGGCCACAGGTTTCGACACGAAGTGGCGATCTTCGGCGGGTGTCCGGTGTGGCTGGATGGTGAAGATCGCGGTTTCGTGTCCAAAGGTGCGGTCTGGCCTTAGGTTTGGACACGAAGTGCCGATCTTGGACCGGGACGGGGCCGGGACGGGGCCGGGACGGGACTGGTCCAGGACTGGGACGGGGCCGGGACGGGACGGGACTGGTCCAGGACTGGACCGGGGCCGGGACGGGACGGGACTGGTTTAGGACTGGAAGGGGCCGGGACGGGGCCGGCGGGGGTCAGCGGCGGAGGGTGTCGAGGGCGCGGGAGGTGGTCCAGTCGCGGTTGGCGGCGGGCGGGCCGAAGCGGTCGGGGAGGAGGGCGTCCAGCTCCCAGCTGGGGGTGCCGGACGTGATCCACTCGGCGAGGTGGCGGCCGATGCCGCCGGCCAGGGCCATGCCGTGCAGGCCGAACCCGGCCGCGATCCACAGGCCGGGCAGGGACGAGCGGCCCGCGAGGGGAGCGCCGTCGGGGGTGAACGCCTCGACGCCGTTCATGATCTTCAGGAGCTTGGCGCGGCGCAGCTCCGGCATGCGGTCCCCGGCCAGCTGCCACAGCGGGGCGAACGCCGCGTCGTCGGGCGCGGCGAGCTCCCGGGCTTTGGCGAGGGGCTCGGCGTCACCGGCGGGCCAGGCGGGCACGGGGTCCGGGCGGTTGCCCCCGACGATCGCGGCCCCGTTCGCGGCGCGCAGGTAGAGCGACTGTTCGGGGATGCGGCAGGTGGGGGTCGTGTCCGGGTCCAGCGCGGGGTGCAGGACCTCGCTGACGCCGTACTGGTGCAGGATCGGGACGACGGGGACGACGACACCGGCCAGTGCGCCCACCGCGCCCGCAGCGGCGCCGGCCGCGTTGACGACCAGCGGCGTCTCGATGACGCCGTCGCTGGTGTGCACGGCGCGCACCCGGCCGCCGGTGGTGTCGAGGGCGGTGACGCGTACCCCCGTGCGGATCTCGACGCCGTGCGAGACCGCACCGGCGACCAGGGCGTTGACGAAGTCCTTGGGGCGCACGAAGCCCTCGCCGGGCAGCCACGCGGCGGCCTGCACGTCGGTGAGGTCGAGCCGCGGGGCCAGGCCCATGGTGGCCGACGCCCCGCGTAGCTCCAGCGGGACGCCCAGCTCGTCGGCGCGGCGGGCGAGACGCCGCAGCTCGTCGACGTGGTGGTGGCTGAGCGCGAGCCGCAGCCCGCCGACGGCCCGCCAGCCGGGGTCGTGGCCGGTCTCGGCGCGCAGCATCGCGGCCAGCGCGGGCAGGTATCCGGTGAGCCGGGCGTGCCAGGCGGGGCCGTCCGGGCCGCGCATCGAGGTGACGAACCCGGCCGTGTGCCAGGTCGTGCCGTCCATGAGCTCGTGCTGCTCCAGCAGCACGGTGTCGCGCCACCCGGCCCGGCCGAGGTGGTACGCCAGGGAGCAGCCGACCACGCCGCCCCCGATGATCACCGCCCGCGCACTCGCTCCCATTCGAACAGTCGTACTCGCTACCCGGCGGGAACGGAAGCCCTCCGGCACAACTTTGCCGCGGCGCGCCGGGAGCAGTGACCCATGCGAGTTTGTTGACGGCGGGGGTGGTGGGGGTAGGACTGGTGGGCATGTGGTCGGTGGAGCGCCTGCGCGCGATGGTGGAGGCGGGCGACATCGACACGGTGTTGCTGGCCATGACGGACATGCAGGGTCGGCTGCAGGGCAAGCGCCTGCATGCGACGTACTTCCTGGACGAGGTCGTGGCGCACGGCAGCGAGGCGTGCAACTACCTGCTCGCGGTGGACGTCGAGATGACCCCGGTGGACGGGTACGCCGTCTCCGGCTGGAACCAGGGCTACGGCGACTTCGTGCTGCGGCCGGACCTGGACACGCTGCGCCCGATCCCGTGGCTGCCGGGCACCGTGCTGATCCTCGCCGACGTGCTGTGGCTGGACGGGAGCCCGGTGGTGCAGTCGCCGCGGCAGATCCTGCGCCGCCAGCTGGACCGCCTCGCCGAGCGCGGGCTGACCGCGTACGTCGGCACGGAGCTGGAGTTCGTGGTCTACCAGGACTCCTATGAGCAGGCCGCGGCCAAGCACTACCAGGGGCTCACCCCGGCCAACGGGTACAACGTGGACTACTCGCTGCTGGGCACGACGCGGGTGGAGCCGCTGCTGCGGGCGATCCGGCTGGGCATGGCCGGGGCGGGACTCGCCCCGGAGAGCGCCAAGGGTGAGTGCAACCTCGGCCAGCACGAGATCGCGTTCCGCTACGCCGAGGCGCTGAAGACGGCCGACCAGCACGCGCTCTACAAGCACGGGGCCAAGGAGATCGCCGCCCAGCAGGGCATGTCGCTGACCTTCATGGCCAAGCCGAACCAGCGCGAGGGCAACTCGTGCCACATCCACTTCTCGCTGCGCGACGCCGACGGGCGGCCAGTGATGGCCGAGGGGGACCAGCTCAGCCCGCTGGGCGAGCACGTGCTCGCGGGGCTGCTGGCCAGCACCGTGGACCTGAGCGTGCTGTACGCGCCCAACATCAACTCGTACAAGCGTTACCAGGCGGGCTCGTTCGCGCCGACGGCGCTGCGCTGGGGGCGGGACAATCGCACCTGCGCGCTGCGCCTGGTCGGGCACGACACCTCGCTGCGGGTGGAGCACCGGGCGCCCGGCGGCGACGTGAACCCGTACCTGGCCGTCGCGGCGATGGTGGCGGGCGCACTGCACGGCATCGAGAACGAGCTGCCGCTGGAGCCGCTGTTCAGCGGCAACGCGTACGCCGACCCGTCCGCGCCGCGCATGCCCGCCACGCTGCGGGACGCGCTGCTGCGCTGGGAGTCCTCAGCGGTGGCGCGGGACGCGTTCGGCGACGCGGTGGTCGAGCACTACGGGCACGCCGCGCAGGTGGAGCTGGCCGCGTACGACGCCGCGGTGACGGACTGGGAACTGGTGCGGGGGTTCGAGCGGCTGTGAAGATCGTCAATCCGGTCACCGAAGAGGTCGTCGCCACGGTGGAGCCGGCCGACGCCGCGGCGGTCGACGCCGCCGTCGGGCGGGCCGCGAAGGCCTTCGAGAGCTGGCGCAACGTGTCGCCGGGGGACCGGGCGCGGCTGCTGCGCCGGTTCGCCGCGGTGGTCGACGCGCACGCCGAGGAGCTGGCGCTGCTGGAGGTGCGCAACGCCGGGCACACCATCGGCAACGCGCGCTGGGAGGCGGGCAACGTCCGCGACCTGCTCGATTACTACTCGGGCGCGCCGGAGCGGCTGTGCGGGCGGCAGATCCCGGTCGCGGGCGGGGTGGACGTGACGTTCCACGAGCCGCTGGGCGTGGTCGGCGTGATCGTGCCGTGGAACTTCCCGATGCCGATCGCGGCCTGGGGCTTCGCCCCCGCGCTCGCGGCGGGCAACACGGTGCTCGTGAAACCGGCCGAGACCACGCCGCTGACCGCGCTGCGCCTGGCCGAGCTGGCCCTTGCGGCGGGCCTGCCGGAGGGCGTGCTGACCGTCCTGCCCGGCCACGGCGAGGTCGCGGGCCACGCGCTGGTGACCCATCCGGGGGTACGCAAGATCTGCTTCACCGGGTCGGTGGAGGTGGGCCGCCAGATCATGGCGGCGTGCGCGGCCGACCTGACCCGGGTGACGCTGGAGCTGGGCGGCAAGAGCTCCACCCTGCTGTTCGCCGACGCCGACCTGGAACGGGCCGCCGCCGCGCTGCCCGGGGCCGTGTTCGACAACGCCGGGCAGGACTGCTGCGCCCGCTCCCGCCTGCTGGTCCAGCGCGAGGTGTACGACGACTTCCTCGCCCTGCTGGAGCCGCACGTCAGCGCCTGGCGCTGCGGCGACCCGATGGACCCGGCCACCGGCATGGGCCCCCTCATCACCGCCGAGCAGCGCGAACGCGTCACGGGCTACGTGGCCGGCGCGAACGTCCTGATGCGCGGCGGCGCGCCGGACGGCCCCGGCTACTGGCATCCGGCCACCGTGCTGGAGACCCGGGCGACCGACGAGCGGCACTGGCGCGAGGAGGTGTTCGGGCCGGTGCTGTCGGTGCTGCCGTTCGACACCGAGGCCGACGCGTTGCGGCTGGCCAACGACACCGAGTACGGCCTGTCCGGGTCGATCTGGACCCGCGACGTGGGCCGGGCGCTGCGGCTGGCCCGCGGCGTCGAGGCCGGGGTACTCAGCGTCAACTCGCACAGCTCGGTGCGCTATTGGACCCCGTTCGGCGGGGCCAAGCAGTCCGGTCTGGGCCGCGAGCTGGGCCCGGACGCCCCGCTCGCGTTCACCGAGACCAAGAACGTCTTCATCTCCACGGAGTGATTCGGCAGCGCTGAGCCCGCCGCGTACCGCACGCTGTTATCACGGCCTCGCGGGCGCCACGGCCAGGAACCCACGAGAGGCAGGCAGAGGCAGGGCATGGGGCGGTTGCAGGAACGGGTGGCGGTCATCAGCGGGGCGGCCAGCGGCATCGGCGCGGCCACGGCACGGCGGTTCGCCGCCGAGGGCGCGTACGTGGTGGCGGTGGACCTCGCCGAGGAGGCGGGCAAGAAGATCGCCGAGGAGGTCGGCGGAGAGTTCGTGCAGTGCGACGTCTCCGACGAGACGCAGGTGCGCGAGCTGTTCGACGGCGTCGCGGCCCGGCGCGGGCGCGTGGACATCGCGTTCAACAACGCGGGCATCTCGCCGCCCGACGACGACTCGATCCTGGACACCGGACTGGACGCCTGGGAGCGGGTGCTGCGGGTCAACACCACCAGCGTCTACCTGTGCTGCAAGTACGCGCTGCCGCACATGCTCGCGCAGGGCAAGGGCTCCATCATCAACACGGCCAGCTTCGTGGCGCTGATGGGCGCCGCGACGAGTCAGATCGCTTACACCGCCAGCAAGGGCGGGGTGCTGGCGATGAGCCGTGAGCTGGGCGTGCAGTTCGCCCGGCAGGGGGTGCGCGTCAACGCGCTGTGCCCGGGGCCGGTGGCCACGCCGCTGCTGATGGAGCTGTTCGCGAAGGATCCGGAGCGGGCGGCTCGCCGACTCGTCCATGTGCCGATGGGCCGGTTCGCCGAGCCCGAAGAGATCGCCGCGGCGGTAGCGTTTCTCGCCAGCGACGACTCCTCATTCATCACCGCCTCGCAGTTCGTTGTGGACGGGGGCATTACCGGGGCATATGTGACGCCGTTGTGAGCGATGTGACCAGACCGTTGATCGGTATCACCACCTACGTCGAATCCGCCCGCTACAGCGTCCACGACTGTGTCGCCGCGGTGCTGCCGTGGGCGTACGTGGACCAGGTCAGCCGGGCCGGGGGCCGCCCGGTGCTGATCCCCCCGATGCCCGACGGCGGCGTGGAGGTGCTCGACGGACTCGACGGGCTGATCGTGGCCGGGGGCGCCGACGTGGAGCCCGCCCGCTACGGCGAGACGCCCCACCCGACGGTCTACACCAGCCCGCAGCGCGACGCGGGCGAGCTGCCGCTGGTGCGCATCGCGCTGAAGACCGGCCTGCCGCTGCTCGGCGTGTGCCGGGGCATGCAGGTCATGGCCGTGGCCAGCGGCGGGCGGCTGCACCAGCACCTGCCCGAGGTGGTCGGCCACGGCGGCCACTCCACCGTCGGCCCGGTGAAGGTGTACGCCGAGCACGACGTGCACTTCGCGACCGGGTCGCGCTGCCGCGAGATCTACGGCGCCGAGGCGCTGGTGAACTCGTACCACCACCAGGGGGTCAAGGACCCGGGACGGATGCTGCCCACCGCGTGGTGCACCACCGACAACCTGATCGAGGCGATCGAGCACCCCGACCACCCGTTCGCGGTCGGCGTGCAGTGGCACCCGGAGGACATGGCCGCCAACGGCCTGTTCCAGGCCCTGGTCGGCGCGGCCGCCCAGCTGCGCGGCGCGCGCGGCAGCAAGACCGAGTTCTTCGCCACGGTCTGATCTCCGGCCCGCACCCGCCACGTGGCACGTCCCACGTGGCGGGTCACGGGGCTGCCGGCGGCCGGGTGCCGGGGTAGCGTCGCGGGCATGGGCCAGGTGTACGAGCAGATCGACGACAAGATCCGTGACTTCCTCATGGCGCAGCGGGTGTTCTTCGTGGCCACCGCGCCGTCCGGGGCGGACGGGCACGTCAACGTGTCGCCCAAGGGGCTGACCGACTCGTTCGCGGTGCTCGGCCCGCATCAGGTGGCGTACTACGAGTACGGCGGCTCCGGCATCGAGACCATGGCGCACCTGCGTGAGAACGGGCGCATCGTGGTCATGGTGTGCGCGTTCGACGGCCCGCCCAAGATCTACCGGCTGCACGGCCGGGGCGAGGCGGTGCTCGCCGAGGACCCGCGCGCCGCCGAGCTGATCGCGCGCTTCCCGGCCCCGCCGCACGTCGGCCTGCGCAGCATCGTCGTGATCGACGTCACGCGCGTGTCGGACTCGTGCGGCTACGGCGTGCCGCTGATGTCGTACGAGGGCGACCGTGACCTGCTCGTCCGGTTCTGGGAGCACAAGACCCCGGAGCAGCGCGAGCACTACCGGGCCACGCGCAACGCGGCGAGCATCGACGGCGCCCCGATGTTCGCCGAGCGCTAGAGTTCAGGTCATGAACGGCCGTGCCACGCTGACCCCAGGCAAGCTCTCCCCGTGGCGGGAGGTGCCCGCGCACATCCCGCGCCCCGAGTACGTCGGCCGCAAGCAGCCCAAGCGCTGGGACGGCCCGCTCACCCAGGACGCGGAGTCGATCGAGAAGATGCGCGTCGCCGGGCGGATCGCGGCCCAGGCCGTGCAGCTCGCCGGCGAGCACTGCAAGCCGGGGGTGACCACCGACGAGATCGACCGGCTGGTGCACGAGTTTCTGCTCGACCACGACGCGTACCCGTCGACCCTGGGCTACAAGGGCTTCCCGAAGTCCTGCTGCACCAGCCTCAACGAGGTCATCTGCCACGGCATCCCGGACACCACGGTGATCCAGGACGGCGACATCATCAACGTGGACGTGACGGCGTTCAAGGACGGCGTGCACGGCGACACCGACGCCACGTTCTGCGTCGGCAACGTCGACGAGGAGGCCCGGCTGCTGGTCGAGCGCACCCACGAGGCGCTCATGCGGGGCATCAAGGCGGTCGCGCCGGGCCGCCCGATCAACGTGATCGGCCGGGTCATCGAGTCGTACGCGAAGCGTTTCGGCTACGGCGTGGTGCGCGACTTCGGCGGGCACGGCATCGGGCAGTCGTTCCACAGCGGACTGTTCATCCCGCACTACGACAACCCGAACGCGGACACGATCATGGAGGTCGGCATGACCTTCACCATCGAGCCGATGATCACGCTCGGCACGATCGCGTACGAGACCTGGAAGGACACCTGGACGGTGGTCACCAAGGACCGCCGCTGGACCGCCCAGTTCGAGCACACGCTGGTCGTCACCGAGTCGGGCGCGGACATCCTCACCCTGCCGTGAACCCGGACAAGCCCGACCCCGCCCTCGGCACCGAGCCCACGCCCGGCGCCGGACTGCCGGGCGCCGGGCTGCCGGGCGCCGAGGCGACGCTGCCGCCCATCGACCACGAGCACGCCGACGTCTCCGGCGGCTGGCTGCGCGCGGCGGTGTTCGGCGCGATGGACGGGCTGGTCACCAACATCGGCCTGATCGCCGGTGTGGGCGGCGCCGGGGTGGACCCGCACACGATCGTGCTCACCGGTGTGGCCGGCCTGGTCGCCGGCGCCATCTCGATGGGCCTCGGCGAGTACGCCAGCGTGCGCACCGCGAACGAGCAGATCGAGGCCGAGGTGGCCAAGGAGCGCCGGGAGCTGCGGCACAACCCGGCCGCCGAGGCCGCCGAGCTGGCCCAGCGCTGGATCGAGCGCGGCATCGCGCCGGATCTGGCCCGGCAGATGGCCGAGGAGCTGCGCGCCCAGCCCGATGAGGCGCTGCGCATGCACGTCCGCGAGGAGCTGGGCGTCGACCCGGACAGCAAGCCGAGCCCGTGGACGGCGGCGATCTCGTCGTTCGTCTGCTTCTCGATCGGCGCGATCATCCCGCTGCTGAGCTACCTGTTCGGCAGCGACTCGCTGTGGCTCGCGCTCGCCGTCGGCGGCCTCGGCCTGTTCGTGGTCGGCGCGCTGACCGCCCGCTTCACCCGCCGCCGCTGGTGGGCCACCGGCCTGCGCCAGCTCCTGCTCGGCGCGGCCGCCGCCGGCGCCACCTACCTCATCGGCGCCGCCATCGGCGTCACCACCTCCTGAAAGGAAGGGCACCTTCTTAACGCATTGCGTAGAGGAAGGTGCCCTTCTTAACGCGGCGGGGCGGCCGTCAGCGGGGGATCAGGCTGAAGACGCGGATCACGCGGTTAGAGGCGCGCTGCTGGTACGTCGTGTACGCCGGCCAGACCTCCAGCAGCAGCTTCAGCAGCCGCTCCCGCTGCTCGCCGGTGGCCAGCTCGCCGCGCACCGGGATCTCCCGTCCGCCGAGCGTGACGACGGCGTCGGGGTTGGCGAGCAGGTTCGCCGACCAGGCCGGGTGGCTCTGCTGGCCCCAGTTGGAGCCGATCACCACGAAGTGGTCGCCGTCGCGGGCGTAGGCCAGCGGCTGGGTACGCGGCAGGCCGGACTTCTTGCCGGTGGTGGTGATGATCAGCGTGGGGATCAGGCCCAGCGCGACGACGCGGCCCTTGGTGAGCTTCGCGACGGTGCGGTCGAGCGGCACGAGGACCCGGCCCGCTCGGGCGAACCAGCTGCGGTGGCCCAGGTAGCGGGCGAGGCGTCTCAGCATCGGCACAGTGTGCCGCAGCCCGCGACGGCACGGAAGGCCACCCGGACGGGTGCGACCAGCCCGCACCGCCCGTGAGGGTGCCGCGTCCCGTGGGGGTGCCGCCTCCCGTGGTGGTGACGGTCCCGTGGTGGTGACGCCGGGGTTGATCGCGATCTCGTGTCAAGATCTGCGGTCCAGCCAAGCATTTCGACACGAGATCGCGATCAACCCACCGCGACCGCGAGCCGCCGCCCCGACGAGGGTTAAGAAGGGCACCTTCCTCTACGCAAAGCGATAAGAGCGACCGGCAATAGGTTCATTTGAGGCGTCGGGTGGTGGGACGGCCGTCCCAGCGGTAGCGGGGGCGGGCTTGTCGGATGAGTTGGCGTGTGGTGATCAGGGCTGCTGCCAGGTAGAGGTAGAAGTCCACGACCTGCGCGTTGCGTTCGGTGCAGCGGCGGATCTTGCCGTAGCCGTTCATCCATGAGTGGGTGCGTTCCACCACCCAGCGTTTGCCGACCTGGATGGGGGCGGGGAGGCCTTTGCGGGCGATCTGGCCGTGCAGGCCGCGGTCGTGCAGGCGCTGGCGGGTGGGGGTGTTGTCGTAGGCGCGGTCCAGGTGCACGGTGACGTCGTCGGGCAGGGGGCCTGTCTGTTGGGTGGCGGTGTCGAGGGTGGCTTCCAGCAGGGCGTTGTCGTTGCGGTTGGCGGGGGCGGAGATCACGGCCAGGGGTATGCCGGCGGCTTCGGTGCCGGTGGAGCGTTTGAGGCCGCCTTTGCCGCGGTCGACCGGGGAGCGTCCGGCGCGGTCTCCGCCGCAGGGTGCTTTGGTGAGCGCGCCGTCGACGGCGATGTCGTGCAGCTGTAGGCCGATCATGTTGTCGTAGGCGGCCAGGGTCAGGGCGTGCAGTTGCTGGGCGAGGCCTGCGCTGGCCCAGTCGGCCAGGCGGCGGCGGATGGTGCGGTCGGAGCATCCTGGGCCGGCGATGCGTTCGTAGCCCGAGCCGTGGACCAGGGCGTGGATGACGTGTTCGAAGACGACCTGGTCGGGGATGCGGCGGCGGTGGCAGCCCAGCGGGTGTGCGGGGTCGTATTCGGGCCGGTCGGGCAGCAGTGCGGCGAACTGGACCCAGATCGGGGTCAGCAGCGATGATGGCAGCGCAGGCACGGGACTCCTGTCATTGAAGCGTAGAGAACTCCAATGATCGATAAGTCCCGTGCCTGTTTGCTACCCGCGACCGGCTACCTGTCCAGGTCCGCACCTAATGCCGGTCGCTCTAAGAAGGTGCCCTTCCTTTCCTAGAGGCGGCGTTCGATGGGGAGGCGGGAGCGGGTCAGGAGGCCCGCGCCGAGCATGGCGACCAGGGGGACCGACAGGACGATGGCCAGGGTGTCCCAGGGGAGGGTCAGGGTCATCGGGACCTGGTCCTGGTGGGCCATGCCGCGGCTGGAGTTGACCGCGGCGACCAGGGCCGCGGCGGTGCCGAGGCCGGCCAGGACGCCGAGCAGCGCGCCCAGGCCGGAGATGACGCCGGACTGGCTCAGCGAGAGCAGGCGGCGCACCCGGGGGCTCGCGCCGACCGCGCCGAGGGTGGCGAGGTCCGGTCGGCTGTCCGCGGCGGTGAGGCCGGTGGCGACCCCGGCCGCGCCCAGCGCGACGAGCGCCGAGATCACGCCGAGGATCCAGATGATCGGTTCCTCGCGGAACTGCGCGCCCCGTTCGACGGTCAGCGACAGGTTCCCGCTGATCTCCCGGAGCCGACCGGTCAGCTGCTCGGCCTCCGAGCCGGTCAGCACGTGGTCGAGCGATGCCGCCACGTCGCCGGGGCGGACCGCGAGACCGTGCGCGCGCACCAGGTCGGGGGAGACGACGAAGGAGGCGGCCATGTCGTCGCCGGCCAGCACGGCGGCGGGCACGGGCACGGTGGGCAGGTCGTACGGATCGTCCACGGGCGGCCCGTCGACCAGCGCGACGGCGACCTTGCCGTCCACGACGTAGCGCGGATCGTCGACGACGATGCCACCGGCTTCCAGCACGGCCCGCGCTTTCGCCAGCTCGGCGGGCGGGGCGCTGCTGAGGGCGCTCAGGCCGCTGCCGTCGTCGACCGCGACGTAGAACGCCCAGCTGCCGCTGAAGCCGCGGCAGCGCGGGTCGTCCTCGTCGGGCTCCGGGGGGACGCCGGGCTGCGGGTCCACCCAGGCGGGGCAGCGCTCCGCCGGGGGCAGGACCGGGTACGCGCCGCAGTCGCGCTCGCCCGGTTCGGCGGGCCCGGCGCAGGCGACGTGGGAGAACACGTGCGGATCGGCAGCGGGCACGGTCTCCCGGATCGCCGCCAGGACCTTGGCGGTGTCGGGCCGCTGGTCTTCCTCACCCGGGAAGCCGACCACGAAGTGGCCGAGCGGCAGCTGGGGGTCGTAGTTGTCGTACGCGTTCTGCGCCTCGCTGCCGATGAAGGCGCCGATGGCGACGGCTCCGGCGACGGCGGCCATCACCGCGGAGATCGCCGGGGCGGCCGCTCCGCGGTTGCGGGCGGTGTCGCGCAGCGCGATCCGCGGCGCCAGCGGCAGCCACCGGCCCGTCCGGGAGATCAGGCCGACCAGCGACGGGGTGAGCAGCACCAGGCCCAGCTCGCCGAGGACGAGGCCGCCGAGGATCACGTTCACCTGCGAGCCGACCGCGCCCACGATCGCGATCACCGCACCGGCGGCGGCCATGACCAGGCCCAGGGTGATCCAGCGCTTGCGGGAGCGGACCACGCCCCGGCGGCCGGCCAGCACGGTGACGACCTGCTGCCGGGCCGCGGTGTACGCGGGCACCATCGCGGCGAGCAGGCCGGTGCCGACCGCGAGCACGACGATGCCGAGCTGGGCGAGCGGCAGGAAGCGCCAGCCGCCGGACCGGGCGTCGATCAGGTACTCCTCGATCAGCGGGCGCAGCACGGTGGCGGCCGCCACGCCGAGCACGATGCCGCCGAGCGCGGCGGCCAGGCCGAGCACGATGCCGTCGGCGAGCACGATGCGCCGCAGGTGGGAGGGGGTGCCGCCGGTCGCGGCGACCAGCGCCAGGTCGCGGCTGCGCCGCCGGGCGCCGACCGCGAAGGCCGGGCCGGCCAGCAGCACGATCTCCAGGATGATCAGGCCGATCAGCACCACGCCGAGGCTGAGTTCCTCGACCTGCGGGCCGTTGCCGTACACGAAGCGCGGGTCGGCCGGGGGCGGGTCGAGCACGACCGCGCGGCTGCGTACCACCACGCCGTGGGTGTTGAGCTGCTGGACGTCGGTCCACAGCAGCGGCGCCGGGGTGTCCACCAGGAAGACCGGATAGCCTTCGGCGCTCTCGTCGGACGGCAGGACCACGGTGTCGTTCAGGCCGTTCGGGAACTCGACCAGCGCGGTGACCTGGTACGTCCGGTCGGGCTGCACCAGGCGCAGCGTGCTGCCGAGGCCGAGGTCCATGCGCCGGGCGAGACGGGCGTTGACGGCGATCTCGCCGTCCCCGCGCGGGGCGGTGCCTTCCAGCACGGTCACCATGCCCGCGAGCTGCGGGTCGGCGACGTCGAGGATGCGGCTGGTGACACCGATGACCCCGGCGGCGGTGTAGACCTCGACGAAGTCCTCCGTCACCTGGGTGACGCGCGAGCCCGCGGGCAGTACCCGGAGCAGCTCGTCGGCGGTGCCGGCGCCCTTGCGGGGCTCCCCGTCGAAGCTGTAGCCGTTGCCGTCGGGCGCCTGGGTCAGCGGCCCGTCGGCGACCCACTGGACGCGGGCGTCGTAGCGGCCGAGTTCGCGGTCGAGCTGCTCGGCCGGGGTCAGCTCGTTCATGTCGTACACGGTCGCGGCGAACGACAGCCCCAGCGCGGGCAGCCCGAGCATGGCGATGACCAGCAGCGAGCGGCCCCGGTTGCGGCGTGCGTCGCGCCGGGCGACGCGCAGCGCGGGCAGCCAGCCGCGCAGCCACCTCATGACGCGGCCTCCAGCAGCTGCTCGGGCTGGGTCAGCGGGCCGGAGGCGTCGACCACCCGGCCGTCCCGCAGGAAGATCACCCGGTCGGCCCAGGCGGCGTGCCGGGCCTCGTGGGTGACCAGCACCGCGGCGGCCCCGGCGTCGACGCGGGCGCGCAGCAGGCGCAGCACCGCCTCGCCGGTGACCGAGTCGAGCGCGCCGGTGGGTTCGTCGGCCAGCACCAGGCGGCGCCGGCCGACCAGGGCGCGGGCGATGGCGACGCGCTGCTGCTGGCCGCCGGACATCTCGTCGGGGAAGCGGTCGGCGTATCCGGTCAGCTCGACCTCGGCCAGCGCCGCCTCGGCCAGCGGGCGGGCCTTGCGCCCCGAGACGCCCTCCAGCTCCAGCGGCAGCGCCACGTTCTCGGCGGCGGTGAGGCTGGGCAGCAGGTTGAGCGCCTGGAACACGTAGCCGACGCTGCGGCGGCGCAGCGCGGCCAGCTGGGGACGGCGCAGCGTGGACAGGGCGGTGTCCTCGACCAGCACCTCGCCGGAGTCGGGCCGGTCGAGCCCGCCCGCCAGGTTGAGCAGGGTGGACTTGCCGGAGCCGGACGGGCCCATGACGGCGACCAGCTCACCGGCGTGCACGCTGATGGTGACCCCGGCCAGGGCGTGCACCGCGGCCTCGCCGGTGCCGTGGGTGCGGTGCACGTCTCGCAGCTGCAGGACGGCGGTGCTCATACCTCGGCCTCCCGGGTGGCGTCGTCGTGCTGGGGGAGCGGCGCGGGGGTGGGCTTGTCGTAGCGCACCAGCGCGGTCTCGCAGTGGTCGAGCCAGCGCAGCTCGGCCTCGGACTGGAAGATCATGGCCTCCAGCACCAGCCGCCAGGGCAGCTCCGCGTCGCTGCGCTTGAGGCGGGTGTACTCCTGCAGCGCGCGCATGGTGGCGGTGCGCTGGGTCTGCACCACCGCCTGCACGTCGATGCCGGGGGTGGTCAGCGCGAGTGCCAGCTTGATGGCCAGCTCGTCGCGGGGCCGGTCGGCGCGGGCGATCGGGGTGGCGAACCAGAGGGTGAGCTCCGCGCGCCCGTCGGGCGTGATCTCGTACGGGCGCTGCCCCCCGTCGTTCTCCGGCAGCGCGCGTACCAGACCGTCGCGTTCGAGGCGGTTGAGGGTGGTGTAGACCTGGCCGATGTTGAGCGGCCAGGTGGAGCCGGTGGAGTCTTCGAACTCGGCCCGCAACTGGTAGCCGTAGCGGGGCCCGCGTTCGAGCAGGGCGAGCAAACCATGCCGGATGGACATGGCTACTGAGTATGCATACTCGGTATGCGGGTTTCAACCCGCCCTGGTCACTGCGCCTTTCGTCCCGGATACGGCACCGTGGCCGGGGCGACCCCGGCGCGCCGCCGCCAGCGGGTGGCCCGCACCGCCGCGTCGGTGTACGCGGTCAGCACCTGGCGGCGCAGCTCACCCTCGGCGTCGGCCAGCGCCGCCCGCCAGCTGGCCGCCACCCCGTCCTCCACGTAGGCGGCGAGCTTCAGCGCCGCGGCCCGGTCGGCCAGCGGGAACGGCAGCGCGTAGCCCGGCTCGGCGACCGGCGCCGCGGCCTTCAGCTCGGCCAGGCGCAGCAGCAGCGCGTCCCGGCGGGCGCGGTGCGCCTCCTCGCCCGTGCGCGCCTCCTTCTGCCCGGCCTTGTCCAGCAGCACGCCGAAGCGCCCGTACGCGTAGATCGCGCTGTGCTCGGCGGCCAGCGCCGTCTGCAACCGCTCGGCCAGGGTCGTCATGCGAGCACCTCCACGTGCGTGGCGCGGGCGGCGGCGATCTCGCCGACCAGGACGGCCCGCGCGGTGGTGGTGCTCACACACGCCTCGGCGGCCTGCTTGGCGGCCGAGGCCTCGCCGGTGCGCAGCGCGGCCAGGATCGCCTTGCGGTCGCCGTCGACCGGGGCGGCGCTCGGCAGGCTGAACGCGCTCGGCGAGGGCTTGGGGCTCATGATCGCCTCCAGCGCGGCCGCGTGCGCCTTGTGCGTGTCGCGCAGCGGGGTGAGCAGGGCGGTCAGCGTGGTGTCGGCGGCCAGCGCGGCGTCGTACGACGCGACCAGCGCGTGGGTGCCGGCGAGCAGGCCGGTCAGCGCGTCCGGCGGGGGCGGCTCGTCCGGCCCGCCGAACAGGTCGCAGCCCGCCAGCGCCGGTGCGGCCACGCCCGCGACCGCGGCCGCCGTCCCGGCTCGCAGCAGCCCACGTCGATTCGGCCGGAAGCCGCCCGGCCCGCTATGATCATCTGCCCGCGTACGCACCGCGCCAGTCTTCCTCATCCGGCCGGGCTCCGCTAACCGCCGTTCACGTGTCGGGCCGCTGGTGGGGACTCCTCGGGGTCCGCCGTCCGGGCGGGCCGCCGGGACGGGTCACCCGTGCCGCGCGTGCCCGCAGCGCGCCGCTGGTAGTTGCCGCGTGCTCGCGGGTTACGCTCTGCGCAGTCGATGTATCACCGAGAGGGGTGCCCTCAGATGGCTCAGCGTGGCCGCGCCTCAGGCAGGCAGACCGGCCGCCCGGCCGCCCGCCCGGCCGCACCGGCCCCAGCCCGGACCGCTCCGGCGGAACTGGCCGCCCGGCGTGCCCGGTTACAGGCCGTGATCGAGCCGGTGGTCACGGAGACCGGCTACGACCTGGAGGAGCTCTCCGTCAAGCAGGTCGGCCGGCGGCACCTGGTCCGCGTGATCATCGACGGCGACGGCGGCGTCGGCCTGGACGCGATCGCCGACGTCTCCCGCGCGGTGTCGCGGGCGCTGGACGACGCGGAGGCGTCCGGCCGTGAGCTGATCATGGGCGAGTACCAGCTGGAGGTCTCCTCGCCCGGGGTGGACCGGCCGCTCACGCTGCCGCGGCACTGGACGCGCAACGTCGGCCGCCTGGTCAAGGTGAAGGCGGGCGAGAAGACGCTGACCGGCCGCGTGGTGGACGCCGACGACACGGGCATCACGCTCGACGTGGACGGCAGGGAGCACGCGTTCGAGTACGGCGCGCTGGGCCCCGGCCGGGTGCAGGTCGAGTTCAAGCGGATGAATGAGATCTCCGATGAGGAGCTCGCCGAGTTCCACGACGACTCGTCCGACGACGAGGGGCCGGACGACGGCGAGCCGGACGACGAAGGGGAAGAGCGGTGAACATCGATCTGGCGGCGCTGCGCGCGCTGGCACGCGACAAGGAGATCTCCGAGGAGACCATCCTGCAGGCAATCGAGTCTGCGCTGCTCACCGCGTATCGGCACACGGAGGGCGCGCAGTCGCACGCCCGCGTGGAGATCAACCGGCAGTCCGGCGCGGCCGTGGTGTACGCGCAGGAGTACGGCCCCGAGGGCGAGCTGCTGCGGGAGTGGGACGACACCCCGCACGACTTCGGCCGGATCGCGGCGATGACCGCCAAGCAGGTCATCCTGCAGCGGCTGCGCGAGGCGACCGACGAGGTGCACTTCGGCGAGTACGTCAACCGCGACGGCGACCTGGTCACCGGCGTGATCCAGGCGCACGAGACGCGCTCGGAGAAGGGCATCGTCTCGGTCGACCTGGGCAAGGTCGAGGCCGTGCTGCCGCAGTCGGAGCAGGTGCCGGGGGAGACCTACCCGCACGGCCAGCGCATCCGCTGCGTGGTGGTGCACGTCGCCAAGAGCTTCCGCGGCCCGCAGGTCACCCTGTCCCGCTCCCACCCGGCGCTGGTGAAGAAGCTGTTCGCGCTGGAGGTGCCCGAGATCGCCGACGGCACCGTGGAGATCGCCGCGATCGCCCGTGAGGCGGGTCACCGCACCAAGATCGCCGTACGCTCGACGGTCTCCGGGGTCAACCCGAAGGGCGCCTGCATCGGCCCGATGGGCCAGCGGGTGCGCGCGGTCATGAGTGAACTGCACGGCGAGAAGATCGACATCATCGACTGGTCGGAGGACCCGGCCGAGTTCGTGGGCAACGCGCTGTCGCCCGCGAAGGCGCTGAAGGTCGAAGTGGTGGATCTCGCAGCGCGTGCGGCGCGCGTCACGGTGCCCGACTACCAGCTGTCGCTGGCGATCGGCCGGGAAGGGCAGAATGCCAGGCTGGCTGCCCGTCTGACCGGTTGGCGCATCGACATCCGCTCCGATGCGGCCGACTCCGGGGCGGCCCCGCCGCGCGGTCCGCGGGCCGCGGCTGATCACGAGACGGAGCCAGGCGGCACCCCGGTCTCCGCTTAGGGGTAGACTTTCCCGGTGGTACGACGCACGCGGCCGGGATCGCATGTGGCGGCCTCTTCCAACACACCGCTGGCACCTCCGGTGCGCACGTGTGTGGGATGCAGGCAGCGCGCGTCCGCTACCGAACTGCTCCGCGTCGTAGCGGTGGCGTCGGGCGCTGACCAGTTCAGCCTCCGGCCCGACCCGCGACGCAGATCGACCGGCCGGGGTGCCCACGTGCACCCGACACCGGCCTGTCTCGAGTCGGCGCTGCGGCGCCGCGCCTTCGGGCGCGCGCTGCGGATCACCGGGGTCATCGACACCGGCGAGCTGACCGGGGCGATCCACGGATCGTGACACGGTCCGAGGGATCACGACATCGATCCGAAGGATCACCGCCAGACCGTCACGGGGTGGCGGACCACCGTAGACGGGCGCCTCATCAGCCCCGTCTGAGGATCAAGCAAGGTAGGACGACCGGCATGGGCACACGATGAAGTCGCAAAAATGATCAGGCTTCAAGTGCACAAGTGAGGTCGCAGCGGGTCACTGCCCGTGCGACCTCGGAGTGAGGAGTGCAGTGGCAGGCAAGGCCCGCGTACACGAGCTTGCTAAGGAGCTCGGCGTCGAGAGCAAGAACGTTCTCGCCAAACTCAAGGAGATGGGCGAGTTCGTCAAGTCCGCGTCGAGCACCGTGGAAGCTCCCGTCGCACGACGGCTGAAGGACGCCTTCGCGGCAGGCGGGGCGGCTCCGGCCGCGCCCAGCGCGCCGTCGGCGCCCCCGGCGGCCGCGGCGACGCCGGCGGCGACCAGTGAATCCCGGGTGACGGCGCGTCCGGCACCCCCCAAGAAGCCCTCGGCCCCACCGGTGAAGCCGAAGGCACCCGTCTCGATGGTCCCGCCGACCCCGGTCACCAAGCCGGCGAGCGCGCACGACATCGAGGTCGCGGCGGCGGAGGCCCGTGCCTCGGCGCTGAAGGCCGAGCAGGAGGCTTCGGTCCGCGCGGCCCAGCAGGCGGCGAAGCAGCGTGAGGACAGCGGACGTCCGGACGCCCCGAAGCCCAGCTTCATGCCGCCCCGGCCCGGTTCGTCCGCGGCCGGCACCGGCGCGCGTCCGGCCGCGCCGGGCGGCCGTCCCGGTGCGCCCGGTGGCGACCGCCGCGACGGGCGTCCGTCCGGTCCGCGTCCCGACGGCGGCCGCGACCGCGGTCCGCGTCCCGAGGGCGGCGGCCGTGAGGGCCGTCCGGCCACGCCCGGTGGCGGCCGTCCGCCGCGCACCGGCGGCAACAACCCGTTCGGCATCTCGCAGGGCGGCGGCGCTCCTTCGCGTCCGTCCCCGGCTGGCATGCCACGTCCCAACCCGGCCTCCATGCCGCCGCGGCCCAGCCCGGCGTCGATGCCGCCGCGGCCCAACCCGGCCTCCATGCCCAGCCAGCGTCCGGCGCGTCCGGGCGGCGGCGCGGGCCGTCCGGGTGGTCCCGGCGGCGGTGCCGGTCGTCCCGGTGGCGGCGGCGGTGGCTTCCGCGGCGGTCCCGGTGGCGGCGGCGGTGGCGGCTTCCGCGGCGGTCCCGGTGGCGGCGGTGGCGCCGGCACGGGCTTCCGCCCCGGCGGTGGTCCCGGCGGTGGCGGTGGCGGCTTCCGCGGCGGTCCCGGTGGTGGCACCGGTGGCCCGCCGGCGGGCGGCGCGGGCCGTCCCGGTGGCGGCGGTGCCGGCGGCCGTGGCCGCGGTGGCGGCGCTGCGGGCGCGTTCGGTCGGGGCGGCGGCAAGTCGCGCGGCCGCAAGTCCAAGAAGCAGCGGCGTCAAGAGTTCGACAACCTGTCCGCGCCGACGATGTCCTCGGGTGCGCCCCGGGGCCAGGGTCAGCAGCTCCGGCTGCCGCGCGGTGCCTCGCTGTCGGACTTCGCCGACCGCATCAACGCCAACCCGGGCTCGCTCGTCCAGGAGATGTTCAACCTGAACATCATGGTGACGGCGACGCAGTCCTGCACCGACGACGACCTGATGCTGCTCGGTGAGCACCTCGGCTTCGACGTGCAGATCGTCAGCCCCGAGGACGAGGACCGCGAGCTGCTCGCGCGCTTCAACATCGACCTCGATGCCGACGTCGACGAGGAGCGCCTGGTCAGCCGTCCGCCGGTGGTGACCGTCATGGGTCACGTCGACCACGGTAAGACCAAGCTGCTCGACGCGATCCGCTCGGCCAACGTGGTCGAGGGCGAGGCCGGCGGCATCACCCAGCACATCGGCGCGTACCAGGTGCACGTCGAGCACGAGGGTGAGGACCGGGCGATCACGTTCATCGACACCCCGGGTCACGAGGCGTTCACCGCCATGCGTGCCCGTGGTGCGCAGGCCACCGACATCGTGGTGCTGGTGGTGGCGGCCGACGACGGCGTCATGCCGCAGACGATCGAGGCGCTCAACCACGCCAAGGCGGCCGACGTGCCGATCGTGGTCGCGGTGAACAAGGTCGACAAGCCGGAGGCCAACCCGGGCAAGGTGCGTCAGCAGCTGACCGAGTACGGCCTGGTCGCCGAGGAGTACGGCGGCGAGACCATGTTCGTGGACATCTCCGCCAAGAGCCGGATCAACATCGACGGCCTCCTGGAGGCGGTGCTGCTGACCGCGGACGCGTCGCTGGAGCTGACCGCTCCGATCGACGGGCACGCCCAGGGTCTGGCCATCGAGGCCCGGCTCGACAAGGGCCGCGGCCCGGTCGCGACGGTGCTGGTCCAGAAGGGCACGCTCAACGTCGGTGACTCGATCGTGGCGGGCAACGCCTACGGCCGCGTCCGGGCGATGCTGGACGAGAACGGTCACCCGCTGTCCGAGGCGGGCCCGGCCCGTCCGGTCATGGTGCTCGGTCTGACCGCGGTGCCGGGTGCGGGTGACACCTTCCTGGCCGCCGACGACGACCGGACCGTACGCCAGATCGCCGAGCAGCGGCAGGCCCGCAAGCGGGCGGCCGAGCAGGCGAGCCTGCGTGGCCGGGTGTCGCTGGAGAACCTGCTCGAGAAGATCAAGGAAGGCGAGCGCACCTCGCTGGACCTGATCATCAAGGGCGACGTCTCCGGTTCCGTCGAGGCCCTGGAGGACGCGCTGGTCGCGCTGCCCATCCCGGAGGAGATCCAGCTTCGGATCATCCACCGCGGCGTGGGTGCGATCACCGAGAACGACGTCAACCTGGCGTCCGCCTCGGCGAACTCGACCGCGATCATCATCGGCTTCAACGTTCGGCCGATGGAGCAGGCTCGCGATCTGGCCGACCGCGCCGGTGTGGAGATCCGTTACTACACGGTCATCTACCAGGCCATCGAGGAGATCGAGGCGGCCCTCAAGGGCATGCTCAAGCCGGAGTACGAGGAGGTCGCCCTGGGTTCGGCGGAGGTCCGCGAGGTCTTCCGTTCGTCCAAGGTGGGTCTCATCGCCGGTTGTATCGTCCGGTCGGGCCTGCTGCGCCGCAACGCCAAGGCGCGGGTGGTGCGCGAGGGCACGGTCGTGGCGGAGAGCGCCTCGATCAGCTCGCTCAAGCGGTTCAAGGACGACGCGACCGAGGTCCGTGAGGGCTTCGAGTGTGGTCTGACCCTGAACGGCTTCGGCAGCCTGCAGGTCGGCGACGTCATCGAGACCTTCGAGATGCGCGAGAAGCCGCGGGTGTGATCTAGAGGACGGGGCGGGGCCCGGCGCTGACGCGCCGAACCCCGCCCCTTCTGCTGTGTCGATCTTGCGTGGGTTGTGGGTGCGACACGCCCGTTCCGGGCAAAAGGGCAACAGTTCGTGCAAGATCGTCGTGGTAGTCGGAGGGGGAGCAGTGGCTAGGTATGCGGTGCTGGTGGCGCCGTCGGCTAACCGGGTTTACACGCAGTCGGCGCCGGAGTTGACGGCGGCGGAGCTGGCGGTGTTCTCCGAGCGGGCGCTGGGTGGGCGGCTGGAGCCGGCCGAGGTCGTGGAGCTGGGCGGGCGGCCGTACCTGTCGTTCGAGGTCGAGGACGGCCGGCTGGCGGCTGAGGAGCTGCGGGTGCTGGCGAACCTGTCGTCGGCGTACGCCATCTTCGAGATCGTCGAGGGCGGGCTGCTGCGGCCGCTCGGCGAGCCCCCGCTGGACCGGTTCGACGACGATCTGATCACCATCCAGAAGTACGCCGGCAAGACCAACGAGAACTTCACCCAGCTGCTGCTCAACGTGACCGCACTGGCCACCTCGTGGGCCGACCAGCTGCTCACCCGGCGCTTCGTGGTGCTCGACCCGGTCGCCGGGCGGGGCACCACGCTCAACCAGGCGCTGATGTACGGCTGGGACGCGATCGGCATCGAACTGGACGGCAAGGACGTCGAGGCGTACAGCGCCTTCCTGAAGACGTGGCTCAAGAACAAGCGGATCAAGCACACCACCGAGATGGCGCCGCTGCGGCGGGAGGGCAAGCGGATCGGCCGCCGCTTCGACGCCCGCATCGGCGACGTGCGCGACCAGCCCCAGCACCTGAGCCTGTTCGAGGCCGACACCACGCAGACGCGCGGCCTGCTCAAGGGCAACTCCGTGGACCTCGTGGTGGCCGACCTGCCCTACGGCGTGGTGCACGGCAGCCGCAGCGCCAAGGGGCTGGCCCGGGGGCCGCTGGAGCTGCTGGAGGAGGCGCTGCCGGGCTGGCTGTCCCTGCTGCGCCCCGGCGGCGCGCTGGGCGTGTCCTGGAACACCCACGTGGCCCCGCGCGAGGACGCCCTGGACCTGCTCGAGGAGCACGGCCTGGAGGCGGTCGACTACGAGGGCTTCGAGCACCGCGTCGACCAGGCCATCAACCGCGACATTCTGGTGGCCCGCAAGGTGTGATCTCGCGTACGCTTCTGGCTCGTGCATACCGGAACTACCGTTTTCGACCTGTTGCTGCCGGGTGACTCCCGGTCGCTGAAGGAGAAGCGCTCGTACGTGCGCCCGATCATCGCGGCGCTGAAGAAGTACGAGGTCGCCGTGGCCGAGGTGGGGGCGCTCGAGCTGCACGGGCGCACCGAGATCGGGGTGGCCGTGGTCGCCGCCGACCCGGCGCACGTGAACGAGGTCCTCGACCAGTGCGAGCGCCTCGTGGTCGGCCGCCCCGAGGTCGAGGTGCTGTCCGTGCGGCGCCGCTGGTACGGCGACGACGATTAGGCGGTGAGCTGCGCAGTCCAGCGCTGTGAGCTGCGGCTCCATCCGCGCTCAGCGCGCTCGCGTGAGGGTCGGACCCGGCGGGTAGTGTCATGGTGTTGGTTTCGACCCTGGCTCGTCACAGTGGCGACCTCGCCTGACCGGCGTGAGCCGCAGCGTGGCGCGCCGAGGTCGTCGGTCGCGGAGGTGACGTGATGGCTGATCCGGCCAAGGTACGCAAGCATGCCGAGCGGGTGCGTGAGCTCGTGGCATCGGCGGTACGTTCCCAGATCAAGGACCCCCGGCTCGGGATGATCACCATCACCGACGCCCGGATCACCGCCGACCTGCGCGAGGCCACGGTCTTCTACACGGTGCTCGGCGACGCGGAGGCCCAGGCGGGCACCGCCGCCGCGCTGGAGAGCGCCAAGGGCATGCTGCGCGGCGTGGTCGGCCGGGCGCTCGGCCTGCGCCACTCGCCCTCGCTGGCGTTCGTCTCCGACGACGTCCAGGAGCACGTCAAGCACATCGACGACCTGCTGGCCGAGGCGAAGCAGCGCGACGCCCAGGTGCAGGAGCTGGCCGCCGGCGCGGAGTACGCCGGCGACGCGCAGCCCTACAAGGTCGAGGACGACGAGGACGCGCAGGACGAGGACGACGAGGAGGAGCCTGCGCTGCGCGCGGCAGCCCAGCGGTGAACGCGGCGACGCTGGCGGCCGGGACCACCGGCCGCCCCACCGAGCAGGACTGGGCCGCGGCCGTCGCGGCCGTGCGCACGGGGCTGCGGCCGGGTGCGCGGGTGCTGCTGGTGTGCCACGTCAACCCCGACGGCGACGCGCTGGGCAGCATGCTCGGCTTCGCGCAGGGCCTGCTCCGGCTCGGCGTCACCTCGCTGCAGTGCACCTTCCCCGGCCCGCTGAGCGTGCCCGCGCCGCTGCACATGCCCGCGATGGACCTGCTCATCCCGGAGGCCGACGCCGACCCCGCGCCGGACCTGCTGGTGACCTTCGACGCGGCCAGCGAGTCGCGGCTCGGGTCGCTGGTGGACCGGCTGGAGACGGCCGCGGTCAGCCTGGTGCTCGACCACCACGCGTCGAACACCGGCTTCGGCAAGGTGTCGCTGGTCGACCCGTACGCCGCGGCCACCTCGGTGGTCGCCGCCGAGCTGCTGCGGCGGCTGGACGTGCCGCTGGACCGGCCCATGGCCGAGTGCCTCTACATCGCGCTGGTCACCGACACCGGCTCGTTCAAGTTCGACCTGACCACGCCCGAGGTGCACGAGCTGGCCGCGCGCCTGGTCGCCACCGGCATCGACGTCGGCGGCATCTCCCGGCGCATCTTCGACAGCCGCCCGTTCGGCGCGGTGCGCCTGTTCGGCGAGGTGATGGGCCGGGCCCAGCTGGAGCCCGAGGGGGCCGGCGGGCGCGGCCTGGTGTACGCCGTGGCCACACTCGACGACCTGGCCAAGCACGAGCAGCCGCCGTACGTGCTGGAGGCGCTGATCGACTCGGTGCGCTGCGTCTCCGAGGCCGACGTGGCGCTGCTGCTCAAGCAGGTCGCCCCGCAGGAGTGGGCGGTGTCCATGCGCAGCAAGGGCGGTGCGGACGTCAGCCGGGTCGCGGTCGCGCTCGGCGGCGGCGGGCACCGGCTGGCCGCCGGGTTCACCGGCCGCGGCGGCGCTGAGGAGATCATCGCCGCGGTGCGCGCGGAGCTGGCGGCGCAGGCCTGACGGGCGGCCGTTCCGCCCCATCGGCGGCGCGGTGCGGAGCAGGGTGGCGAAGGTCTCCCCCGCAGACCGGTCAACGGAGCACAATCGGGTCATGGAACAGCGTCCCGAGCTCACCGTCGAGCCGGTGCGACCGTGGGCGCGCGCGCAGGTCATGCTGCCGGTGTTCGTGCCGTTCTCGCTGATCGGCGGGTTGCTGCCGTCGTTCTCGCTGGCGGCGAATCTTTACGTGCTCGCGCTCGGGGGCGGGATGATGCTGGCGGGTATGTCGTCGCGGCTGCCCCGCCGGGCCGCTCCGGCCGGTCTGCTGCCGGGGGTCGCGTGGTGGCTGGTGCCGGTGGCGGTGTTCGTGGTGGTCGAGGTGATCACGTTCGCGATGGGGTCTACGCACGATTACCCGACGCTGTCTTTGCTGGCCGATCCGCTGCTTGACGGGTATCTGGTGCGGAGCCTGGCGTATTTCGGGTGGCTGGCCGGGTTCTGGGGACTGGTGCGGCGATGAGCCTGACGCGGTTTCTTGCCATCGCCGGGTTCGTGCTGGCGGGGGTGGCGGTGCTGGCGGTGGAGTGGGCGGCGCGGCGGCCGGGTTCCCGGGTGCCCAGCATCGGGGACGTGGCGGCGCTGGTCATGCGGTATGACGTGGGTGGGCTGCCGGTGGGGCGGCTGGCGATCCTGGGGTTCTGGTTCTGGCTGGGGTGGCACTTTCTGGCTCGGTGAGCCTTTCGGCGTGGTGCCTGTCATTCGGCTGGCGAGAGGGGGTGGGCATGATCGCGGGTTCGTGTCCAAAGGTGGGGCTGGGGCGCAGGTTTCGACACGAGACGGCGATCTTGCTCGGCGACCCCTGGAGCTGAGCGGAGATTCAGGGGGAGATTTCCGACTTGTTGCGCGTTAAGGAGCGGTTTAGCTGGTCAGTCGGCATGCCGACGTTCCAGGGTGTGGGAACGGCTGTGCAGGATGTGGAACTGAACGATAGTTTTGCCTGCAGCGGCGCGCTTCGCGGTCCCACCCGGACGGCGGCGCCGCGGTAGGTCACACCGGCGAGGATGCTCGGCGATCCCGAGAACGGCGGCGGACAGAGAAAACGCGGCACGTGTTTCGCGTGCGTGCGTCATCGACCCGTTGTTGTGGAAGGACCGTTCCCATGCCTACGTCCAAGAAGCCCCAGCCGCAGACCACCGAGGAAGACCGCGAGCGCGAGCAGGCCCGCCGCGCCCTGCAGACCTCCATGGACACCCGGCAGTAGTCCGTTCGGCCGCCCCGCGCGAGCGGGGCACCCGGCGGGATGATCGCTGCGTCTACGCTGTCGGAATGTCCTCGACAGCCGCGCCCGCGGCACCCGCCGACGGCGATCTGCTGCACCACCTGGCGTCGCAGAACCGCAGGCTGCTCGTCGCGGCCTGGGCCGTGGGCGGCGCCGGGCTGATCATCACGGCCGCGGTCGCGGGCGTCCCGGGTCCGGGGTGGGTCTGGCGGACGGTGTCCGGCCTGGCTGCCCTGGCGACGCTGGTCGTCTACTTCGGGGCGGTCCATCTGCTGTGGCGGGTGCGCCGCCCGGCGGCGCTGGCGCCGGTGACCCTGCCGCAGGGCTTCGCCGCGTTCACCTCGCCCGTCGTGTACGCGCGCGGCACCCTGGCGCTGGCCGGGGCCGGGTTCGCGCTCGGCGGCGGCCAGCCGCTCACCGCGAGCGCGCTGGTGGTGCTGGCGGCACTGCTCATCCATCACCCGCCCCGCCTGCTGGTGACGCCCGGCGGGGTGTCGGTGCGCGGGCTGCGCACCCGTACGGTGCCCTGGGCCCGGCTCACCGGGGTGCAGGTCCGCCCGCGCGGCGGCGTCGCCGAGCTGTCGCTGTGGACCGAGCCGGCGACCGGGCCGAGCGGCGTGCTCCGGGTGACGCTGGCCAAGTTCGACGTCGACCGGGAGTTCCTGGTCCGACTGCTCCAGCACTACCGGGCCGTGCCCGAGGACCGTACGGCGATCGGAGCGCCCGCGGAGCTGGCCCGCCGCCGTGCCGCCGTGCCGCCGCCGTCCGATGAGCTGGACGAGGACCTGGACGACCTCCTGGACGGGCAGCCGTGACGGGGGAGCGGCCGTGACGGCGGTGCGGGAACGCGCCGCCGCCAGTGGATACCGCAGGATCGCGGCGCTGGCGCTGCCCGCGCTGGTCGTGCTGGCCGCCGAGCCGCTGTACGTCCTGGTCGACACCGCCGTGGTGGGACACCTGGGCCGGGTGCCGCTGGCCGCGCTGGGCCTGGCCGGGACGGTGCTGGGGCTGGCGGTGTGGCTCGGCAACGTGCTCGCGTACGGCACCACGGGCCGCGCGGCGCGGCGCTTCGGGGCGGGTGACCGGGCGGGGGCGGTCGGCGAGGGCGTGCAGGCGTCCTGGCTGGCGGTGCTGGCCGGGCTGGCGCTGGTGCTCGCGGCACAGCTGTGCGCGGGGCCGCTGACCCGGGCGCTGTCCGGCAACGGGCCGGAGTCCGCGGCGGTCGCCGCGCAGGCCGAGCTGTGGCTGCGAGTGGCCTGCCTCGGCGCGCCGTTCATCCTGCTCGCGATGGCGGGCAACGGATGGATGCGGGGCGTGCAGGACACCCGCCGCCCGCTGTACTACGTGCTCGGGGCCAACCTCGCCTCGGCCGTGCTGTGCCCGCTGCTGGTGTACGGCCTCGGCTGGGGCATGGTCGGCTCCGCCTGGGCGAACGTGGCCGCGCAGGCTGCGTCCGGCGGCCTGTTCCTGCGCGCGCTGCGGCGCGAGCGGGTGCCGCTGGCCCCGGACTGGGCGGTGCTGCGCCGCCAGCTGTCCGTCAACGGTGCGCTGCTGGTGCGCGGCGCGGCGTTCCAGGCGTGCTTCCTGTCCGCGGCGGCGGTGGCGGCCCGGTTCGGCGCGGCGGCGCTGGCCGCGCACCAGATCGCGCTGCAGCTGTGGTTCTTCAGCGCGCTGGTGCTCGACTCGGTGGCGATCGCGGCGCAGTCGCTGGTCGGCGCGGAGCTGGGGGCGGGCGACACGGCCGCGGCGAAGGCGACCGCGCGGCGGATCACCTGGCTCGGCGGCTGGTGCGGGGTGGCGTTCGCGGTGGTGCTCGGCGCGAGCGTCACGGTGCTGCCCGCGCTGTTCGTCGACGATCCCGCGGTATGGGAGCAGGCGGCGCTGATCTGGCCGTGGTTCGCCGTGCTGCTGCCGATGGGCGGGATCGTGTTCGCGCTCGACGGGGTGCTCATCGGCGCGGGCGACGTGGCGTACCTGCGCAACCTGACCGTCGTCGCGGCCGTGGTGGGCTTCCTGCCGGCGACCTGGCTCGCGTACGCCCTCGACCTGGGCCTGACCGGGGTGTGGGCAGGGCTCACCCTGTTCATCGTGGTCCGGCTGGTGGCGCTGCTGCTGCGGATGCGCACCGGCGGCTGGGCCGTGCCGAGTGCGGAGCCGCGGCCCGCCTAGGCTGGACGTCGGCGCGCGCCCGACCCACGGCGCAGCGGGGCGAGGAGAAGCGTGAGCAGCAGGAAGAACGACCGCCCGGTGACCGACGGGCTGATCGTGGTGGACAAGGCCGGGGGCATGACCTCGCACGACGTGGTCGCCCGGGTGCGCCGCATCGCCGGCACCCGCAAGGTCGGCCACGGCGGCACGCTGGACCCGATGGCGACGGGCGTGCTGGTGCTCGGCGTGGGCCGGGCCACCCGCCTGCTCACCTACGTCGTGGGCACGGACAAGGTCTACCGGGGCACCATCCGGCTGGGCCAGGCCACGGTCACCGACGACGCCGAGGGCGACGTCACCGCGAGCACGCCCGCGGGCCACGTCACCGACGAGCAGATCCGGGCCGGGCTGGCCGTGCTGATCGGCGAGGTCGACCAGGTGCCGTCCGCGGTCAGCGCCATCAAGATCAACGGGGTGCGCTCCTACCACCGGGTCCGGCAGGGCGAGCAGGTCGAGCTGCCCGCGCGGCGGGTGACCATCTCCCGGATCGACGTGTCCAGGATCACCCGGCGCGACGACGTGGTCGACGTCGAGGTGGAGGTGGCCTGCTCGTCGGGCACCTACATCCGCGCGATCGCCCGCGACCTGGGCGCCGCGCTGGGTGTCGGCGGTCACCTCACCGCGCTCCGGCGCACCGCCGTGGGCGGGTTCACCCTCGCCGAGGCGTACCCCCTCGAAAAGCTCGCGGAGCTCGCCGACCCGGTGGCGCTGCCGCTCGCGCAGGCCCTGGGCCGCGCCATGCCGGTGCGCACCGTCGACGCGGAGGCGGCGAAGATCGTGTCCCACGGCGGGCCGCTGCCCGCCGTCGGCCAGGCCGGGCCGTACGGTGTGGTGGGCCCGGACGGGGCCGCGCTCGCCGTCATGTCCGAGCGCGGCGGCCGGGCCAAGGCGGAGATCGTCCTGGTGGGAGGCGAGCAGTGATGCAGCGCTGGCGGGGGTACGACGCGGCGCCCGGCGGGTGGGGCCGGTCGGTGGTGACCATCGGCGTCTTCGACGGCGTGCACACCGGGCACCAGCAGACCATCGGCCACACCGTGAAGCGGGCCCGGGAGCTGGGCCTGCCCGCCGTCGTGCTCACCTTCGACCCGCACCCGTCCGAGGTGGTGCGGCCCGGCTCGCACCCCGCCGTGCTCACCTCGCCGCTGCGCAAGGCCGAGCTGATCGAGGGCCTGGGCGTGGACGTGCTGTGCGTGCAGCCGTTCACGCTGGAGTTCTCGAAGCTCGACGCCGACCGGTTCGTGCACGACGTGCTCGTCGAGCACCTGCACGCGGCGCTGGTCGTGGTGGGGGAGAACTTCCGCTTCGGCCACAAGGCCGCCGGTGACGTGGAGCTGCTCGCGAAGCTGGGCCGCACGTTCGGCTTCGCCGTGGAGTCGGCGCCGCTGGTCACCGGTGACGGGACGATCTTCTCGTCGACGTACGTGCGGGCGTGCGTGGACGCCGGTGACATCGAGACGGCGGCGGCGGTGCTCGGCCGGCCGCACCGGCTGGAGGGCGTCGTGGTCCGCGGCGACCAGCGCGGGCGCGAGATCGGCTTCCCGACGGCGAACCTGATGGTGGCGAAGTACGCCGCCGTGCCCGCGGACGGGGTGTACGCGGCCTGGCTGGTGCGCGGCAACGACCGGCTGCCCGCCGCGGTGTCGATCGGCACCAACCCGACGTTCTCCGGGCAGGACCGCCGGGTCGAGGCCTATGTGCTCGACTTCACCGGCGACCTGTACGGCGAGCGCCTGGCCCTGGACTTCGTCAGCCACCTCCGCCCGACACTGAAGTTCGACGGCATCCCCGCCCTGGTCGAGGCGATCGAGGACGACGTCGCCCGCACGCGCGCGGTCCTGGGCGTGCCGAAGCCGTAGGATCGGCGGCTGTGAACACCCCGTGGCGTGAGGTCGAGCCGCTGCCGATGCTGAACGGCGCGGTGTCACCGGTGCTGCTCACGGTCGACTCGCTGCGCACGGCGTGGGAGCGGTCGATCGCGCAGGCGCCGCCGGCGGAGTTCGCCGAGGCCCGGCAGCGCAGCCTGCGCCGGCACGCTATCGAGACCGGCATCATCGAGCGGTTGTACGACCTCGACTGGGGAGTGACCGAGGCACTGGTCGCCGAGGGCATCACCGCTGAGGTCGCGGCCCGCGAGGGCGGGGTGAGCGACGAGGCGTTCGACCTCATGCGTGATCAGCTCGGGGCGTTGGAGTATCTGGTCGAGGCCGTCCGGGACGGGCGGGACCTGTCGGTGTTCTTCGTGCGCGAGCTGCACCAGCTCATCACGCGCCACCAGCCGACGTACGAGGCGCGCGACGCGCTCGGCCGGGTGGTCCAGGTTCCGCTGCCGCAGGGGGAGTGGAAGGCCCAGGCCAACCACGTCCGGCGGCCCGACGGCACCATGCTGGAGTACACGCCGCCGGAGCACGTGCCGGGACAGATGGACCGGCTGGTCGAGCTGTACAAAGCGACCGAGGGCGCGCACCCGGTGGTACGCGCGGCGTGGCTGCACCACCGGTTCATCTGCATCCACCCGTTCGCCGACGGCAACGGGCGGGTAGCTCGCGCCCTGACCCTCCTCGTGCTGCTGCGCGAACGCTACGCACCGCTGGTGGTGGACCGCCGCAACCGCCCCGACTACATCGCTGCCCTGGATGCCGCGAACGACGGCGACCTGCGCCCACTCGTCCATCTGTTCGCCCAGCTGGAGATCTACTCCCTGCGCGCCGAACTGGAACGGCCTGCGCTGACGATCGCGGCCACCAGCAGCGCGGCCACGATCGCCCGCGCCCACGTGGAACGGCTGGTAGATCTCGGGCGGATCGCCGGCGAGGGTGCCGCTGCCGGTGCGGCGACCATCGCGGACATGCTTTCCCGTCGCATCACCGGGCAGCTTGACGGCATCGCCGGTCAGGTGAGGACCGCCTTCTTGGCATTGGATCCGGAAGCCGGCGCGCGGGTCGACTCGGAGACGAAGCCGAACTGGGTGAACGTCTATGTGAAGCTGGTGGTGCTGGACAAGGAGCTGTACTACTACGTCACGCTGCGGCCCGTCGGCTCGGTCGGAGCCGTCGCGGTGGATGTCTTGGCCATGTACCAGTACCTGGACGACGGGGATGTGATGGTGGGGACGTCGCTCCTGGGTGATCTGGCTCCCACCGACGCTGCGATGGTCGTCGCTCCGGGCCCGGCGCAGGAGGGTGGCTTCGCCGCGGTCGAGGAGCTGATCGAGCGCACCTTCGCGCTCGCGGTCGACCGGTTCTCCCGGCGTCTCTACTAGCGGCGATGATCGCTGTCTGCTAGCGGCGATGATCGCGGCTTCGTGTCAAGATCTGTGGTCTGGCCGCACTTTCTGACACGAACCGGCGATCTTGGCCGCGGCGCGCGCGGGCACGTCGGGTGGGGTACACGCCGTCGGGAACGCGTGGTTTGCGTATCCCGTGGGGGTCGTGTCCCACGTCCTGGTAGCCTTGAGGGGACGCCGGGTCACCGGTGTCGGCCTCGTATGCCCTGCCCGACGCCGTGGGGATATTGAGGTGGCAAAGAACCCACAGTTAGGGAGAACATGGCGCTCGACGCTGCAGTCAAGACCCAGATCATGGCGGACTACGCCACCGTCGAAGGGGACACCGGTTCGCCGGAGGTCCAGGTGGCCGTCCTCACCAAGCGGATCCAGGATCTGACCGAGCACCTCAAGCTGCACAAGCACGACCACCACAGCCGTCGTGGTCTGCTGCTGCTGGTGGGCCGCCGCAAGCGGCTCCTGGCGTACCTGCAGAAGTCGGACATCGCCCGCTACCGTGCGCTCATCGAGCGCCTCGGCCTGCGCCGATGATCTGACGGGGGAGCGGCATCTGTCGCTCCCCCGACGTTTGACAAGACGAAAAGGCACGCACCCGCCGTCGGGGGACATCCGGCGCCGGCGCAGGCAACACACCCAGAGCCGGTATGGGTCGGTCCTCGGTAGTGGTGTCCGGAGCAAGCTCCGGGCGCTTCGATCGAAGACCGACTGTCCCACCCGAGTAGGGGTCGCTCGCGTGCCGCGACAGAAGGAGCACACAGCTTCATGACCGAGCACAACCTCGGCGAACAGACCAGCAAGGCCGTGATCGACAACGGGTCGTTCGGCACCCGTGAGATCATCTTCTCCACCGGACGCCTGGCCCGCCAGGCCGCCGGCTCCGTCATCGCCCAGCTGGGCGACACCGTGGTCCTCTCCGCGACCACCGCCAGCAAGCAGCCCAAGGACCAGTTCGACTTCTTCCCGCTGACGGTGGACGTCGAGGAGCGGATGTACGCCGCCGGCCGGATCCCGGGCTCGTTCTTCCGCCGGGAGGGCCGTCCGTCCGAGGACGCGATCCTCACCTGCCGCCTGATCGACCGGCCGCTGCGCCCGTCGTTCGTCAAGGGCCTGCGCAACGAGGTCCAGGTCGTCGAGACGATCCTGTCGCTCGACCCGGCCCACCCGTACGACGTGGTCGCGATCAACGCGGCGAGCATGTCGACCAAGCTGTCCGGCCTGCCGTTCAGCGGCCCGATCGGCGCGACCCGCGTCGCGCACATCGACGGCCAGTGGGTGGCCTTCCCGACCCACGCCGAGCTGGAGCGCGCCACCTTCGACATGGTCGTGGCCGGCCGCACCCTCGAGGACGGCGACGTCGCCGTCATGATGGTCGAGGCCGAGGCCACCGAGCACACCCACAAGCTCGTCGCGGACGGCGCCGTCGCGCCGACCGAGGAGATCGTGGCCGGCGGCCTGGAGGCGGCCAAGGTCGCCATCCGTGAGCTGTGCCGGGCGCAGAGCGAGCTGGCCGCGGTCGCCGCGAAGCCGGTCACCGAGTTCCCGGTCTTCCTGGACTACCAGGACGACGTGTACGCGGCCGTGAAGGCGGCGGCGGGCACCGAGGTCGCCGAGGCGCTGAAGATCGTCGGCAAGGCCGACCGCGAAGAGGCGCTCGACCTGGTCAAGGAGAAGGTCGTCGGCGCGGTGACCCCGCAGTTCGAGGGCCGCGAGAAGGAGGTCCCGGCCGCCTTCCGCTCGCTGACCAAGCACGAGGTGCGTCACCGCGTGCTGCGCGACGGCGTCCGCATCGACGGCCGCGGCACCCGCGACATCCGCGACCTGACCGCCGAGGTGCAGGTGCTCCCGCGCGTGCACGGCTCGGCGCTGTTCGAGCGCGGCGAGACCCAGATCCTGGGCGTCACCACGCTGAACATGCTGCGCATGGAGCAGGCGCTGGACACCCTGTCGCCGGCGAAGACCAAGCGCTACATGCACAACTACAACTTCCCGCCGTACTCGACCGGTGAGACCGGCCGGGTGGGCTCGCCGAAGCGCCGCGAGATCGGCCACGGCGCGCTGGCGGAGCGGGCGCTGATCCCGGTGCTGCCCTCGCGCGAGGAGTTCCCGTACGCGATCCGGCAGGTGTCGGAGGCGCTGGGCTCCAACGGCTCGACCTCGATGGGCTCGGTCTGCGCGTCCACGATGTCGCTGCTGAGCGCCGGTGTGCCGCTGAAGGCGCCGGTCGCCGGCATCGCCATGGGCCTCATCTCCGACGAGGTCGACGGCAAGACCCAGTACGTGACGCTGACCGACATCCTCGGTGCCGAGGACGCGTTCGGCGACATGGACTTCAAGGTCGCCGGCACCGCGGAGTACGTCACCGCCCTGCAGCTGGACACCAAGCTCGACGGCATCCCGTCGGACGTGCTGGCCGCCGCGCTGCAGCAGGCCAACGAGGCGCGCGCGACGATCCTCGGCGTGATGGCCGCGGCCATCGCCGCGCCGGGCGAGATGAGCGACTACGCGCCGCGGGTCACCACGGTGAAGATCCCGGTCGACAAGATCGGTATGGTCATCGGCCCGAAGGGCCAGACCATCAACGCGATCCAGGACGAGACCGGCGCCGAGATCTCCATCGAGGACGACGGCACGATCTACGTCGGCGCGACCGACGGCCCGTCGGCGCAGGCCGCCGTCGAGCGGATCAACGCCATCGCGAACCCGACCCTGCCGAAGGTGGGCGACCGTTTCCTGGGCACCGTGGTGAAGACGGCGGCGTTCGGCGCCTTCGTCTCGCTGCTGCCCGGCCGTGACGGCCTGCTGCACATCTCCAAGGTGGGCGACGGCAAGCGGGTCGAGCGGGTCGAGGACTTCCTCAACGTCGGCGACAAGGTCGAGGTCGTCATCGCCGACATCGACGCGCGCGGCAAGGTGTACCTTGACAAGATCGGCCCCGACGGCAACCCGATCGTCTCCGACAAGGCGCCCCGCGAGGGCGGCGAGCGCGGCGGCGACCGGGGCGGCGACCGTGCACCGCGCGGTGACCGTGGCGGCGACCGGGGTGGCGACCGTGCCCCGCGCAGCGACGACGGCGAGCGCCGTCGGCGCACCCGCCGCGACTGACGCTCGTCGGTGAACAGCAAGAACAGCTAGCCACACAGCCCGCGGGGAAGATCTCTTCCCCGCGGGCTGTGCCCGTTACCCGCACTTGAGGAACCGTGCCGCCCATGTCTTCTGCACCCGCCACCTCCGGCGAGCCCGTGCCGCAGCCCCGTGCCGAGAAGCGGCCGCGGCCGGTCACCCGTACGGTCGACACCGACCCGCTGGGCGGGACGGTACGGCGTACCGTGCTGCCCAACGGGATGCGGATCCTGACCGAGGCCGTGCCCGCGATGCGCAGCGTCACCTTCGGCATCTGGGTCGGCGTCGGCTCCCGCGACGAGGCACCGCAGCTGGGCGGGGCCTCGCACTTCCTGGAGCACCTGCTGTTCAAGGGCACCCGCAAGCGCTCCGCGCTGGACATCTCGGCGCAGATCGAGGCGGTCGGCGGCGAGACCAACGCGTACACCGCCAAGGAGTACACCTGCTACTACGCGCGGGTGCTCGACGAGGACCTGCCGCTGGCCATCGACGTCATGTGCGACGCGGTCGCCGACTCGGTGCTGGCCGAGGCCGACGTGGAGACCGAGCGCGGGGTGATCCTCGAAGAGATCGCCATGCACGCCGACGAGCCCGGCGACGAGGTGCACGACCTGCACGCCGAGGTCCTCTACGGCGACCACCCGCTGGGCCGGCTCATCTCCGGCACGGTCGAGACCATCACGCCGATGACCCGCAAGCAGATCAACAGCTTCTACCGCCGCCGGTACGCCCCGCCGGTGATCGTGGTGGCGGCCGCCGGCAACCTCGACCACAACACCGTGGTCAAGCTGGTCCAGCAGAGCTTCGCCGGTACGCCGCTGGGCGACGCGCCCGCCGCCGAGCCCGAGCCGACCCGCTCGCCGCACACGCGGGTCAAGCACCGGCCCGCCGGGGTCCTGGTCCGCGAGGACGACACCGAGCAGGCCCACCTGGTGCTCGGCGGACCCGCCCTGCACCGGCACGACGAGCGCCGTTTCGCCCTCGGCGTGCTGAACAACGTGCTCGGCGGCGGCATGTCCAGCCGCCTGTTCCAGCAGATCCGGGAGAAGCGCGGCCTGGCGTACTCGGTGTACTCCTACACCTCGCAGTACGCCGAGACGGGCAGCTTCGCGGTGTACGCCGGCTGCGCCCCCGCCAAGACCGACGAGGTGCTCGCCCTCATCCGCCAGGAACTCGCCGACACCGCCGCCCACGGCATCACCGCCGAGGAACTGCGCCGCGGCAAGGGCATGCTCAAGGGCTCCCTGGTCCTCGGCCTAGAAGACACCGGCTCCCGCATGAGCCGCCTCGGCAAGGGCGAACTCCTCCACGGCGACCTCATGTCCGTCGACGAGATCCTCCGCCGCATCGACGCCGTCACCCTCGACGACGTCAACCACATCGCCGCCAAAATCCTCACCACCCCCATGTCCCTGGCCGTGGTAGGCCCCTTCGACGCCTCCACCTTCACCCTCTGACCCCCACCGCCGGGCCTTTCCTGCGTTGATCATGAACTTATGGGCGTGTTCGACGGTGTGTCCCAACCCCGGCACCGTGATCAACTCTGTGCTGCGGCATACCGTGGGACATGCCGGGCGGGGATCGCGCGATCCGCTAGGTTGAGGCGCGTGACTGATGTTGTGGAGCCGCTGCGGGTCGGCGTGCTGGGTGCGCGGGGCCGGATGGGTGTCGAGGTGTGCCGCGCCGTCGACAAGGCCGAGGATCTCGATCTCGTCGCGATGATCGACCAGGGCGACTGGCTGTTCAACGCGTCCGATGCGGGCGCCCAGGTGGTCGTCGACTTCACCACGCCCGACGTGGTGCTGGACAACCTGCACTGGTGCATCGACCAGGGCATCAACGTGGTCGTCGGCACCAGCGGCTTCACCGACGAGCGCATCGCCCGGGTCCGGGGCTGGCTGGAGAAGAAGCCCGAGGTCGGGGTCGTGATCGCGCCCAACTTCGGCATCGGCGCCGTGCTGATGATGGAGTTCGCCGAGCGGGCCGCCCGCTACTTCGACTCCGTCGAGATCATCGAGCAGCACCACCCAAAGAAGGTGGACGCCCCCAGCGGCACCGCCCTGCATACCGCCCGCTTGATCGAGCAGGCCCGCAAGGCCGCCGGCCTGGGCGAGATGCCCGACGCCACCACCGAGGAGATGCCCGGCGCCCGCGGCGCCGAGGTGGGCGGGGTACGCGTACACAGCGTGCGCGCCGCCGGCCTGGTCGCACACCAGGAGGTCCTCTTCGGCGCAGCCGGTGAGCTCCTGACGATCCGCCACGACTCCTTCGACCGCGCCTCCTTCATGCCCGGCGTCCTCCTCGCCATCCGCGAGGTGGCCAAACGCCCCGGCCTGACCCTCGGCCTCGCCGCCCTCCTCTGACCCGCCTCGCCTCGCCGGGAATGCGCGGGGCTGGGCTCAGGACCGCTGTGCTCAAGATCGCGTTGATCTTGCGCGTGTTGTGGGTGCGACACGCCCTATCCGGGCATATCCCCAACACTTCGCGCAAGATCAACGCGATCTTCGCCTGTGCGCGCTCGGGGCGGTGAGTCGATCACGGCCGCGGGGTAGGGACACGCCGTCGAACACGTCCATAAGTTCATGATCAACGCGGCGGGGCCGCCGACGCGGGGGCGGGACCCGTCAGAGGGTGGTGTGGAGGCGGAGCTGGGGGACGAGGAGGTCGTCTACGTCGAGGGCGCGGGTGGTGCCGTCGGGGGCCCAGCCGGTGGAGGTGAGGAACTTGCGGGTGGCGGCGTCGGCGTCGAAGGCCCAGCAGACGGCGCTGGTGAAGGCGTCCTCACGCCACAGGTCGACGGTGGCGGCGAGCAGCCGGCTGCCGTGGCCGCGGCGCCCCCAGCGGGGCTCGACCAGCAGGTCCGTGATGGCTGCCACATCGGCGCGGTCGGCGGTGTGATCCTCGTCCGCGGCCAGTGCACCCTCGTCGAAGGGGCCGGAGGCGGCGAAACCCACCACGTATTCTTGTACGGCCTGCTCGGCCGCCGTCTGCTCGACGGCGACGAGCACCCGGTGCCGGGGCGTGGGGGGTGCGACGACGGCCTCCCGCCAGCGCTCGGCCAGGAACGCCTCGTCGATCTCGTCGAGGATGTGCCTGGGCAGCAAGCGCCGGTAGGCGACCCGCCAGGTCGTCAACTGGATACGCGCTATCTCGCCGGCGTCGTCGGGACGCGCCGGCCGGACGAACCCGACTGCCACGCCCGAAGCGTACCGAGCCCTGCCGGGCACTGATCAGGAGGTAGACGTTGAGCCGCGGACGGCAGATCGCGATCACGGCCGCGCTGGCGGTCGGGTCGCTGGTGTTCGTGGCGCTCTTCGCGCAGCGGCACGGCTTCTTCGACCTCAACGTGTACTACGGCGCGGTCCACTACTGGACCTCCGGCGGCGAGATCTACGACTTCGTACGCCCGAACAGCACCTACGGCTTCACCTACCCGCCGTTCGCGGCGCTCGCGATGCTGCCCATGGCGATCATGTCGTGGCCCGTCGCGATCGTGGTGAGCGCCACCGCGACGGTGCTGGTGACCTGGTGGCTGCTGCGGCTGCTGCTCGGCCCGGTGATCGCGCAGCAGCGCTGGACGCCCTGGTTCGCGCTCGCGGTCGCACTGTGCCTGGTCGCCGTGTACGAGCCGATGCGTGAGACGTTCCTGTTCGGCCAGGTCAACATGCTGCTGCTGGGCCTCGTCGCGGCGGACCTGCTGCTGTTCACCCGGCCGGGCAGCCGCTGGGCCGGGGTCGGCATCGGCCTGGCCACCGCGGTCAAGCTGACCCCCGGCATCTTCATCGTGTACCTGCTGATCACCAAGCGGTGGCGGGCGGCGATCACGGCCTCCGGCACGGCCGCGGCGGCGACGCTGGTCGCGGCGGCGATCGCCCCGGACGCCTCACGCGAGTTCTGGACCAGCGCACTGTGGGACACCGACCGGGTCGGCGTGCTGTCGTTCATCTCGAACCAGTCGCTGCAGGGCGTGGTCGCCCGGCTGACCACCGGCCACCCGAGCAAGGCGCTGTGGGCGGTGCTGGTGCTGGCCGTGCTGGCGGTGTGGTTCGTGCGCTCGCGCGCGGCGGTGGCCCGGGGCGACGAGGTCGCCGGGCTCGCCTTCACCGGCATCGTGGGCGTGCTGGTCAGCCCGGTCACCTGGGTGCACCACCTGGTGTGGCTGATCCCGGCGCTGGTGCTGGTCGTCGAGCGCGGGCTGGCCGCCCCGGCGGGCAGCGGGCGGCGGCGCTGGCTGCCGGCACTGGCCGTGGTGTCGTACGCCGTGCTGTCCAGCCGCCTGGTCTGGCTGTGGGAGGGCGACGTCGGCGGCTGGGACGTGTTCCTGGGCGCGAACGCGTACGTCTGGATCAGTCTGGCGCTGCTGTGCGTGACGCCGCTGGCGGGCGCCGGGCCCGCCTCAGCCCCGGCGGAGGGTGAGCCGAAGCTCGGGGATGTCGACGTCGCTGCCGGTGGGGCGGTAGGTCGCCCGCGCGCCGTCCGGGTGTAGCCCGTTCCGGGCGTAGAAGCGCAGCGCCCGGTGGTTCTCCGCGAGCGCCCACAGCCGCACCTCCGGCTGTGGCAGCTCGGCCAGCGCCGCGTGTAGCAGGGCGTCTCCGACGCCCGTGCCCCAGCGGTCCGGATGCACGTAGATGGCGAGGATCTCGCCGTGCTGCGGCTGCAGCGGGGCGCCGTCGAGTTCCTGGGCGCGGTACGGCCCGAGGCAGACGAACCCGGTCACCGTGTCCCCGTCGAGCGCGACCAGGTTGCGGAAGGGGTTCTCCGGGTCGGCCAGGCGGTCCAGGCGCCACCGCGTGCGGGCGTCGGCGTCCAGCGCGGCGAGGACCTCGGCGGGCACGATGCCGGCGTACGCCACCTGCCAGGCGCGGATGTGCAGCTCGGCCACGGCGCGGCAGTCCCCGGGCGTCTCGGCCCGCACGACGATCCCCATGACGGGAGAGCTTAGGAACGGCGCGCGCGGGCAGCAAAGCGTTAAGAAGGGCACCTTCTACTACGAATAGCGATAAGAAGGTGCCCTTCCTTTTCTGTCGGGGGTGCGGGGTAGCGTCGGGCGGCGTGGAGACGTTGTCGATCGCGCAGGCCCGGCGGATGGCGCTCGCGGCGCAGGGGTTCGCCGATCGGGCGCCGAAGGGTGCGGTGGGGGCGCGGCAGCTGCGCAAGGTCGTGGGGCGCACGGGGCTGCTGCAGATCGACTCGGTGAACGTGCTGCAGCGGGCGCACTACCTGCCCGCGTACAGCAGGATCGGGGCGTACGACCCGGCGGTGCTGGACTCGGCGAGCGCGCGCAGGCCGCGGTGGCTGTTCGAGTACTGGGGGCACGAGGCGTCGCTGCTGCCGGTCGAGCTGCAGCCGCTGCTGCGGTGGCGCATGGCGCGCGCCGAGGGCGCCTGGGGCGGCCCGCGCAGCATCGCCGCGCAGCGACCCGACTTCGTGGCCTGGGTGCTCCAGGAGGTGCGGGAGAAGGGGCCGGTCACCGCCGCCGAGATCGAGCAGGACGTGCCCAAGCCCAAGGACAACTGGGGCTGGAACTGGTCGGACGTGAAGAAGGCGCTGGAGTGGCTGTTCTACTCCGGCGAGATCACCTCGGCGGGCCGGACCACCCAGTTCGCCCGGCGCTACGACCTCACGGAGCGGGTGCTGCCCGCCGCGGTGATGAGCGTGCCCACCCCCGAGCCCGCCGAGGCGTACCGGCGGCTCGTCGAGATGTCGGCGCGCGCGCTCGGCGTGGCCGCCGAACCGGAGCTGCGCGACTACTACCGGCTGCCCCTCGACGGGGCTCGCGCCGCGATCGCCGACCTGGCCGAGGCGGGCGTGCTGATCCCCACGCAGGTCGAGGGCTGGGGGCGGCCGGCCTGGCGGCACCGCGACGCCGCCCTGCCGCGCCGGGTGGCGGTGTCCACGCTGGTCAGCCCGTTCGACCCGCTGATCTGGGAGCGCGGGCGCACCGAGCGGCTGTTCGACCTGCGCTACCGCATCGAGATCTACGTGCCTCAGGCGCAGCGCGTCCACGGGTACTACGTGCTGCCGTTCCTGCACGGGGGCCGGTTCGCGGCCCGGGTCGATCTGAAGGCCGACCGCAAGGCGGGCGTGCTGCGGGTGCCCGCCGCGTGGGCGGAGCCCGGCGTCGACGAACGGGCCACCGCCGAGGCGCTCGCGGCCGAGCTGCGGCGGCTGTCGGCCTGGCTGGGGCTGGGCGAGGTGGCCGCGCCGGAGCGAGGGGATCTCGCATCCGCGCTCGCCGCTGCGGGTGTGCGGGGCAGTGTAAGTTCAGTGTTGTGACCGAGGCCTCCGCCGCCATGCCCCCGCAGAGCCAGTTCGCGGAGGGCAGCCCTTTCACGCCCCCGCCCGTCGACCGGATCACCCGCTTCACCGACTGGCTGCGCGCGCACACCCCGGTGTGGCTGGCCCCGCTGGCGGCCCTGGGCTGCATCGGCGCCGCGCTCGGCTACACCGTGTGGGCCGACCCGGCCAACGTCGGCGCGGACGCGACGCCCGGCTGCCTGGTGAAGCTGCTGACCGGCTTCGACTGCCCGGGTTGCGGCGGCACCCGCGCCGCGTGGTATCTGCTGCAGGGCGACCTGCCCGCGGCCGCGCGGCACCACCTGGTCTTCGTCTTCCTGGTGCCGTTCCTGATCTACATGTACGTCGCCTGGGCCGGCAACCTGACCTTCAAGTGGAAGCTGCCGCAGCTGAAGGTGACCCCGCACACCATCGCGTGGGTGCTCGCCGCCTGGGGCGTCTTCATGGTCCTGCGCAACCTGCCCTGGGCCCCGTTCACCTACTTCTTCGTGTGACGGCGCTGATCACCGGTTCGTGTCAGGACCGGCGGTCGGCCCGCGCTCTCTGACACGCACCGGCGATCAGCTCCCGGCCCCCTGAGGTCAGGCCGGGATCGGGACGACGCGCCGCAGCGCGATGTCGCCCGAGGCGGTGCGGGCCTTGAGCGTCAGCGTCGTGGGGTTGGCCGTGGGCGGCGGCACGGGGCCGGCCATGTGCAGGTCGCTGCTGGTGCGGCCGGACGCGGTGGTCAGGTCGAGCCAGACGCCGGTGCCGGCGGCGACGCCGACGGAGATGTCGCCGCTGGCCGAGTTGAGCTTCACCTCGCCGCCGCGGGCCACCCCGATCGAGATGTCGCCCGAGGCGCTGGTGATCCGGGCGTCGTGGTCCACGCCGCCGATCTCCACGTCGCCGCTGGCGGTGTGCACGGTGACGGTGCGGCTGACGTGCCCGGTCCGCAGGTCGCCGGAGGCGCTGTTGGCACGCAGGTGGCCGCCGACCGCGCCGAGCCGTACGTTGCCGCTGGCGGTGTTGACGCTGGTGTCCCCGGCGACCTGGCCGAGCACCACGTCGCCGCTGGCCGTGTGCACCACGGCGTCGTGGAAGAGGCCCTCGCAGACGGCGTCGGCCGAGGCCAGCTTCACCGACAGCGCGCTGCCGGTGGGCAGCTCCACACGGACGAGCAGCCGGGCCCGGCGGAACAGCCGCCAGCCGCCGTGCTCGGGGGCGGCCACCAGCAGCCGGCCGTCCGTGAAGTCGATCTTCGTTTCGCGCATCGCCTCGGCGCTGCCCTCGCTGGCGTCCATCGGGGTGACGCTGACGTGAGCGGTGTCGCGGTCGGAGGCGACCACCTCCAGCCGCCCGGCGGCCAGGCGCAGGTCGGCGCGGACGGTGCCGCTGCAGGCGAAGGTCTGGTCCATGTCGGTCTCCTTCGGGTCAGGCCTGGGCGTAGCCGGTGACCCGGCGGCCGAGGTGGTGGGTGGGCGGGGTGGCCGGGCGCAGCGCGTTCGCGGTGGCGCGCACCAGCCAGGAGTTGACGGAGACGCCCTCGGCCGTGGCGGCCTTCTCGACGGCCTCCTTGAGCTGCTCGGGCAGGCGCAGGGTGAGGCGCGCCTGGTCGCCGCCCTCGGTCAGAGCCGGGTTGGGCGCCGGTGGCGGCGCGGTCTCGTACGCGGGCGGGGCGAGGTGGCTGACCACGAGGTCTGCCTCGCGGCCGCGGATGCGCACCTCGACGGTCGGGCCGTCGAGCTTGGTGGTGATCTCGGCGGTGGCGTCGGCCAGCACCTCGATCAAGCAGAGCCGGGCGGACGCGTCGAGCGCGAGCGTCAGCAGCTCGGCGGTGCGGGCGATGTCGTCGCCGGCGGGCGCCGCCGCGGCGGCGAGATCCCGCCGCAGCGATTCGAGGTACGGGGACAGGTCCATGACATCACTATGACGTCATGAATGACGTCGCGCAAGTGTCATCGTGATGTCAGGCGGCGAATCGATGACGTCATCGCGCCGATCGCTATCGCTTTCCGGACAGTGGCGGCCATATCCCACCAGCGGATCATCGCCGGCCGACGGCTAAGCTGGCCCCGTGACTGAGATGGTGAAGCCCCACGTGCAGTTGATCGCCTGGACCAACTTCCAGGCCCCGGCCGACGTGCCGTGGGAGACCGACGCCGAGGGCGGCCAGGCGCTGGCGGAGTTCGCCGGCCGGGCCTGCTACCAGTCCTGGACCAAGCCGAACCCGGCCACCGCCACCAACGAGGGCTACCTGCGCCACATCCTGGAGGTGGGTCACCTGTCCGTGCTGGAGCACGGCACCGCGACCTTCTACTTCACGGGCGTCTCACGTTCCTTCACGCACGAACTGATCCGGCACCGGCACTTCTCGTACTCGCAGCTCTCGCAGCGTTACGTGCCCGAGCGCGACGCGGCGATGGTGGAGCCGGCGGTGATCGCCGCCAACCCCGAGCTGCACAAGAAGTTCGTCGAGGCCAGCGAGGCCGCGGTGCGGGCGTACAACGAGCTGCTGGAGGGGCTGGAGGCGACCTTCGCCGACGTCCCGAACGCCACGCTGCGCCGCAAGCAGGCCCGCCAGGCCGCCCGCTCGGTGCTGCCGAACGCCACCGAGACCCGCATCGTGGTCACCGGCAACTACCGCGCCTGGCGTCACTTCATCGCGATGCGGGCGACCGAGCACGCGGACGTCGAGATCCGTGAGCTCGCCATCGCCACCCTGCGCCAGCTGCAGGAACTTGCCCCGAACGTGTTCGGCGACTTCTCCGTCAGCGCCCTGCCGGACGGCACGGAGATCGCCTCCAGCGTGTACACCTGGGAGTCGTGAGGCCAGCTCTCGACCCTGCTCCGGTCCGCTAGGTTGTGTGCATGACGAACGACGCTCAACGGCCATTCGGCCGCCTGCTCACCGCGATGGTCACGCCGTTCGCCGCCGACGGGTCGCTCGACCCCGACGGCGCGGCCGCCCTCGCGGTACATCTCGTCGACGAGCAGCGCAACGACGCGTTGGTCATCAACGGCACCACGGGTGAGTCGCCGACGACCACCGACGCCGAGAAGGAGGCGGTGCTGCGCGCCGTCGTCGCGGCGGTGGGTGACCGGGCGCAGGTGGTGGCCGGGGTGGGCACGTTCAGCACGCACCACACCGTCGAGCTGGCCCGGTCGGCCGAGAAGGCGGGCGCGCACGGCCTGCTGGTCGTCTCGCCGTACTACAACAAGCCGCCGCAGGCGGGCCTGATCCAGCACTTCACCACGGTCGCGGACGCGGTGGACCTGCCCGTGCTGCTGTACGACATCCCGCACCGCACGGGCGTCGCGATCAGCACCGAGACCATGGTCACCCTGGCCGGGCACCCGCGCATCGTGGGCGTCAAGGACGCCAAGGTCGACCTGGCCGCGGCGAGCTGGGTCATGCGCCGCGCCGAGTTCGCGTACTACAGCGGCGACGACGCGGCCACCCTGCCGCTGCTGTCGGTGGGCGGCGTCGGCGTGGTCGGCACCTCCACCCACCTCACCGGCCGCGGCACCAAGGACATGATCGAGGCGTACGAGCGCGGCGACGTCGCCACGGCCCGGCGCCTGCACCTCGAGCTGCTTCCCCTGTACACCGGCATCTTCCGCACCCAGGGCGTGATCCTGGTGAAGGCGGCGATGAACGCCCTGGGCCTGCCCGCCGGCCCGGTCCGGCCCCCACTGGTCGACGCGACCGAGGCGGAGCTGGCGCAACTGCGCATCGACTGCGCGGACGCCGGCCTGCCGATCTAGACGCCACCGGGCGGCCCGCGCCGCCCCAGCACGACGGTGCGTGCGCCGCGGCCCTGAACGGCAGCGCCCGCGCCGGTACACCTGAGGGAGTGATACATATTGACCGCGCCGCAAATGCCTGTACTGAATATGGACAGCGGGCGTAACGCGAATCTCGGCGCACCGCCGCCGCTGCCCGAAGGGGGCCTGCGGGTCATCCCGCTGGGCGGCCTGGGCGCGATCGGCCGGAACATGACCGTCTTCGAGTTCGGCGGCAAGCTGCTGATCGTCGACTGCGGGGTGCTGTTCCCGGACACCGCCGACCAGCCGGGTGTGGACCTGATCCTGCCCGACTTCGCGCCGATCCTGGACCGCCTGGCCGACGTCCAGGCCATCGTGCTGACGCACGGCCACGAGGACCACATCGGCGCCGTGCCGTACCTGCTCGCCCACAAGAGCGACATCCCGCTGGTCGGCTCCCAGTTCACCCTCGCCCTGATCGAGGCGAAGCTGGCCGAGCGGCGCATCACGCCGTACACGCTGACCGTCGCCGAGGGGCAGCGGGAGCGGCTCGGGCCGTTCGAGCTGGAGTTCTTCGCCGTCAACCACTCGATCCCGGACGCGCTGGCGGTCGCCATCCGCACCGAGGCGGGCCTGGTGCTGCACACCGGCGACTTCAAGATGGACCAGCTGCCGCTGGACGGGCGCATCACCGACCTGGCCGGCTTCGCCCGGCTCGGCGCGGAGGGCGTGGACCTGCTGCTGTCGGACTCGACGAACGCCGAGATCCCCGGCTTCGTGACGCCCGAGAAGCAGATCGGCCCGGTGCTGGCGTCGATCTTCGGCAAGGCGACCGGCCGCATCATCGTGGCCTCGTTCGCCTCGCACGTGCACCGGGTGCAGCAGGTCTTCGACGCGGCCGAGGAGCACGGCCGCAAGGTCGCCCTGATCGGCCGCTCGATGGTCCGCAACATGGGCATCGCCCGCGACCTCGGCCTGCTCAAGGTCAAGGCCGGCCTGGTGGTCAACATGGAGGAGGCGGCCAACCTGCCGCCCGACCAGATCGTGCTGATGTCCACCGGCTCGCAGGGTGAGCCGATGAGCGCCCTGGGCCGGATGGCGACCGGCGACCACCGGCACATCACCATCGCCCCCGGCGACACCGTGGTGCTGGCCAGCTCGCTGGTGCCCGGCAACGAGACGAGCGTGTACCGGGTGATCAACCAGCTCGCCCGCGCCGGCGCCAACGTCATCCACAAGGACGTGGCCAAGGTGCACGTGAGCGGCCACGCCCCGGCGGGCGAGCTGCTCTACCTGCTGAACGTGGTCAAGCCCAGCAACCTGATGCCGGTGCACGGCGAGTGGCGGCACCTGCGCGCGCACGCCCAGCTCGGCATCGACTCCGGGGTGGACCCGCAGCGCGTGGTGCTCTGCGAGGACGGCGACGTGGTCGACCTCGTGGACGGCCAGGCGAAGCTCGTCGGCCACGTGAAGAGCCGCTACGTCTATGTGGACGGCCTGGCGATCGGCGACGTGGGCGAGAGCCTGCTCACCGAGCGCCGGGTGCTCGGCGACGGCGGCTTCATCGCGGTCACCGTGGTGGTGGACTCGGTCACCGGCAAGGTGGTGGGCGGCCCGCTGCTGTCGGCGAAGGGCTTCAGCGAGGACCCGACGGCGTTCGATCCCGCCCTGCCGCTGGTCACCGAGGCGCTGGACCGCGCCGCGCTGGACGGGGTGACCGACGCGCACCAGCTCCAGCAGATCGTGCGCCGGGTCGTGGGCCGGTGGGTCAACGAGGCCTACCGCCGCCGCCCCATGATCGTCCCCTCCGTGCTGGAGGTCTGATCCCGACCGTCCGCTGTGGCTCCTCCACGTTGATCATGAAGTTGTGGATCCGACACGCCGCTTAGGCGTTTCGTGGATTCATGATCAACGTGGAGGGGTTACCGTGTTCGGCATGGCGGGCCGTACCTCCCAACCGAGCCGTCGTCGAGCAGCCACGCCGACGAAGGCCACGGCCGCGCGTACCCGACAGACAGCCCGCCAGCCCGCGCGGCGCACGCCCGCCCGCCGGCCGCGCGCCCGGGTGCGGCGGCCGCGTTTCACCACCAACCCCGCCGCGCTGCTCGGACGGCTGCTCGGCGCGATCTGGATGGCCGTCGCGCACGGTCTCGGCTGGCTCGTCCGCGCCGCCGGCAGCCAGGCCGCCAAGGCTCGCGACCTCGACCCCGAACACCGCCGGGACGGCCTGGGGCTGCTCCTGATCGGCCTGTCCGTGCTGTTCGGCGTGGCCATCTGGGGGCAGGGCGCGGGGCGGTTCGGCAGCTGGCTGGGCGACACCACCCGGTTCTTCATCGGCGCCACCGCCGCCGCGCTGCCGCTGCTGCTGTGCGTATGCGGGGTGCGGGTCATGCGCTCCGACGCCGACCCGGCGCAGCGGGGGCGCGGCATCGTCGGCTGGACCGCGCTCACCCTGGCCTCGACGGCGCTGCTGCACATCAGCATGGACCCGGTCGACGTGATCCAGATGGAGCAGGCGGGCGGCCTGCTCGGCAAACTCGTCGGCGGCGGCCTGGCGGGCTGGATCACCGGCTTCGTGGCCGGGGCGCTCTTCCTCATCCTGCTTACCTTCGGCGTGCTGGTGATCACCGCGACGCCGGTCAACAAGATCCCGGAGCGGCTGGCCGGGCTGCGTGACACCATCATGGGCGTGGCCACCCCGGCGCGCTCGGCCGAGGACGTGGACGAGGAGCAGGAGGTCCCGGCGCCGCGCCGGCGCAAGCGGCTCACCCCGCCCGCCGCGTTCACCGACCCGGACCCCGACGACGACTTCGCCGACGCGGAGATCGAGCGGCAGCTCGCCGAGCAGGAGACGGTCGCCATCGAGCGGGCGCCCCGGCCGCCGCGCCGCAAGGAGGCCCCGGCGCACACCCCGCCGCCCACCAAGACCGAGCAGCTGCTGCTGCCCAGCCTCGGCGGCGACTACACCCTGCCCCCGGCGAACCTGCTCAAGCAGGGCGAGGCGGCCAAGGCCCGGTCCAAGGCCAACGACGAGGTCATCGCCGCGCTCGCGCACGTGTTCGACCAGTTCGACGTGGACGCGGCGGTCACCGGGTTCACCCGCGGCCCGACGGTCACCCGTTACGAGGTCGAGCTGGGGCTCGGCGTGAAGGTCGAGCGCATCACCGCGCTGTCGCGCAACATCGCGTACGCGGTGAAGAGCCCCGACGTGCGCATCCTCAGCCCGATCCCGGGCAAGAGCGCGGTCGGCGTGGAGATCCCCAACACCGACCGGGAGGACGTGGCGCTCGGCGACGTGCTGCGCTCGCGTACCGCGTCCAGCGACCAGCACCCGATGGTGGTGGCGCTGGGCAAGGACATCGAGGGCGGCTACGTGGTGGCCAACCTCGCCAAGATGCCGCACATCCTGATCGCCGGCGCGACCGGCGCGGGCAAGTCCTCGTGCCTGAACTCGCTGCTGGTGTCGATCCTGGCGCGGGCCACGCCGGACCAGGTCCGGCTGCTGCTGATCGACCCCAAGCGCGTCGAGCTGACCGGCTACGAGGGCATCCCGCACCTGGTCACCCCGATCGTGACGAACCCGAAGAAGGCCGCCGACGCGCTGGAGTGGGTCGTCCGCGAGATGGACATGCGCTACGACGATCTGGCCGCGGCCGGCGTGCGCCACATCGACGACTACAACCGCAAGCTGCGGGCGGGGCAGATCAAACCGCCGCCGGGCAGCGAGCGGGTGCTCACGCCGTACCCGTACCTGCTGGTGGTGGTCGACGAGCTGGCCGACCTGATGATGGTCGCCCCGCGCGACGTCGAGGACTCGATCGTGCGCATCACCCAGCTGGCCCGCGCGGCCGGCATCCACCTGGTGCTGGCCACCCAGCGCCCGTCGGTGGACGTGGTGACCGGCCTGATCAAGGCGAACGTGCCGTCCCGGCTCGCGTTCGCGACCAGCTCGCTGGCCGACTCCCGGGTCATCCTGGACCAGCCCGGCGCGGAGAAGCTGATCGGCCGCGGCGACGGCCTGTTCCTGCCCATGGGCGCCAGCAAGCCGCAGCGCATCCAGGGCGCCTGGGTCAGCGAGAACGAGATCAACGACATCGTCGGGTTCTGCAAGCGCCAGCGCGAGCCGGAGTTCCGGCCCGAGGTGCTCGCCCCCGTTCAGGACAACAAGAAGAAGATCGACGAGGAGATCGGCGACGACCTGCAGCTGCTCGTGCAGGCGATCGAGCTGGTGGTGGTGTCGCAGCTCGGCTCGACCAGCATGCTGCAGCGCAAGCTGCGGGTCGGCTTCGCCAAGGCGGGCCGGCTGATGGACCTGATGGAGACCCGCGGCATCGTCGGCCCCTCCGAGGGCTCCAAGGCCCGCGAGGTCCTGATCAAACCCGACGAACTGGCCGAGGTCCTCGCCGGTCTCGGTGTCGACGACGACTGAGGATCATGGGGTACGCGGGCGCGGGCTAGGGTGTCCACCATGGACTTCCAGCTCGCGCAGGTGAACATCACCCGAATGCGGGCGCCGCTGAGCGACCCCGTGATGTGGGGCTTCGTGCGGCGGGCGGCGGCGGTCAACGTGCAGGCCGAAGCGGCTCCCGGGTTCGTGTGGCGGATACCCGACGATTCCGGCACCGAGGCCGTGTTCGGCCCGCTCGTCATGGCGAACCTGTCGGTGTGGGAGTCGGTCGAGGCGCTGCGCGCGTACCTCTACGGCGGGCTGCACCTGGACGCGATGAGGCTGCGTAAGAACTGGTTCGACAGCAGCGGCCTCGCGGCGCACGTCGCGCTGTGGTGGGTGCCCCGCGGCCACCTGCCCACCCTGGACGAGGGCCGAGCCCGCCTGGACCTGCTCGCCACGGAGGGCCCCGGCCCGCGCGCCTTCACCCTGGACCGACCCCACCCGCCGGACCGCACCCCCACCCCCTGACCCGCCCGCCCCCGCCGCCCCGCCCCGCCCCGCCTCGTGCGTTGATCATGAACTTAAGGACGTGTTCGACGGCGTGTCGCTGCCCTAACTTCATGATCAACGAGAGCGGGGTGCGGGGGGAGCGCGCCGGAGTGGTGCTGTTTCGGGGAAACTGCAGGCTGGTCGGGCTGGAGGGGTGCAGTTTCCCCGAAAGTGCAGCTCGGCGCACCTCGCGGGTGGCGGGTGCCGGGGTGGGTCAGGAGGCCGGGGTGGGGTCTGCGGGGCGGCGGGAGCGGAGGACGGAGAGCAGGCCGGCGGCGCTGACGGCGGACCATACGCCTTCGAGGAGCAGGAAACCCCAGTCCCGGCTGGTCCAGGCGAGCCAGGCGAGCACGCCGGCGCCGAGGGTGTTGGCGATCAGGTAGCCGAGCGAGCGGGGGCCGGTCCAGCCGAGCTGCGTGGCGACGTACCCGCCCAGCACGGTCAGGGCGCCCAGGATCTGCAGGACGTCATGATTCATGATCGTGTGTTCTGCGCGCCGTCTTGTCGGTCCGGGTACGGCGGGCACTCGTCCGGGGCGGGCGCCGTGGGGCGCGGCCGCCGGCCAGGGTAGCTCGGCACTCCGCCCAGGTGGGACGGGGAGGGTTAAGAAGGGCACCTTCTACTACGAAAACCGATAACAAGGTGCCCTTCCTTACAGGGAAGGCACTACCCGGTATGTCGTGCGCGCCCGGTAGCCTGGTCGGGTGCCAGTAACCTCCCCGTCACCCCACGAATCGTCCGGGTCGCCGCGCCGGGTCGCGCTGCTGACGCTGGGCTGTGCCCGCAACGAGGTCGACTCGGAGGAGCTGGCCGCGCGCCTGGCGGCCGACGGCTGGCAGGTCAGCACCGACGGCGAGGGCGCCGACGTGGTCCTCGTGAACACCTGCGGCTTCGTCGAGAAGGCCAAGCAGGACTCGATCGAGACGCTGCTGGCCGCCGCCGACACCGGCGCGAAGGTGGTCGCGGCGGGCTGCATGGCCGAGCGGTACGGCAAGGAGCTGGCCGAGAGCCTGCCCGAGGCCGCGGCCGTGCTCGGCTTCGACGACTACCCGTCGATCTCCGCCGCGCTCAACGGCGTGATGCGGGGCGACAAGCACGCCGCGCACACCCCGCGCGACCGCCGTGAGCTGCTGCCGATGGCTCCGGCCAAGCGGCGCGACACGGGCGTGATCGTGCCGGGGCACGCGGCGTTCACCAACGACGAGCACACCCCGGCCCACCTGCGGCCCGTGCTGCGGCACCGGCTCGACAGCAGCCCGGTGGCCTCGCTCAAGCTGGCCAGCGGCTGCGACCGGCGCTGCTCGTTCTGCGCGATCCCGGCGTTCCGCGGCTCGTTCGTCAGCCGTACGCCGGACGAGCTGCTCGCCGAGGCCGAGTGGCTGGCCGGCACGGGCGTGCGCGAGCTGGTCCTGGTCAGCGAGAACTCGACGTCGTACGGCAAGGACCTGGGCGACCCGCGGGCGCTGGAGAAGCTGCTGCCGCAGCTGGCCGCGATCCGGGGCCTGGTCCGGGTCCGGGTGAGCTACCTGCAGCCCGCCGAGACCCGGCCCGGCCTGGTCGAGGCGATCGCCACCACGCCGGGCGTCGCGCCGTACTTCGACCTGTCGTTCCAGCACTCGGCCGAGCCGGTGCTGCGCCGGATGCGCCGTTTCGGCTCCACCGAGCGGTTCCTGGAGCTGCTGGACAGTGCCCGGAAGCTGGCCCCGGAGGCGGGCGCGCGCAGCAACTTCATCGTCGGCTTCCCGGGCGAGACCCGCGCCGACTACGACGAGCTGGTGCGCTTCGTCAGCGAGGCGCGGCTGGACGCGATCGGCGTGTTCGACTACTCCGACGAGGACGGCACCGAGGCCGCGACCATGGACGGCAAGATCGGCGCGGCGACGATCCGCCGCCGCTACGACCGGATGCTGTCGCTGGTCGAGGAGCTGTGCGCGCAGCGCGCCGAGGAGCGCCTGGGCAGCCTGGTGGACGTGCTGGTCGACACGGTGGACGAGAACGGCGTGGAGGGGCGCGCGGCGCACCAGGCGCCGGAGGTGGACGGCTCGACGACGCTGGTGAGCGGGGACGGCGGGGTGGATCTGACCGCGCTGCACCCGGGTGACCTGGTCCGGGCGAGGGTGACCGGCACGGAAGGGGTCGATCTCGTCGCGGTGCCGGTGGAAATGATCGACGCGGCTCCGGCCGGTCGGCCCGCTTTGGCCGTGGTGGCTGGTTAGCGTGTCCGCCGTGCAGGAACGTTCACGCCGAGTGCCGCTGCTCAACGCCGCCAACGTTCTCACGGTGGTGCGTATCGTGCTGGTGCCCGTCTTCGTGGCACTGGTGATCGTTTCTGGGATGACCGACGAGCGCTGGCGGATCGCGGCCGCGATCACGTTCGGCGTGGCGTCGTTCACCGACTACGTCGACGGCTGGATCGCCCGCCGCTTCGAGCTGGTGACCTCGTTCGGCAAGGTGGCCGACCCGATCGCGGACAAGGCCCTGACCGGTTCCGCGCTGGTGCTGCTGAGCTGGTACGACGCGCTCCCGTGGTGGGTCACCGTGGTGATCCTGGTGCGCGAGTGGGGCATCACGCTGCTGCGCTTCTGGGTCATCCGGTACGGGGTCATCGCGGCGAGCCGCGGCGGCAAGCTGAAGACCGTGCTCCAGATCGCCGCGATCGCGTGGTACCTGTGGCCGTTCGAGCAGCCGTGGGCCGCCGTCGGCCCCTGGCTGATGGGCGCGGCGCTGCTGGTCACCGTGGTCACCGGGATCGACTACGTGATCGCCGCGATCCGGCTGCGCCGCGGCGCGACCGAGCCCGCCCCGTGATCGAGGAGTACCTGCGCCGCCTCGGCGTGCCCCGCCGTGCCCCCTCGGCGGCGTACCTGCGCGAGCTGCACCGGGCGCACGTGGCCCGCATTCCGTACACCAACATGGAGATCCTGCTGGGCCGGCCGGGCACGGTCGCGCCGGAGCACGCGCTGCGCCAGATCACGACCGGCCGGGGCGGCTACTGCTTCCAGCTCAACGGCGCGTTCAGCGAGCTGCTGCGGGAGCTGGGCTTCACGGTCACCCTGCATCGCGGGTACGTGGTGAGCGACCCGGCGGTCGCCGAGACCGACCTGAACCACCTGGCGTTGCTGGTGCACGGCCTGCCCGACCCGGCCCACCCGGACGGCGTGTGGCTGGCCGACACCGGCCTCGGCGACGCCCTGCACGACCCGCTGCCGCTGCGCGCCGGGGAGCATCCGCAGGGCCCGTTCTCGTACGCCCTGGGGGACACGCTGCGGGCGGAGCCCGGCTGGCGGCTGCGGCACGACCCGGCCGGCTCCTTCGCGGCCTGCGACATCGCCGCCGCGCCGGCCGCGCTGGGCGACTTCGCGGGCGCGCACGAGCACCTGTCCACCTCGCCGCGCTCGCCGTTCACCGGGCTGTTCTCGGCCCAGCGGCGCACCGCCGACGGGGTGCAGATCCTGCGCAGCTGCGTGCTGACCACGCACGACGCGGACGGCCGCCGCGAGGAGCACCTTCCGACGCGTACCGCCTGGCGGGAAGCGCTGGCCGACGTGTTCGGCCTGGCCGACGACGAGCTGGACCGGCTCTGGCCCGACGTCGCGGCCGCCTATGAGAGGTGGGCCGCCGAGCGGGCCGCCGTGCCCGCGCCGCGTGCCGGGGGCGCACCGGTGGGGGAGCCCGCGTGACCGAGCTCGCGGCGCTGGTGGAACAGCTGGTCGCGCGCGGGGAGACGGTCGCCGCCGCCGAGTCGCTGACCGGGGGCCTGCTCACCGCGACCCTGGTGACCGTGCCGGGGGTGAGCCGGGTGCTGCGCGGCGGGCTGGTGGTGTACGCCACAGACCTCAAGCACAGCCTCGCCGGGGTGGACGCGGACCTGCTCGCCGAGCGCGGGCCGGTCGACCCGGATGTGGCACTGGCCCTGGCCAGGGGCGCCCGTGAGCGCTGCGGCGCCGACTGGGGCCTGGCCACGACCGGGGTGGCCGGTCCCGGCCCGCAGGACGGCGTGCCCGCCGGGAGGGTGTACGTGGCGCTCGCCGGTCCGGGCGGGCTCGGCCGGGTACGCGCCCTCGACATCGATGGTGACCGTTCTCACGTACGGCAGGCGGCGGTGGAAAGTGCCCTTGACCTGCTGCGTGATGCTGTCGCCATACCGTGATCTGTTTATTGCCCGGGCGAGGTTTGGGGTCACTGCCGTAGTGTGTATTCCTATGGCGCCGGCCGCCGAGCAAGTTCCGCACCGCCCCGGCGGGGCGGGGTGTCGAAATGGCATGAAGAGAGTACGGTTCTTCTCAGCCGTCGGTGACAACCGGCGGCTGACGGCATATCAGCCGACAGTAGTTACGGGGCACAGTACAGGGGGTGCGACATGGTGCTTCTGCGTCGAGTGATCGGTGATGCCCTCCGTGCCCGCCGCCAGGGCCAGCACCGCACCCTGCGCGAGGTCTCCACGGCCGCGAACGTCAGTCTCGGATACCTGTCCGAGATCGAGCGGGGGCAGAAGGAGGCGTCCAGCGAGCTGCTGACCTCGATCTGCGACGCGCTCGGCGCGCGGCTGTCCGAGGTGCTGCGCGAGGTCAGTGACACGATGGCGGTCGCCGAGCAGGTCGAGGGCGTGCTGACGCCCCCGGCGCCGCGCGGCGTCGACCAGGCGGCCGAGGCGATGGTGCCGCTGCCGCACCGCCCGCGCACCGAGGTGGCCACCGACGGCCAGGTCTCGGTCACGGTCCGGCGCGAGAACCCGCTGCGCACCACGCTGCGGACGACCCGCAACATCCGCCCCGGCAACACGGGCAACACCCGCGGCCGCGAGGTCGTCAGCGTCTGACCCCAAGGAAGGGCACCTTCTTAACGGTTTCCGTAGAGGAAGGGCACCTTCTTAACGCGACGGGTCGACGGCTGCGTTTCGGCACGTCCGCGTGCTCTCGGTGGGAGCGCCTGCTGCGGCGCGTTCCAAGAGCGGGTCTTCCTGCCCCGATCCTCGCGAACGTCTGGCTGCTGAAGCTTGCTCAGGCGCGGCCTTCGTGCCCGTCAGCTTCGCGAGCGGTCGGGTGCTGAAGCTTGATCAAACGGGGCCTTCGTGCCCGTCGGCTTCGCGACGGCCGGGCGGCGATGCCCACGACCCGGACCGGCGACGACCCGGTCGCGGCCTGGTCCCTGGCCCACGGCTTCGCCACTCTCTGGCAGTCCGGCCGCCTGCGCAACCTCGCCCGGGGACACCGACCCCCTGCCCGCCTTGCGCGCCGCCGCCACCTTCCTCTTCCCGTCCCGCCCCTGACCGCCCCGCCCGACCGACCTGCGCCGGCAGCTCGCCCGCTCGGCCCGCTCCCGCGCTCGGCCCGCCTCACGTCGGCGCGGCGACCCCAAGATCGTCTAAGTTGCCTGGCACATGGGCGTATCTTGGCCGCCCATGTGCCCATCTGCCTGGCAACTTAGACGATCTTGGCTGTGACGGCTGCCCGTCGCTGGCCCGTGGGCGGCGCGCGCGTCGATCTTGCGCGAAGTGTTGCCCTTTTATCCGCAAAGAGCGTTTCGCACCCACAGTTCGCGCAAGATCGACGGGGAGAGGGGCGGGAGAGGGTTCGGGGGGAGGGTGGGGGTTAGGAGATGCGGATTATGTCGCCGGGGGTTACGGCGAGCATTACGGCGGCGCGGCCGCCGTTGACGGCGATGGCTACGCGGTCGGCGGAGTCGGCGTAGACGACCAGGCCGCCGGAGGGGGCGTCGGCGAAGGTGGAGCCGCGTACGGCGCGGCAGCCGCCGACGGTGAGGCGGTCGGGGAGCTGTTCGAGGGCCGCGCCGACGGCGGCGAGCTGTACGTTGCCGAAGCGGTCGACCGTCAGCACCTCGGCTTCCAGCCAGCCGTCGCCGAGGGCCACCACGGGGTCGGGGAGCTGGACGAGTTCGTCGAGCGCGACGGCGGGCCCGGCGTCGGCGGGGTCGGCGCCGCGGGCCAGCCGGGCGGCGACGGGGGCGAACACGTCGCGGCCGTGGAAGGTGCGGGACACGTTCGGGGCGAACCAGTCGGCGCTGGCCAGCTCGTACGCCGCGGTGACGCCGCCGAGCGCCTGCGCGGCCCATACCAGCAGGCCGTTGTCGGGGCCGACGAGCAGGCCGCGCGGGGTCCGCAGCAGCACGGGACGGCGGACCGTGCCCACACCGGGGTCGACGACCGCCAGGTGTACGGCGTCGGGCAGGTACGGCACGGTCTGGGCGAGCACGGCCGCGCCGCGGGTGATGTCGCCGGGCGCGATCAGGTGGGTGACGTCGATGATCCGGGCTTCGGGAGCGCCGCGGGCGATCATCCCGTGGCAGGCCGCGACGAACCCGTCCGACAGTCCGTAGTCGGTCGTGAACGAGATGTAGTCGTATCCGGGCATGCCTACGAAGGTAGACCGATCCGGTCCGTTGTCCACTATGGCCGGCGCGGCGCGCTCGCCTCCTCGGCCGAGGCGTCCTCGACTGCCGGTTCACGCGGCGCGGGCACCGCCGCGGACTGCGTATCCGCCGCCTTCTCCGCCTCGGCGGCGCGTCGGGCGGCGGCCGCCGCCGTGCCACGGCGGTGCAGGTTGCGGAACAGCAGCAACACCGGGATCGTGCAGATCAGCGGGCCGATGATGGCCAGCGGCCGGGTCAACCACCAGCCCAGGTCCACGTCGGCGGGCTTGTCCATGTCGTAGCGCAGCCACAGCCAGGTCAGGAACAGGAAGATGGCCATGCCGGTGGTGTGCACCAGGTAGAGCGGCAGCGAGAACTCGTTGATCAGCTCGTTGGCGCGCTTCCAGCGGGGGCGTTCCAGCAGCACCTGCATGCGCGGGCGGAGCAGCTCGGCGAATCCGATCTGGAACGCCAGCAGTGCCACGATGACGAAGGTGGGCGGGGCCATGTTGGAGAAGCGCTCGCCGGGCACGCCGACCATGGAGCCCGGATACAGCCCGGAGCCGACGAGGCCGACCAGCCCGAACAGGCCGGTCCAGAGCAGCGCCCAGTCGTTGCGCCGGGGTGAGTCGACCACGTTCTGGTAGAAGAAGCCCGCCTGGTGGGCCAGGCCCCACACCAGCACCATGTTCAGCCAGCCGATGTCCTCCAGGTCGCTGCCGAAGCGCAGCACGTCGACCATCATCGACGCGCCCGCCAGCCAGACCAGGGCCAGCACCCCGGCCTTGCGGTGCAGCCACAGGCTGACCGGCAGCAGCGCGATCAGCATCAGGTACACCCCGAGGAACCACAGCGGGCTGACCACCAGCTTCACCGCGCGGCCCACGCCGGTGAGGTTGAAGTACGCCCCGATGAGGGAGCCCAGGCCGATCCACAGCAGCAGCACGATCCCGGCGGGGATGAGCAGCTGCCCCATGCGCCGCCCGATGAACGCGCCCATGGTCACCCCGCGGGAGCGGGCCTTCTCCCAGGTGCGCAGGTGCACGAAGCCGCCGATGAAGAAGAACAGCGGCATGACCTGCAGCAGCCAGGTGGCCAGCCACAGCCCCCGGGTGAAGCCGAGCGGGCTGGTGGCGTGCGGGCCGTCGTCGCGCCAGTCCAGGATGGTGAACGCCCAGTGCCACAGCACCACCACGATCAGGCTCAGCGCCCGGAGGAAGTCCACATAGGAGTCACGGCGCGTGGGGGCGGCGGCGACGGTCATGAACCGCAGCATGCCACCGTCCGGACGCGGCTCGCCAGCCCGTATCCGGCATCCCGTTCCCTGGTCTTTCCCTGACCGCCACCTCGGGGTGGCCGGGGCGGGCCGTCGGTCAGCCGCGGATGCGCAGGCCGCGGGGGGTGATGCGGAAGCCGGCCGCCTCCAGCGCCGCGCCGAGGGGGCTGCCGGTGACGGCCTCGCCGTCGGCGCGCTCCACGGTCAGCGCGCCCAGCGCGCCACTGGACACGGCCCCGGTCAGGGCTGCGGCCGCGGCGGCGAGCGCGGTCTCGTCGTCGGTGAAGGAGAGGAGGGTACGCCCACCGCGCTCGACGTACAGCGCCAGCGCGCCGCCGACGAGCACCACCAGCGCGCCCGCCTTGCGGCCCGGCCGGTGGCCCTCGGTGGTGTGCGGCCACGGCAGCGCCGCGCCGTAGGGGTTGGCCGGGTCGGTGGCGGCCAGCACCAGCGCCTTGCCCGCGCCGTCGCGCTCGGTGTACGAGCGCAGCCGGTCCACCGCCCCCGGCAGCGCGAACTGGGCCGCGCCCAGCCCTTCGACGAAGTAGCCGCGCCGGGCCGCGCCGCGCTCCTCCAGCGCGGACAGCACCGGATACACGGCGGCGAACCCGCCGGGCTGGTTTTCGGCGGCGACCGCGCCGCGGGTGACCACACCGTGCCGTTCCAGCAGCGCGTCGGCGAGCGCGGCGGCGCGGGCGGTGGGGTCGGTGTCCCGCGCGCCGAGCACGTGCCAGCGGCCCGCCGCGCTGGGCAGGTGGGCCATGCCGCCGAGCGCGGAGGAGAGGGACCGCCCGCCGGTCAGGCCGGGCCGCCGGTAGCGGGCGCGGCCCGGGGTCGGCTTGGCCCGGTGCGCGCCCCCGCCGCCGGACAGCAGCGCCCGCACCGGGGCGAGCGTGTCGTTGCTGACCAGCCCGGCCCAGACCAGGTCCCACACGGCGGCCAGCAGGTCGGCGTGCTCGGCCGCGGCCCGCTCGGCGAGCTGCCGGAAGAACAGCGCCCCGCCGCCGAGGCTGTCGAGCACCGCCTCGTGCACCGGGGTCAGCGCGAGCTCCGCCGGGGGCGGGAGCAGCAGCGGGGCCGCGTCGGCGAAGGCCAGCACGACCCAGCCGTCGCTGCCGCCGATCGCGCCCGCCCCGGCCCACACCACCTCGCCGGTGGCGCACAGCTCGTCCAGGTAGGACGGCGTGTAGTCGGCCACGCGGCCGGGCAGCACCAGGCGTTCCAGCGCCGAGGCGGGCACCGGCACGCCCTGGATCTGGTCGACGGCGGCGGCGACCGCGTCGATGCCCTCGCTGCGCCGCCCCACATGCTGCCAGGCGGGCAGGAAACGGCCGAGCACGTCCGGCGGGACCGGCTCGATCTCCTTGCGGAGCGCGGCCAGGCTGCGGCGGCGCAGCGTACGCAGCACCTCCGCGTCACACCACTCGACGAAACCGCCGTCGGAGTGGGCGGTGAACTCGCCCGAGACCAGGCGTCCGGAGGCCGCCAGCCGGTGCAGCGTGTGCTCGACCACGGCCACGCCCAGCCCGAACCGCCGGGCGCAGTCGTCGGCCCGGAACGGGCCGTTGGTGCGCGCGTACCGCCCGATCAGGTCGAGCAGCGGGTCGGCGACCGGCGCGGCGTACGCGGCAGGCAGGCCGGGCGGCAGGGCCACGCCGAGCGCGTCGCGGTAGCGGCCCGCGTCCTCGGCGACGATCCAGCGCTCCTCGCCCGCCACCCGGACCGCGAGCACCCGCCCGGCGCGGGCCAGCGCCACGACCCAGTCCGCCTCGGCGCCCCGCTCGGTCATCTCGTCGTGGGTCAGGTCGCCGAGGCGGCGCAGCATCTCCACGGTGTCCTCGGCGTCGCGGACCCGCCGGTCGGCCCAGCGCAGCCGCAGCGCCGTCTCCGCGATCACCGCCGGGTCGAGCAGCTCGCGCAGCTCGATACGGCCCAGCAGCTCGCCCAGCAGCGTCGGGTCCAGCGCCAGCGCGGCGGCCCGGCGCTCGGCCAGCGGCACGTCCTCGCCGTACAGGAACGCGCCGACGTAGCCGAACAGCAGCGAGCGGGCGAACGGCGACGGCTGCGGGGTGGACACCTCCACCATACGGATCTTCCGGGCGGCGATGTCGCGCATCATCGAGGCCAGCGACGGCAGGTCGAACACGTCGCGCAGGCACTCCCGCGCCGCCTCCAGGGTCACCGGGAAGTCGGGGTAGTCGCGGGCCACGTCGAGCAGCTGGGCGGCCCGCTGGCGCTGCTGCCACAGCGGCTGGCGGCGGCCCGGATCGCGGCGGGGCAGCAGCAGCGAACGCGCCGCGCACTCGCGGAACCGGGACGCGAACAGCGCCGAGCCGCCGACCGTCTCGGCCACCAGCGACTCGATCTCGTCGGCGTCGAACGCGAACACGTCCGCCGCGGGCGGCTCGTCGGCGGTCTCCGGCAGCCGGACCACGATCCCGTCGTCGGCGGCGTGCACCTGCGCGTCGACGCCGTACCGCTCGCGCAGCCGCTGGCCGATGGCCAGCGCCCAGGGCGCGTTGACGGGCGCGCCGAGCACGTTGTGCAGCACGATGCGCCAGTCGCCCAGCTCGTCGCGGAAGCGCTCGACCAGCACCGTCCGGTCGTCGGGCAGGTGCCGGGTGGCGGCCCGCTGCTCCTCCAGGTATGCCGTCAGGTTGCTCTTCGCGGCCTCGTCGAGACTGTCCAGGCTGGCCGGGTTGCGCAAGAACGCGCCGAGCGCCTTGCCCAGCGCCACGGGGCGGCCCGCCTGGTCGCCCTTCCAGAACGGCAGCCGGGCGGGCTGGCCGGGGGCGGGCGAGACCAGCACCCGGTCGGGGGTGATGTCCTCGATGCGCCACGAGCTGGTGCCCAGCGCGAACACGTCGCCCACGCGCGACTCGTACACCATCTCCTCGTCCAGCTCGCCGACCCGGGACGCCTTCTCGGAACCGGCGAGGAAGACGCCGAACAGGCCGCGGTCGGGGATGGTGCCGCCGGAGGTGACCGCCAGGCGCTGATTGCCGGGGCGGCCGGTGAGCAGGTCCGCCGCGCGGTCCCAGACGATGCGCGGGCGCAGCTCGGCGAACGCGGTCGACGGGTAGCGCCCGGCCAGCATGTCCAGCACCGCGTGCAGCGCCGACTCGGGCAGCGCGGCGAACGGCGCGGCCCGGCGTACCAGCGCGGCCAGGTCGGCGACCGTCCACTCGTCCAGCGCGGTCATCGCCACGATGTGCTGCGCCAGCACGTCCAGCGGGCTGTGCGGGAAATCCAGCGGCTCCAGCCGCCCGGCCGTCATCCGCAGCGACACCACCGCGCAGGACAGCAGGTCGCCGCGGTGCACCGGGAACACCACGCCGCGCGAGACCGCGCCCACCTGGTGCCCGGCCCGGCCGACGCGCTGCAGCCCGGCTGCCACGCTCGGCGGTGCGCCGACCTGCACCACCAGGTCCACGGCGCCCATGTCGATGCCTAGTTCGAGGCTGGAGGTGGCGACGACGGCGGGCAGCCGGCCCGACTTCAGCTCCTCCTCGATCTGCTTGCGCTCCTCCTTGGACACCGAGCCGTGGTGGGCGCGGGCGAGCTGCGGCGGTGCGCCGTACCCCGTGCCGGACTGGGCGATGATCTGGGCGGGCGGTGGCACGGGCTGCACCACCCGCTCGGCGGCCAGCTCGTTGAGGCGCGCGCAGAGGCGCTCGGCGCCGCGGCGGGAGTTGGCGAAGACGATCGTCGAGCGGTGCGCTTTGATCAGCTCGTACACCCGCTCCTCGACGGCGGGCCAGATCGAGGCGCGGCGCGGGCCCTCGTCGTCGGCGTGGCCCTCGTCGAGCGCGGTCATGTCCTCGACCGGGACCTCGACGCTGACCTCGATGGTCTTGGCGGTCTTCGGCTGGACCACGGTGACCGGGGCGGCCCCGCCCAGAAAGCGGGCCGCGGTCTCCACCGGCTCGATCGTGGCGGACAGGCCGATGCGCTGCGCGGGCCGCTCCAGCAGCGCGTCCAGGCGCTCCAGGGACAGCGCCAGGTGCGCGCCGCGCTTGGTCGCGCTGACCGCGTGCACCTCGTCGACGATCACCGTCTCCACGCCCCGCAGGGACTCCCGTGCCTGCGAGGTGAGCAGCAGGAACAGCGACTCGGGCGTGGTGATCAGGATGTCCGGCGGGCGGCGCTGGAACGTGCGCCGCTCCTCGGCGGGGGTGTCGCCGGTGCGCATGCCCACCGAGATGTCCGGCTCGGCCAGGCCCAGCCGGGCCGCCGCGTGCCTGATCCCGGTCAGCGGGGTGCGCAGGTTGCGCTCGACGTCCACGGCCAGCGCCTTCAGCGGGCTGACGTACAGCACGCGGCAGCGGCGGGTCGGGTCCGCCGGCAGCGGCTCGTGGGCCAGCCGGTCCAGCGCCCACAGGAACGCCGCCAGCGTCTTGCCCGAGCCGGTAGGGGCCACCACCAGCGCGTTCGCGCCCGCGCTCACGGCCTGCCAGGCACCGGCCTGGGCCGCGGTGGGCGCGGCGAAGGCCGCGTCGAACCAGGCCCGTGTGGCGGGCCCGAACTCTGCGGCGGCAAGCGCGGGAGCATTCATCACCGACCATCCTGCCCGCCCCCACCGACATTCGCCCGGCGGGAACAGCGGGGACCGCGTCGAGTGTTTTACCTGGCACCGACGGGTGAGTCCGCCGGCTGTGGCGTTTGCCACGCCGACGCTCGGGTACGCCCAGAGGATGAGACGGAGCGGATGTGAGGGTTGCCCGGATGCGCCCGAATCACGTACCGTCTTGCTCACGATGAGTAACACATCGAACACGGTGTGCGGAGGGTGATATGACCGAACGACAGACCGCACCGGCAGCCGACAGGAAGAACGGCCGCCATGAGTCCGACGTCCTGCTGCGCCAGCTCGACGGGCACCTCGCCCGCCTGCAGGCCGACCAGCCCGGCCACACCGGCCACGAACTCGCGCTGGCCGAGCGCATCGCTCATCACCTGCGCGCGCTGATCCGCGAGACGGTGCGCGCCAGCGCCGTCGACCGGGCCCGCGTCCGGGCGGCCGTGCACTACTTCGTGGTCCGCAACCGCGACGCCCGGCACCCGCACAGCCACGCGCGCCCCGCGCACGTGGACATCTGGGTGGTCAACGACATCATCCGCGACCTGGGCCGCCACGACCTGCTCATCCCCGAGCCGTCCATCGCCTGACCCGCCCGCCTCCAGCGTTCCCGGCCGGCTTCGACGCCGACCGTTTTTGCTGCCCTTTGGCGGGGTGGCGGTGCTGGGCCGTGGTTATCCGCCAGTGACGTCGGCCTGTCACATCGGCCTCGGTCTCGTCCGGGGTGATGTGGTGGGCCGACGGCTGTGTGGCGGGATGGGGCGGTGCCCTTCAAGACCGGCGCCGAGGGTGGAGATCGGTGCTTCGCGTCGCAAAGTGCGGTCACACCTTGGTTTGGACAGTAACTCGCGATCATTCCGGGCGCAGTTGGCCCGATTGGCCCGGTCTGGGTTCGGCCTGCCGATTCGTGATCGGTGTTTCGTGTCGGAAGGTGGGGCTGGGCCTCAGGTTTGGACACCGGACAGCGATCTTCGTCGGGTGGGGTGGCCGTGGGGCCGGCCGGTGGCGGGGGAGTCGAGCAGGGCCGGGCGTTGCCGGTTAAAGGGACGAGGTGGCCAGTTTGACGCCGAAGCCGACGAAGAGGGCGCCGACGGCGCTGGTGCCGGCGGCGGCCAGGCGGCGCCTGCTGCGGAAGGTCGCCGCGAGGCGGTTGCCGCTGAAGATGAGCAGGCTGAGGTAGAGCGCGCTGCAGAGCTGCACGATGATCGCCAGCAGCACGAACGACGCCGCGGGGTAGGCGTACCCGGGGTCGACGAACTGGATGAAGAACGAGACGAAGAACAGGATCGCCTTCGGGTTCATCAGGCTGATGGTGAAGGCGCGGCGGAACGCGTTCTCGGCCTTGGGCTCCGGCTGCGCGGCGGACGTCTCGGGCCGGCCCGCGGCCCGCTCGCGCCAGCTGCGTACGGCGCTGATCACCATGCGGATGCCCACGTAGCCGAGGTACGCCGCGCCGGCGTACTTGACGATCATGAACAGGGCGGGGACGGCGCGCAGCAGTGAGGCCATGCCGGCCGCCGAGACGAGCATCAGCACGCCGTCGCCGCAGAACACGCCGAGCGCGCCGCGGTAGCCCTGGCGTACGCCGCGGCGGGCGGCGACGGCGAGCACGTACATCGAGTTCGGTCCGGGCAGCAGCACGATCGCGATGGTGCCGAGCACGAAGGTCCACAGGTCGCTGATGCCGAGCATGTGGCCATCCTCTCTCGTAAGGAGCGAAATGCGTGTCGGCCGTTAGGTCGAGGTGTGGCGTGTGCTGTGTCACCTGGGAGAGGTTAAGAAGGGCACCTTCTACTACGCATAGCGTTAAGAAGGTGCCCTTCCTTTACTGAAGGCGCTGGCGGGCGGTGGGCCAGTCGGTGGCGAGCATGCTGAAGGTGACCGTGTCGCGCCAGGTGCCGTCGGGGCGCAGGCGGTGGTGGCGGTGTACGCCCTCGCGGGTTGCGCCGAGGCGGGCGATGGCGGCCTGCGAGCGCTCGTTGCGGTGGTCGGTGTGCCATTCGACGCGCTCGCAGCCGAGGACGTCGAAGGCGCGTTCGAGCAGGAGCAGCTTGGACTCGGTGTTGACGCCGGTGCGCCAGGCCTTACGGGCCAGGAACGTGTGGCCGATGCCGAGCTGGCGGTGCTTCGGGTCGATCGCGTAGTACGACGTGGTGCCGAGGATCTCGCCGGTGGCGGTGTCGCGCTGCACCCAGGGGACGCGCTCGCCGCGGTGCTGCATGTCCAGCGCGATCTCGACGAACGGGGCCAGGTCGGCGGGGGTGTGGGGGGTGCTGCGGCTGAGCCAGCGCCATACCTCGTCGTCGCCGCCGACAGCGGCGAACAGGCCGTCCACGTGGGACAGGTCCAGCGGCTCCAGGGTCACCCGCTCGCCGCGCAGGACCACCGGCTCGAACCACGGGCCGCGCTCCAAGCCCAGGTAGTCGGGGACGGGCACGGTGACGCCGGGGGCGGGCTCGGCGCGGCCGGGCTCCACACGCAGGGGGAGCACACCCGCCCAGTACGGCAGGTCGAGGTCCTCCTCGTCGTCGCCGGCGGTGCCGGTGCGGGCGCGGACGGAGACCTCGTCCAGCGGCAGGGCCAGCAGGGCGGTCTGGGCCAGCTCCTTCGCCGACGGCGGCCGGGTGCGCGCGGCGTGGCCGGAGCCGATCTTCTCCGCCAGCGCGGTGAACACGCGCAGCTTCTCGGCCTCGTCGGTGACCAGCTCGGCGGTGCCGTGGGCGATCACCGAGCGGTAGTTGGCGCTGTGGTGGAACTGCGAGCGGGCCAGCACCAGCCCGTCCAGGTGGGTCACGCAGGCGGCGACGCGCAGGCCGCCGCGGGCGCCCAGGCCCATCCGGCCCCCGCTGGAGCCGTGCAGGTAGAGCGTGTCTCCCACGCGCACGTGCAACGTAGGCAGGACGCGGGGCTCGCCGTCGAGCACGAAGGAGAGCGTGCAGTGCCACGCCTCGTCGAGGATCGCGTGCGCGGCGGCGCGGTCGTAGGACATGCGCTCGCGCATACGCAGCGCGGTGGTGCGCGGGGTCCGGGGGTACGCGGACGGCTCGGTGCCGGCCATGTCCGCCTCCTTGACTCGTCGTAATGTACTAGTACATACTTGACTTTGTGGCAGTACGATATCCGATCACCGGTGGCACGGCAACGGCGATAGCCGCGTCCGTGGAGGAGGGGGTGCGCGGCGGCGGCCTGGCCCCTGGCGACGCGCTGCCCAGCGTGCGGGCGCTGGCCACCGAGCTTTCGGTCAGCCCGGCCACCGTCGCGGCGGCCTACCAGCGGCTGCGCGACCGGGGCATCGTGGTCACCGCCGGCCGCCACGGCACCCGGGTCCGCCCGGTCACGCCGATCGCCACGGGCCGCGCGCGCCGGGCCGTGCCGCTGCCCGCCGGGGTGCGCGACCTGTCCGACGGCGAGCCCGATCCCGCGCTGCTGCCCGGACTCGCGCCGGTGCTGCACACCGTCGCCGCCGAGCTGGCCGCGGGCCAGGCCGCCCCGCTGCGGTACGCCGACGGCGGGCCGCTGCCCGAACTGCTCGCGCACGCCCGCACCCGGCTCCCGGAGCTGCCCGGCGATGCGGCGTACACCCTGGTCAGCGGGGCTTTGGACGGGCTGGACCGGCTGCTGGAGGCGCGGCTGCGGCCCGGCGACCGGGTCGCCGTCGAGGACCCCGGCTGGGCCGCGCTGCTCGACCTGGTCGCCGCGCGCGGGCTGGTCCCGGTCTCCATGCCGGTAGACGACGAAGGGCCCACCGAGCAGGGGGTGCGTGCCGCGCTGGCCGCCGGGGCGCGCGCCGCGATCGTCACGGTGCGCGCGCAGAACCCGACCGGCGCCTCGGTGAGCGCCGCCAGGGCCGCCGCGCTGCGGCCGCTGCTGCGCGACGTGTTCGTGATCCAGGACGACCACGCCGGGGAGCTGGCCGCGGTGCCGCTGCATCCGGTCGCGGCCGGCCCGGCCTGGGCGTTCCTGCGCAGCGCCAGCAAACCCTACGGGCCCGACCTGCGCTGCGCGGTGCTCGCCGGGGACGCCGAGACGGTCTCCCGGGTCGAGGGGCGGCTGCGGCTCGGCGCGGGCTGGGTCTCCGGGCTGTTGCAGCGCACCCTGCTGGGGCTGTGGACCTCATCCGCGGTGGCCGCGGAGATCGCCGCCGCCGGGCGGGCGTACGACGAGCGCCGCGGCGCACTGCTCGCGGCCCTGCACGCGCGCGGGGTGGCGGCGACCGGGCGCACCGGCATCAACGTGTGGGTGCCGGTGCCGGACGAGACCGGCGCGGTCGCGTCGCTGCGCGACGCCGGATACGCCGTCACCCCCGGCCATGTCTTCCGCACCGCCACCGGACCGGGCATCCGCATCACCGTGGCCGCCCTGCGGCCGGAGGAGGCCCCGGCGCTCGCGGCCGCGGTGGCCGCCGCGGTCCACCCGCACCCCGCCGCCCTGCGCTGACGGCGAGCGCGGCGGCGGGGCGGGCGGTGGCGGGTCAGCCGAAGAGGTCGTCGAGGAAGGACTCCTGGCGCTTGTGGTGGCCGTGCCCGTGGCTCTGGCCGTGGTGCTTGTCGTAGCGGGGGTACTCGCCGGAGTCGTGGTCGCGGTACCCGTGCTGCTGCGGGTGGTGCTGCTGCGGGGGAGGGCTGCTGTGCTGCTGCCGGCTGCCGTGCCAGGCGTTCTCGGCCTGGGTGAGGCGCTCCAGCTCGCCGCGGTCGAGGAAGATGCCGCGGCACTCGGTGCACTGGTCGACGGTCACGCCGTTGCGCTCGTACTGCCGCATCTGGCCATGGCATTTCGGGCATGTCATCTGCATACGGCCGAGCCTAGCGAGCGCTGTCCAGAGTCGATCATGGGTAATCCGGCGGCCGGGACGCGGACCGCGCCGTACGGTGGCGGCATGACGACGTTGCACGGCGAGCGGGTGGCGCTGCGCCCGGCCGAGCCCGCGGACGTGGACCGGCTCGCCGAGATCCGCGCCGCCCCGGAGGTGCGCGTGCGCTGGCAGGGCGACGACCTCGCCGCGGAGATCGCCGCCGACCTCGACGACCCGGATCTGGAGCTGCTCGTGGTGGAGCACGACGGGCAGGTGGTCGGCGCGATCCAGTGGACCGAGGAGAGCGATGCCATGTACCGGCACGCGGGCATGGACCTCTACCTCGACCCGGCCGTGCACGGGCGCGGGCTGGGCTCGGACGCGGTACGCACGCTGGCCCGGCACCTGATCGGCGAGCTGGGGCACCACCGGCTGGTCATCGACCCGGCGGCGGACAACACCGCGGCGATCGCCTGCTACGCCAAGGTGGGCTTCCAGCCGGTGGGCGTGATGCGCCGCTACGAGCGCGGCCCGGACGGCACCTGGCACGACGGCCTGCTCATGGACCTCCTCCCGGAGGACCTGCGCTGACGCGTACCGGCCGGAAATGAGGATCGCCGCCCCGGGTCCGCACCTGCGGACCCGAGACGGCGATCGACGTCTGACGGCTAGCGACGCAGCCAGGGGAAGGACGAGTCGAGCAGACCGCGCTCCTTGAGGTCGGTGTACAGCGGGACCTCGTCGGGGAAGTAGCCCCACGCGTGGTCGCCGCCGTCCACCGGGTCGTCGATCCGGCCCTCGAGCGCGCCGACCAGCTGGCGCTGGACCGGGTTCAGCCGCGCCACGTGCTCGGCCGCCGGCCGCTCGTCGCGGGTGGCGATCCAGCGGAAGGTGTAGCCGAAGAAGACCGCCTTGCGGGTGATCTCCGAGTAGTTGTTCGAGCGCGCGTGCCAGATGCGGCGGTCGAAGAAGACCGCGTCACCGGGGTGCACGCAGACCTCGATGGCGCCGGCCGGGTCGGGCCACTCGATGTCGCGGCTCGGCGGGCCGTCGATCCGGTTCATCTTGTGGCTGCCGGGCACGACCTTGAAGTTTCCGCGGCCGGGCTCGGACACGTCCGACAGCCAGAACGCAAGCTTGACCGACAGGCGGGGGCGCGGGTCGGTCTCCAGCTCGCCGTTCTGGCGGCCGCCGTCCTGGTGCCACTCGAAGCGGTAGGGCTTCGTCTGCTTGATCGGCGGGTGCACGTCGAGGTGCGAGTGGTACACGTGCACGTTCCAGCCGATCATCGACCAGACGAGCGGGAACACCGCGGGGTGGTCGACGAGGCCGTTCAGCTCGGGGCAGCTGGCGACGGCGCTGAGCTTGTGCAGCGAGGCGTCCGCGCCCAGCTTGCCGACGGCCTCGTGCTCGGCGTACACGCGGTCGACGGCGGCCGCGTAGTGCGCGACCTCGTCGGGCGACAGCACGTTGCGGACGATCAGGTAGCCGTCGCGCTCGAACTGCTCACGCTGCTCGGCGGTCATCGCCTGAGGCGTGACGGGGGTGATGGTCACGGGATGGTCCTCCCCGATCGGCTGGGTGGCGCGGCGACGCGTCGCCCAGTGGCTCTTTCCGAAGGGGGCAGCGGCGCTGCCTCCTTCACAGGACGTTCCAGCGGGGCCGGGAGTTGCCAAACGTGCCGCGGTCTGACCGGACGGTTGAGGCCTGGTCGGGGGTCCCGGCGGACGTGGCCCGTACTGGGGGTTTTTGTTCGGGGACGACGATACCCGAGTCCTTCTCAACCGGCCGGGCCGGTGCGAACGACGTCGATCAGGCAAGGTAGGTGTCGCGTCCTCGCCCCTTACACCCCCGGGAGCCCCCTCATGGCGCCGAACGTCGCCGCGTACGCCGCGGTGCAGGCCAGAACCATCCGGCTGCTCATGGTCGTCGAAGTCGTCAGCGGCCTCGGCGTGGCCATGGGCATCTCGGTGGGCGCGCTGCTCACCCGCGAGATGGCGGGCACCGCGCTGTCCGGCGCCGCGCAGAGCGCGGCCGTGGTGGGCGGCGGCATCCTCGCCCTGCCCGCCACCGCGCTGATGAGCCGGTACGGCAGGCGCCCCGGCCTGGCCCTGTGCTACCTCACCGGCGCGGTGGGCGGCCTCGGCGTGCTCGCCTCGGCGCTGCTCGACTCGATCCCGCTGCTGTTCGTGGGCTTCTTCCTGTTCGGCGCGGGCAGCACGGCCAAGCTGCAGTCCCGCTACGCCGCCACGGACCTCGCCGAGCCGCAGCGCCGCGGACGGCAGCTGTCGCTGGTCGTGTGGTCCACCACACTCGGCGCGGTGGTCGGGCCGAACCTGGCCGCCCCGCTCGGCGGCGTGCTCGCCGGGTCCGGCATCCCGGTGCTGGCCGGGCCGTTCGCCTTCGCGGCCGCGTCGTTCGGGGTCAGCGCGCTGCTGCTCACCGTGTTCCTGCGCCCCGATCCGCTGCTCCTGGCCCAGACGGGCGGCACCGGCGGACCCGCCACCGCGCCGCCCGCGACGGCGGCCGCACCCGGCCCGGTGGCCGGGCCCGCCACGGCCGTGCCGGAGGCCGCCGCCATGGCCGCGCCCACTCGTGCCGAGGGCGACGGCGGCCGCTCCGGGCAGACGCTCGGCGCGGCGGCGCGGGCGGTGCTGGCGTCGCCGCCGGCCCGGCTCGGCATGGCCGCGGTGGCGCTCGGCCACCTGGTCATGGTCGCGGTCATGGCGATGACGCCGGTGCACATCGGCGAGAGCCACAGCGCCCCGGACACCCTGCGCATCGTCGGCTTCGTGCTCAGCCTGCACGTGGCCGGCATGTACGGCCTGTCGCCGGTGGTGGGCTGGCTGGCCGACCGGGCCGGGCGGGTGCCGGTGATCCTGGGCGGGGTGGTGCTGCTCGTCGCCGCCTGCGCGGTGGCGGGCACCGCCGGGCACGACACCGCCCGGCTCACCGTGGCGCTGGTCATGCTCGGGCTGGGCTGGTCGGGCACCATGGTCGGCGGCTCGACGCTGTTCACCGAGTCGGTGCCGCTGGCCGTCAAGGCCCGCGCGCAGGGCCTGTCGGACCTGGTCACCGGGCTGGCCGGGGCGGGCGCCGGGGTGCTGTCCGGGGTGGTGGTGGAGCTGTCCGGGTACGCCGTGCTGACGCTGCTCGCCGGGCTGAGCACGATCCCGCTGATCGCGCTGGCGCTGCGCCCGACCACGCTGTCCGCCGTGGCGGACCTGAAAGTGGCAGACTAGCCCGATGCGACGGACCGACTTCTTCGAACGGCTGCGCGAGGTGTTCGGGCCCGCGTACGCGTCCAGCGTCGCCGCCGACCAGGTGCTGCCCCAGCTGGGCGGGCGGACGATCGACAGCGCCCTGGCCGACGGCGAGGAGGTGCACCTGATCTGGCGCGCCGTGTGCGACCACTACGCCGAACGGGTGCCCGCACGCCTGCGGTAAGCGGCATTAAGTCTGCGGACACGCCTACGGCGTGGCAGGATGGCGCTCGTACACATGTTCGGCTATCGTCCTGACCAGTGCTCCGGATAACGCGTCCTTGTCCACAGCCTGGCGTGCCCGCATCGCCTTTGTCGGACCCAGCGCCTAGCGTGTCCGCGTGACGAAGAAGGCTGCGAAGTCGGCGACTGACAGTGCCCTAAAAGAGGTGGCGACGAAGATGGCGACCAACCCCGATAAGACCAAGGCCCTCGATCTGGCGCTCGCCCAGATCGACAAGCAGTTCGGCAAGGGCTCGGTGATGCGCCTCGGCGAGCGCCCGGTGCAGCAGATGGCGATCATCCCGACCGGCTCCATCGCGCTCGACGTGGCGCTGGGCATCGGCGGTCTGCCGCGCGGCCGCATCGTCGAGATCTACGGCCCCGAGTCCAGCGGCAAGACCTCGCTGGCCCTGCACGCGATCGCGAACGTGCAGCGCAACGGCGGCATCGCCGCGATCGTCGACGCCGAGCACGCCCTCGACCCGGAGTACGCGCGGGCCCTCGGCGTGGACACCGACGCCCTGCTGGTCTCCCAGCCGGACACCGGTGAGCAGGCGCTGGAGATCGCCGACATGCTGGTGCGTTCCGGCGCGCTGGACCTCATCGTGATCGACTCGGTGGCGGCGCTGGTGCCCCGCGCCGAGATCGAGGGTGAGATGGGCGACAGCCACGTCGGTCTGCAGGCCCGCCTCATGAGCCAGGCGCTGCGCAAGATGACCGGTGGTCTGAGCAGCTCCAACACCACCGCGATCTTCATCAACCAGCTGCGCGAGAAGATCGGTGTGATGTTCGGCAGCCCCGAGACCACCACCGGTGGCAAGGCGCTGAAGTTCTACGCCTCGGTGCGCCTGGACATCCGCCGCATCGAGAGCCTCAAGGACGGCACCGAGGTCGTCGGCAACCGGACCCGCGTCAAGGTGGTCAAGAACAAGGTCGCCTCGCCGTTCAAGCAGGCCGAGTTCGACATCATGTACGGCAAGGGCATCTCGCGTGAGGGTTCGCTGATCGACGTCGGCGTCGAGCAGAACATCATCCGCAAGGCCGGCGCCTGGTACACGTACGAGGGCGACCAGCTAGGCCAGGGCAAGGAGAAGGCGCGCGAGTTCCTCAAGGAGAACCCGGACGTCGCCGCCGAGATCGAGAAGAAGATCCTGGAGAAGCTGGGCGTGGGCCAGTCGACGGCCGGCGACGCGGCCGGCGGCCCGGCGCTGCCCCCGGTGGACTTCTGATCGGCCTGCCCGAGAGCTGACCGATGGCGGGACGACGGCGCGGTGCGCGCACCGGCCGGGGATGGGACGCGAAGCCGCCCGCCCCGGCCCGGTCCGCGCGCCCCGGCCACGACCCGGACGGCCTGCCCGCCGACGGCCTCGGCGACGCCGAGCCGCGCACGCGGCGGGCCGAGCGGGAACAGGCCGCGAAGGACCCTTACGAGCTGGCGCGGGAGATCTGCCTGCGCCAGCTCGCCGTGCGCCCGCGGACCCGGGCGGAGCTGGCGGCGGCGCTGGCCAAGCGGGACGTGGCGGCCGAGGTCGCCGAGACGGTGCTGGACCGGTATGACGAGGTCGGCATCATCGACGACGCGGCCTTCGCGCGGGCCTGGGTGTCCAGCCGCCATCACGGCCGAGGGCTGGCGTCCCGGGCGCTGAGCCAGGAGCTGCGCCGCAAGGGCGTCGACCAGGAGGTCGTCACCGAGGCGCTGGCCGAGCTGGACGACGAGACCCAGGAGCAGACCGCGTACGAGCTGGCCGTGCGCAAGCTGCGGACCACCCGCGGGGAGCCCGACGCCGTTTTCCGGCGGGTGGTCGGGGCGCTGGCGCGCAAGGGCTACCCGGGCGGGGTGGCGGTGCGCGCGGTGAAGGCCGCGCTGGCGGCCCGCAGTGCCGAGGACGCGGAGCTCGCCGAGCTGATCGACCCGGACACGTTCGACCTCCCGGACCAGTGAAGTTCGACACCCGCGCCGGAGAGGTGCGGGTGTACCTCCTGTGCGCCGCCGCGGTCCGGGTGGGGTGCGCGCTGGCACGTCGCCGCCGGTGCCAGCCGGGGTGGTTGCCGGTGCGATGATCGCGAGTTGGTGTCGAAATGTGGGCTCCAGCCAGGGGTTTCGACACGAAACGGCGATCTTGAGCGGCGTGGCTCGCCGCCGGACCGGGACGGTGTGGACGAAGATCGCGGTCTCGTGTCGAAAAGCAGCGTCTGACCGCAGGTTTCGACACGAGATAGCGATCTTGGCTCGGAGCAGCCCCCGGTGGGACCGGGGCGGGGCCGGGTGGGGTGGCCTGGGTGGGGCTGGGAGTCGGGTTGGCGACACGCCGGGGGTGGGGGAGTGTCTTCGGGTGTGTCACGGTTCGGCAACGGTGGTACGCCGGACAACCGGACACAATGGGCGATGCGTCCTTCTTGGTGTCCGATCATGAGTTCTTGACCGGACCGCCATCGGGCACCTAGCCTCGCAGGAGAGGTATCACCGACCAGTACGTGTTAAACCACACAACATAGAACGTGTAACAGTACGACAACAGTTTTGCCTGGTGAGGACACGCGCAGCCGCCGTACCCCTGCGGCTGCTTACATGTAGTCGCAGCTCAGGGCCGTTGTAGCGGTTCGAGGGTGATGGTGCGCAGGCGCACCCGGCCGATTCCGGCAGGGTGGGCCGATCCGTGCCGTGCGCGTCGTGTGCGGGTCCACGCACCTGGTCGGTCTGCCTCCGCGCCGGCACCACCGTGTCGGCGGATCGGAAGCGTCAGGAGGCAGGCCATGAGCGAGTACGACGGGCGAACGGCATGACCCCGATGGAAGGGGCGCTGCTCGCGGCGATCATCGTCCTCGCCCTCCTGGTCGCGGGGATGCTGGCGCTGGGCGTACGGCTGATGCGCCGCCTGAGCGCCCCCACCGCACCGACCGGCCTGCCGCTGAGTGTGATCGTCGACGACCCGGAGGCGGTGGCCGAGCGCGAGCGCCAGCGCCAGACCCTCACCGAGCTGCAGAACTCCGTCTCCGACGCGCAGGCCGCGCTGGAGAACGAGCGCCGTTCCGTGGCGTCGGCCCGCGCCGAGGCGACCGCCGTACGAGCCGAGAACGCCGCGGCCAAGGCCGAGGTCGCCACGGCCCGCGCCGAGGCGCAGCGGGTGCTGGACGGGGCGCACGCCGAGGCCGACACCGTGCTGCAGCGGGCGCACCGCCAGGCGGAGGAGGACGCCGAGCAGGTCCGGGCCACCGCCCGGCGCACCGGCGAACGCGAGATCGCGATGCTCACCTCCACCGCCAAGGAGCAGGCCGCCGAGGCCGAGCGCCGGCTGCAGCGGCTGGACGAGCGGGAGCGGCTGCACACGGCCGAGGCCGAGCGGCTGGCCGAGCGGGAGCGCCAGCACGTCGAGGAGGCCGAGCGCCTCGCCGAGCGGGACCGGCGCATCGCCGCGGCCCAGGCCGAGCTGGCCAAGTGGGAGGCGGCTCTGCAGGCCAAGGAGCAGGAGCTGGCCCAGGCCCAGGAGCAGCGCCGCAAGGAGCTGGAACGGGTCGCCGGGCTGACCGCGGACGCGGCCAAGCACGAGCTGGTGGAGAGCATCGAGGTGCAGGCCAAGCGCGAGGCGGCGCTGCTGGTCCGCGACATCGAGAACGACGCCCGCGCCACCGGCGAGCAGCGGGCCCGGCACATCGTGGTCGACGCGATCCAGCGGGTGGCCAGCGAGCAGACCGCCGAGAGCGTGGTCAGCGTGCTGCACCTGCCCAGCGACGAGATGAAGGGCCGGATCATCGGCCGCGAGGGCCGCAACATCCGGGCCTTCGAGACGGTCACCGGGGTCAACCTGATCATCGACGACACCCCCGAGGCGGTGCTGCTGAGCTGCTTCGACCCGGTGCGCCGGGAGGTCGGCCGGCTCACCCTGGAGAAGCTGGTGCTCGACGGGCGGATCCACCCGCACCGCATCGAGGAGGTCTACGACGTCGCCCGGTTCGAGGTGGAGCGGATGTGCCAGCGCGCTGCGGAGGACGCGCTGGTCGAGGTCGGCATCACCGACATCCACCCGGAGCTGGTGACCCTGCTGGGCCGGCTGCGCTACCGGACGTCGTACGGGCAGAACGTGCTCAAGCACCTGGTGGAGACCGCGCACATCGCGGGGATCATGGCGTCGGAGCTGAAGCTGGACCCGGATCTGATCAAGCGCTCGGCGTTCCTGCACGACATCGGCAAGGCGCTCACCCACGAGGTGGAGGGTTCGCACGCGCTCATCGGCGCGGACGTGGCCCGCCGCTTCGGCGAGAGCGACGAGGTGGTGCACGCGATCGAGGCGCACCACAACGAGGTGCAGCCGCAGACCATCGAGGCGGTGCTCACCCAGGCGTCGGACGCCTGCTCGGGCGGGCGGCCGGGGGCGCGGCGGGAGTCGCTGGAGGCGTACGTCAAGCGGCTGGAGCGCATCGAGGAGATCGCCGGGGCCAAGAGCGGCGTGGACAAGGTGTTCGCGATGCAGGCCGGCCGGGAGATCCGGGTGATGGTGCGCCCGGAGGAGGTCGACGAGATCGGGGCCGCGGTGCTGGCCCGGGACGTGGCCAAGCAGATCGAGGAGGAGCTGACCTACCCCGGCCAGATCCGCATCACGGTCGTCCGCGAGTCCCGCACCACCGAGATCGCCCGCTGAGTCCTCCCCCAAAAGGGGAAGATCGCTGTCTCGTGTCAAAACCTAAGGTCTGGCCTGAGGTTCTGACACGAGACAGCGATCTCCAAACAGCCGGCCGAAGGCCGACCAGCTCACGGGTTGGCGCCAACGCCGGGCCCGGCGCGCATCTGCTGCACCGCGACGTCCTCCAGCGCCGTCTTCACCGCGGCGTTGCTCAGCCCGCGCCGGTCGGCCCGGAGCTTGAGCAGGTGGGCGATCAGGGTGAGAGTCCCGTTGATCACGATGTAGATCGCGGCGAGCACCATGAACGTCGGCACCACGTTGGTGAACACCGCGTAGCTCTTGCTGCCCTCCAGCATCAGCTCCGGGTAGGCGACGATGTAGCCGAGAGCGGTGTCCTTCAGCACGACCACGAGCTGGCTGACGATCACCGGCAGCATGCTGCGCGCCGCCTGCGGCACCAGGATCATCCGCATGACCTGCGATTTCACCATGCCCAGGCTGTAGGCGGCCTCGGACTGGCCCTTCGGCACGGCCTGGATGCCCGCCCGGAACGCCTCGGCCAGTACCGACCCGTTGTAGAAGGTCAGGCCGATGACGACCGACCAGAACGGCTCCACGTAGGTGCCGAAGACCCAGAATCCGCCGAACGACAGGAAGAAGATCATCAGCAGCACCGGCACGGCACGGAAGAACTCGACGACGACCCCGGCGGGCACCCGGACCCAGCGGTGCTCCGACAGCCGGGCGGCGCTGAACAACAGGCCGAAGGCGAGCGCGAACACCATCGCCGTGGCGGCGGCCTGCAGCGTGGCGAGCAGGCCGGGCAGCGCGTAGTCGGTCCAGAAGTTCACCGGGACGCCGTTGACGACGACGGTCTCGACGAACGGCTGCCACTTCTGCCAGGTCCACTGCTCGGTGCTGTCGAACGCGCGGTAGATGCCGTACAGGCCGGCCAGCAGCAGCACCGCGAAGACGACGCTGAGCACCCGGTTGCGCGCGCGGGCGCGGGGGCCGGGGTGGTCGTAGAGGACGCTGGCGCTCATCGGGCCTCCAACCAGGCGGGGCGGGACGGGGTGGGGGTGCTGCTCATCGGCGCACCATCAGGCGGTTGGCCAGCACGGTGAAGCCGTAGCCGACCGGCACGAGCAGGGCCACGAAGGTCAGCGCGAACACCATGAAGATCGCGATGGTCTGGTCGCCGCGCGCCTCGATCAGGGACTTCATCGCGTTGGACGCCTCGGCTACGCCGATGACCCCGGCGATGGTGGCGTTCTTGGTGAGCGCGATCAGGATGCTGCCCAGCGGGGCGACCACCGAGCGCATGGCCTGGGGCAGGATGATCAGGCGCAGGTTCTGGCTGAAGGTGAGCCCGAGCGCGCGCGCCGCCTCGGCCTGGCCCAGCGGCACGGTGTTGATGCCGGAGCGGATCGCCTCGCACACGAACGCGGCGGTGTACGCCGACAGGCCGGTGACCCCCAGCCAGTAGTTGTTGACGTGGATGTCCTCGGAGAACTCCACCCCCACCGCGCTGTAGAGCCCGAAGTAGCAGAACAGGATGACCAGCGTCAGCGGGGTGTTGCGGAACAGGTGCACCCAGCCCGCGCCGAAGCTGCGCAGCACCGGCACCGGCGACACCCGGCACGCCGCCAGCAGCAGGCCCAGCACCAGCGCGAGCAGCGACGAGGCGGCGGTCAGCTTCAGGATCATCAGGAAGCCGTCGATGTACAGCTGCAGGTTCGCCGGATCGGAGAAGACGTCCATCCTCGCCCTTCAGAAGACTCGGTAGTCAAGAAAGCGGGTGGGACGGGCGGCGTGTGCGCCCGTCCCACCCGCCGATGATCACGCGGGGCAGTTGGTCAGCGCGCTGGTGTCCAGGGTCGGCGCCGGGGTGCCGCTCTTGCCGAGCGTGGCGTCCCAGGCCGCCTTGTACGAACCGTCGGCGACCGCCGCCTTCAGGATCTCGTTGATCTTGTTGCAGCCGGCCTTGTCCTCGAGCTTCAGGCCGATGCCGTAGGGCTCCTTCGAGAACGGCTTGCCGACCACCTTGAACTTGCCCGCGTACTGCGCCTGCGAGGCGTAGCCGGCGAGGATGATGTCGTCGGTGGTCACCGCGTCGACGGTGCCGTTGGCCAGCGCCTCGACGCACTTGGAGTACGCGTCGAACTCCTGCAGCTGCGCCTTCGGGAACTGCTCCTTGATCCGCTTGGCCGGGGTGGAGCCCGCCACCGAGCAGACCTTCTTGCCGTCCAGACCCTCCGGGCCGGTGATGGTGGAGGCCGTCGGCACCAGCAGGTCCTGGCCCGCGGTGTAGTACGGGCCGGCGAAGTTGACCTTCTTCTTCCGGTCGTCGTTGATGGTGTACGTGGCCACCACGATGTCCACCTGGCCGGACTGGATGAACGGCTCACGGTTGGCCGACACCGTCGTCACGTAGGTGTTCTTCGCCGGGTCGCCGCCGAGGCCCTTCGCGATGATCTTCGCGATCTCGACGTCGAAGCCCTCGTAGGTGCTGCCGGTCTGCAGGCCGAGGCCGGGCTGGTCCGCCTTCACGCCGAACTTCAGCGTGCCGGCGGTCGCCTTGCCGACCAGCGGGCTCTCGCCCGACGGGGTGCCCGGGGTCTCGCTCTCGCTGCCGCACGCGGCGACGCCGAGCGCGAGCACGGCCACGGCCGCGACGGCGGCCAGACGCTTCATACGCATGGAAATAGTCCCTCCCTCATCAGCCCGGCCCCACGGTCAGCGGCGCCGGAGTTCACAGCCGCCGTCGGTCACGACGACGGAGTCTCAGTGCTGCAGGACCTTCGACAGGAAGTCCCGCGCCCGCTCGCTCCTGGGGTTGCCGAAGAACTCGGCGGGCGGCGCCTGCTCGACGAGCTGGCCGTCGGCCATGAAGGCGACCCGGTCGGCCGCGGCGCGGGCGAAGCCCATCTCGTGGGTCACCACGATCATGGTCATGCCCTCCTTGGCCAGCGAGGTCATCACGTCCAGCACCTCACCGACCATCTCCGGGTCCAGCGCGCTGGTCGGCTCGTCGAAGAGCATCGCCTTGGGCTGCATCGCCAGCGCGCGGGCGATCGCGGCCCGCTGCTGCTGGCCGCCGGACAGCTGCACCGGCAGCTTGTCGGCCTGGCTCGCGATGCCCACCCGGTCGAGCAGGGACAGCGCGCGCTCGCGGGCCACCGCCTTGCTCTCCTTGCGCACCTTGACCGGCCCGAGCATCACGTTCTCGAGGATGCTCATGTGCGCGAACAGGTTGAACGACTGGAAGACCATGCCCACCTCGCTGCGCAGCCGCGCCAGCGCGCGGCCCTCGGCGGGGAGCTCCTTGCCGTCGAAGCGGATGGAGCCCGAGTTGATCGTCTCCAGCCGGTTGATCGCGCGGCACAGGGTGGACTTGCCGGAGCCGGACGGGCCGATCACCACGACCACCTCGCCCCGGTCGACGGTGAGACTCACGTCGCGCAGCACGTGCAGGTCTCCGAACCACTTGTTCACCGCGTCCAGCACAATGAGCGGTTCGTGGGACATGCCACCGTCCTTTCGGCGTCCGTACATCGTCGTCTCAGTGACCTTAGAACGGCCGGCACGACGGGCAGGCTGCTGGATGGTCACGAGCGGGTAACTCTCCCGGATTCCCTACCCGCCGGGGCCACCGGATACCCTGGTCGGTTGAGATGACTACCCAGCCTGAAACCCAGCTCACGCCCGCCCGCACCTACGAGGTGCGCACGTACGGGTGCCAGATGAACGTGCACGACTCCGAGCGCATCTCGGGCCTGCTCGACGGCGCGGGCTACGTCCGGCTGGACCCCGCCGCCGAGCCCGGCCGCACCCCCGACGTGGTGGTCTTCAACACCTGTGCGGTACGCGAGAACGCCGACAACCGCCTCTACGGCAACCTCGGCCACCTGCGCCCGGTGAAGGACAAGCACCCGGGGATGCAGATCGCCGTGGGCGGCTGCCTCGCGCAGAAGGACCAGGGCGAGATCGTCAAGAAGGCGCCCTGGGTCGACGTCGTGTTCGGCACCCACAACATCGGCTCGCTGCCGGTGCTGCTGGAGCGCGCCCGGCACAACGAGCAGGCGCAGGTCGAGCTGCTGGAGTCGCTGGAGGTGTTCCCCTCCACGCTGCCGACCCGGCGCGAGTCGACCTACTCCGGCTGGGTGTCCATCTCGGTGGGCTGCAACAACACCTGCACCTTCTGCATCGTGCCCAGCCTGCGCGGCAAGGAGAAGGACCGCCGCCCCGGCGACGTGCTCGCCGAGGTCGAGGCGCTGGTCGCCGAGGGCGTGCTGGAGGTGACGCTGCTCGGCCAGAACGTCAACACGTACGGCGTCGAGTTCGGTGACCGGCTCGCGTTCGGCAAGCTGCTGCGGGCCACCGGGCAGCTGCGGGAGAAGGGCCTGGAGCGGGTGCGCTTCACCAGCCCGCACCCGGCCGCGTTCACCGACGACGTGATCGAGGCGATGGCCGAGACCGAGAACGTCTGCCACCAGCTGCACATGCCGCTGCAGTCGGGCTCCGACGCGGTGCTGCGGGCGATGAAGCGCTCGTACCGGTCCGACCGGTACCTGTCGATCATCGAGAACGTGCGGGCGGCCATGCCGGATGCGGCGATCACCACGGACATCATCGTCGGCTTCCCCGGCGAGACCGACGCGGACTTCGAGGAGACGCTGCGGGTGGTGCGCGAGTCGCGGTTCGCGAGCGCGTTCACCTTCCAGTACTCGATCCGCCCCGGCACGCCCGCCGCCACGATGGCCGACCAGGTGCCCAAGGCGGTGGTGCAGGAGCGGTACGACCGGCTCATCGCCACCCTGGAGGAGATCACCTGGGCGGAGAACAAGAAGCAGGTCGGCCGCGAGGTCGAGGTGCTGGTCGCCGTCGGCGAGGGCCGCAAGGACCAGGCCACCGGGCGGATGTCCGGCCGGGCCCGCGACGGCCGGCTGGTGCACTTCGCGGTCTCGCCGGAGCAGGCCGCGACGGTCCGTCCCGGCGACATCGTGCACACGGTCGTCAGCTACGCCGCCCCGCACCACCTGAACTGCGACGGCGCCCTGGTCTCCCACCGCCGCACCCGCGCCGGCGACGCCTACGAGGCCGGCCGCGCGGTCCGCACCTCCGGCGTCCTCCTCGGCCTGCCCACCATCGGCAAGCCCCCCACCCAGCCCGCCCCGACCGGCGGCGCCTGCGCCACCTGCTAACCCCTAGATCATCTGACTTGCCTGGCAAACGGGCGTATCTTGACGCCGCATTCGCCCACTTGCCAGGCAAGTCGAGCGATCTTGGGCTGGCGGACACGCGCGGCTGAGCTGCGTAGACATTTCGCAAACGGACATTAGGTTTGAATCCCGGTATTGTTGGCGAAATCAAGTAATCTGTCTTGGTTTCTCCTCCATCTCCCCGGGAGACCACATGCGAACTGGTGTTTGGCTGGTCGGAGGGCGGGGGTCGGTCGCCGTCACCAGCATGGCCGGAGCCGTCGCGCTACGCGCGGGGCTCGCCGAGCCCACCGGATGTGTCACGGAACTGCCGCAGCTGCACAGCCCAGCCCTGCCCGGCCTGGGCGACCTCGTCTTCGGCGGGCACGACGTGACGGCGACGCCGCTGCCCAAGCGGGCCGAGGCGCTCGCCGACGCCGGGGTGCTGCCCGGCCGCCTGGTCACCGCGGTGCAGCCGGACCTGGCCGCGCTCGACGCCGAGGTGCGCCCCGCACCCCGCGGCGCGACGCAGGCCGAGACCGCCGCGCTGATCGCCGCCGACCTCGACGACTTCCGCCGCCGGCACGAGCTGGGCCGGGTCGTCATGATGAACGTGGCCTCCACCGAGGCCGCCGCCGCGCCGCACGAGGCGCACGCCGCGCTCGACCTGCTGCACAAGGCCCTGCGCGGTGACACGGCCGTGCTGCCGCCCAGCTCGCTGTACGCGTACGCGGCGTTCACGGCGGGCTGCTCGTACGTCGACTTCACCCCGTCCACCGGGGCGCGGCTGCCCGCGCTGGCGCAGCTGGCCTACGAGCGCGGGGTGCCGTACGCCGGGCACGACGGCAAGACGGGGGAGACCCTGGTCAAGTCGGTGCTCGCGCCGATGTTCGCGATGCGCAACCTGCACGTGCGCAGCTGGTCCGGGGCGAACCTGCTCGGCGGCGGCGACGGCGCCAACCTGGCCCAGCCCGCGCCGAACGCGGCCAAGGCGGCCAGCAAGCAGCGGGTGCTCGCCGAGACGCTGGGCTACCAGCCGCAGGGCGACACGCGCATCGAGTACGTCGCCGACCTGGGCGAGTTCAAGACCGCTTGGGACCTGGTCACCTTCACCGGGTTCCTGGGCACGCCGATGCGGCTCGACTTCACCTGGCACGGCTGCGACTCGGCGCTGGCCGCGCCGCTGATCCTGGACCTGGTCCGGCTCACCGCCGCCGCGCACCGGGCCGGGCGCACCGGGCCGCTGCCCGAGCTGGCGTTCTTCTTCAAGGACCCGCTGGGCGACGTCCCGCACGGCCTCGCCGCGCAGTGGGACGCCCTGGTCGGCCTGGTGGAGGGCCTCGCGTGAGCGCCGTGCCCGAGGCGGGACGCCCGCCGTCCGCCCGCGCCCGGCGCGTGGCCGAGGGCCAGCGCGTCCCCGCCCGCCCCGGCAACCGCCACCAGGCCGCCGCCCGCCACGCCGCCGCCCAGGCACCCCGAGCCGTCACCCACCCCGGCGACCGGCCCCCGTCCCCAGCCCCCACGCACCCGGCGCCGACAGGCCGAGCGCATGCCCTGCCGCACCACAGTTTCGGCTCGAACCCGGCGATGGCCGCAGTTTCCCCGAAACCGCAACCCGGCGCGGGCAACGCGGGTCGGGAGCGGGGCACGGGCGCGACTGTAGATCTTGTGCAGTCGGTGTCGTCAGAGCAGCACGAAGTGCACAAGATCTCCCGGCGGGGCGGTGCGGAGCGCCGGGCGGCGGGGTGGAAGGGCACGTTGCGGGCGGTGGCTGAGCTGGTCAGGGCGCCGGCGGCGCTGTCGGTGCCGGGGGACGTGATCGCGGGGGCCGCGGCGGCGGGGACGCTTGATCGGCGTACCCCCGGATTGGCGGCGGCGTCGGTCTGTCTTTACTGGGCCGGGATGGCGGCCAACGACTGGGCTGATCGGGAGCTGGACGCGGTGGAGCGGCCGGAGCGGCCGATCCCGAGCGGGCGGATCTCGCCCCGGGCCGCGCTGGGTCTCGCGGCTGGGCTGACGGCCGCGGGGGTGGGGCTGGCCGCGTGGACGGGCGGGCGCCGTGGCCTGGCGACGGCCGTGCCGCTGGCCGCCATGGTGTGGGCGTACGACGTCAAGGCGAAGAACACCGCCGCCGGTCCCGCCGCGATGGCCGCCTGCCGAGGGCTGGACGTGCTGCTCGGCGCGTCGTCCGGGCGGGTCGCGAAGGCGGTGCCCGCGGCGCTGACCGTCGCCGCGCACACCTACACGGTGACGGAGCTGTCGCGGCGGGAGGTGTCGGGCGCGGACGCCCGGCTGCCGCTGGCGACGCTGACCGGCACCGTCGCCGTCGCCGCGACCGCGGCCGGCCTGAGCACCCGCCGGGGCCCGCGCGCGTGGCTGCCCGCGGCCCTGGCGGGGTGGTACGTCTCGCACTACGGCCGGGCGCAGGCCCGCGCCGCCGCCGAGCCGAGCGCCGCGCGCGTGCGCGAAGCCGTCGGCTCGGGCATCACCGGCCTGCCCACGCTGCAGGGCACGCTGGCCGCCCGGCACGGGTCCGGCCTGGCCGGGCTCGCCCTCGCCGCCGCCGCGCCGCTGGCCCGGCGCCTGGTCCGGAGGATCTCCGCCACATGAACCTGCGTTTCGGGTACGGCACCAACGGCTTCGCCAACCACCGCCTCGGAGACGCGCTGGCCGTGCTCGCCGAACAGGGCTACGACGGCGTCGCGCTGACGCTGGACCACCACCACCTGGACCCGTATGCCCCCGGCCTGGCCCGCCGCGTGTCCGGACTGGCCACGCGGCTGATCGAGCTGGGGCTGTCCGTGGTCGTCGAGACGGGCGCCCGCTACCTGCTCGACCCGCGCCGCAAGCACGCGCCCACGCTGCTGCACGACGACCGCGAGGTGCGGCTCGACTTCCTGCTGCGCGCCGTGTCGATCGCGTCCGACCTGGGCGCGGAGGCGGTGTCCTGCTGGTCGGGGGTGCGCCCGCCGTCGGTCGACCCGCAGCTGGCCTGGGACCGGCTGGTCGACGGCTGCGCCCGGCTCACCGAGGCCGCGTCGAAGGCGGGTGTGCCGGTCGGCTTCGAGCCCGAGCCGGGCATGTTCGTGCCGGACCTGGCGGGCTGGCGCACGCTGCACCGGGCGCTGGGCATGCCGCGCGCGTTCGGGCTGACCCTGGACATCGGGCACTGCCGGTGCCTGGAGCCGGAGCCCATCCCGGACTGCATCGCGACCGCAGCGCCCTACCTGGTGAACGTGCAGATCGAGGACATGCGGCGCGGGGTGCACGAGCACCTGGAGTTCGGCGAGGGCGAGATCGACTTCCCGCCGGTGCTGCGGGCGCTGTCCGCGGCCGGCTACCGCGGGCTGATCGGGGTGGAGCTGCCGCGGCACTCGCACGCCGCGCCCGAGGTCGCCCGGCGCTCGCTGGCGTTCCTGCGTAAGGCCGCGGGGCAGCCGATCACGGCACCGGCCAGGACGGCCGCCGCGCCCGGACAGCGCCGCCCGAGCGGCACCGTGCCCGGACCCGACGTGCTGCGCGCCGCGCTGGCCTGCGTCGACGACGGCGGGTGGCTGGACGAGGCGCTGCGCCGGGTGGCCGCCGACCCGTCCGTGATCAGCCGGCTGTTCCCGGCCGCCGCGCGCCGCTGCGGGCGCGGGCCGGTCGGCGTGCCGGGCTGGACCGCCGACGAGGCCGCGCGGGCGGTGCTGCTGGCCACGCTGCCCGCCGAGCACACCGCCGCGCAGGCACGCGCGCTCTACCGGCACGGTGACGCCGCCGAGAAACGTGCCGTGCTGCGCGCCCTGCCGCTGCTGCCGCTCGGCCCGAGCGCCGTCGAGCTGCTGCACGACGCGATCCGCACCAACGACACCCGGCTGGTCGCCGCGGCGCTGGGCCCGTACGCCGTGCACCTGGACGCCGCCGCCTGGCGGCAGGCCGTGCTCAAGTGCGTGTTCATGGGCATCCCGCTGTCCGTGGTGGACGGGCTGGAACACCGGGCCGACGCCGAACTCGCCGCGATGCTCGCCGGGGTCGCCGACGAGCGCGACGCCGCCGGACGCCAACTGCCGGCCGACGCCGCCGCGCTGCTGGAACGCCTCACCGCCGAGAAGGGGATCTGATGCGCATCTTCGACCCGCACGTGCACATGACCTCGCGCACCACCGACGACTACGAGGCGATGGCCGCCGCCGGGGTGCGCGCCGTGGTGGAGCCGTCGTTCTGGCTGGGCCAGCCGCGCACCAGCCCCGGCTCGTTCGCCGACTACTTCGACGCGCTGATCGGGTGGGAGCCGTTCCGGGCCGGGCAGTTCGGCATCCGGCACTTCGCCACCATCGCGCTGAACCCGAAGGAGGCCAACGACCCGCGCTGCCGCGAGGTGCTGGAGCTGGTCCCGCGCTACCTGGACAAGGACGCCGTGGTCGCGGTCGGGGAGATCGGGTACGACGCGATGACCCCGCAGGAGGACGAGGCCTTCGCCGCGCAGCTCGGGCTGGCCGTCGAGTACGACCTGCCGGCGCTCGTGCACACCCCGCACCGGGACAAGCAGCGCGGCACCCAGCGCAGCCTGGACGTGGTGCGCGAGTCCGGCATCGAGCCGGGCCGGGTGGTCATCGACCACCTGAACGAGGTCACCGTGGAGCTGGTCCGCGACAGCGGCTGCTGGCTGGGGTTCTCGATCTATCCGGACACCAAGATGTCGCCGCCGCGCATGGTGGAGTTGCTGCGTAAGTACGGCTGCGAGCGCATGCTCGTGAACTCCGCCGCCGACTGGGGCCGCTCTGATCCGCTGCTCACACTGCGCACCGGCGAGGCGATGCTCGCCGCCGGGTTCAGCGAGGACGACGTGGACCGGGTGCTGTGGCGCAACCCGGTCGAGTTCTACGGCGCGTCCGGCAAGCTCGACCTGTCCGACGACGACGCGCCGGCCGGCGAGTTCGCCGGGAACTCGATCAAGCGCGGGGGCGCCTGATGCGGCTGGCACACCCCGACGGGCAGACGGTGCACCTGAGCTACTGCACCAACGTGCATCCCGCCGAGGACCTCGACGGCATCGTCGCGCAGCTCGGCGCGTACGGCAGCGCGATCCGGCAGCGGCTGGACGCCGACGTGCTGGGGCTCGGCCTGTGGCTGGCGGCCCCGGCCGCCTCGGCGCTGGCCGCCGAGCCGCACCTGCGCCGCCGCCTGCGCCGTGAGCTGGACCTGCGCGGGCTGGAGGTGGTCACGCTCAACGGCTTCCCGTACCAGTCCTTCCAGGCCGAGGTGGTCAAGCACGCGGTCTACCACCCGGACTGGACCACGCCGGAGCGGCTGCGCTACACCCTGGACCTGGCCCAGGTGCTGGCCGACCTGCTGCCCGACGACGCCGTACGCGGCTCCATCTCGACGCTGCCGCTGGCCTGGCGCGAGCCGTGGGGCCCGGACCAGGCCGGGGCCGCCCAGCGGGTGCTGGACGAGCTGGCCGACGGCCTGGCCGGGATCGCGGGCACCACCGGCCGCACCGTGCAGGTCGGCTTCGAGCCGGAGCCCGGCTGCGTGGTCGAGACGACCGAGCAGGCGGCGCGGCTGTGGGCCGGCATGGACGGCGACTGGCTCGGGGTATGCCTCGACCTGGCGCACCTGGCCTGTGCCTGGGAGGAGCCCGCCGAGGCGCTGTCCCGGCTCGCCAAGGCCGGGCTGCCGGTGGTGAAGGTGCAGGTGTCGGCCGCGCTGACGGCCGAGGACCCGGTCGCCGCCGAGGCGGCGCTGCGCGGCTACGACGAGCCGCGCTTCCTGCACCAGACCCGGGGCGCGCGCGGCGAGGCCGCCGACGACCTGGGCGAGGCGCTGGACCGGCTGCTGCCCCGGCCCCGCCGCACCCCACAGCCCTGGCGCGTGCACTACCACGTGCCGCTGCACGCCGAGCCCGCGCCGCCGCTGGGCAGCACCCTGCCCGAGCTGCGGGTCGCGCTGAAGGAGCTGTTCGGCGGCCCGGTCGCCGGGTGCGACCACGTGGACGTGGAGACGTACACCTGGCAGGTGCTGCCCCCGGCGCAGCGGCCCACCACGCCGGAGCAGCTCGCCGCCGGGATCGCCGCCGAGCTGGCGTTCGCCCGCGACGAGCTGGGCGCGCTGGGGCTGGCGCCGTGCCCGCCCGCCGCGCCGCTGGGCACCATAGCGCTGCAGGAGGTCCGCCCGTGGACGCCGTGACCCCGCTGGTCGTGCTGGACGTGGTCGGGCTGACCCCGCGCCTGCTGGAGCACATGCCCCGGCTGCGCGCGCTGGCCGGGTCCGGCTTCGCCGCCCCGCTGGGCACGGTGCTGCCCGCGGTGACCTGCTCGGCCCAGGCGACGCTGCTCACCGGGGCGCCCCCGGCCGAGCACGGCATCGTCGGCAACGGCTGGTACTTCCGCGACCTGGGCGAGGTGCTGCTCTGGCGGCAGCACCACGCGCTGGTCGGCGGGGAGAAGGTCTGGCAGGCGGCCCGCCGGGCGAAGCCCGGCTACACCGTGGCCAACATCTGCTGGTGGTACGCCATGGGCGCGGACGTGGACTGGACCGTCACGCCCCGGCCGGTGTACCGGGCGGACGGGCGCAAGGAGCCCGACTGCTACACCGACCCGCCGCAGCTGCACCGGGGCCTGTCCACCGAGCTGGGCACGTTCCCGCTGTTCCAGTTCTGGGGACCGGGCGCGGGGATCGCGTCCAGCCGCTGGATCGCGGGCGCCGCCCGCTACGTGATGCGGGTGCACGAGCCCGACCTGACCCTGGTCTACCTGCCCCACCTCGACTACGACCTGCAGCGCTTCGGCCCGTACGGCCCCGAGGCGGCGGCCGCCGCCCGGGAGCTGGACGGCGTGATCGGGCCGCTGCTCGACGACGCGGCGGCGCGCGGGGCGACCGTGGTGGCGCTGTCGGAGTACGGCATCACGCCCGTCCGCCGCCCCGTGGACGTCAACCGGGCGCTGCGTGCCGAAGGCCTGCTCCGGGTGCACACCCAGGCCGGGATGGAGTACCTCGACCCGTGGACGTCCCGGGCCTTCGCCGTCGCCGACCACCAGCTCGCGCACGTGTACGTGAAGGACCCGGCCGACCTGCGCATCGCCGCCAAGGTCTGCGCGAACCTGCCCGGCGTGGCCGAGGTGCTCGACGAGGCGGGCAAGGCCCGGCACGGCCTGGACCACCCGCGCTCCGGCGAGCTGGTGCTGGTCGCCGAGCCCGAGTCGTGGTTCACGTACTACTACTGGCTCGACGACGCGAAGGCCCCCGACTTCGCGCGCCTGGTGGAGATCCACCGCAAACCCGGCTACGACCCGGCGGAGCTGTTCTTCGACCCCGCCGCCCCGCTGGCCGCCAAACGCCGCGCCGCCACCGCCCTGCTCCGCAAGAAGCTCGGCATGCGCTACCTGATGAGCGTCGTCGGCCTCGACGCCGGCGCCCTGGCCGTCCGCGGCTCGCACGGCCGCCTGCCCGACCACCCCGCCGACGGCCCCCTGCTCATCTGCTCCGACCCCGCCGCCGCCCGCGGCTCCTTCGCCGCCACCGACGTCAAACCCCTCCTCCTCCGCCTCGCCGGCCTGTAAGGAAGGGCACCTTCTTATCGTTTTCCGTAGAGGAAGGGCACCTTCTTAACCTCTGCAGCTGGAGGACCTCGCCGGTCCGGCGCGACGTACGCGGCCGGACCGGCGAGCCTGGCACCCGCTCCGGCGGCTGCCGGTGGGATCGATGCAGGGGCGCCAGGTGCCCACATGACCGGACGCACCGGGCGGGAAACCCCTCCGGCGCGTCCGATGCGGACGGTCGCTTTGCTCTGCACACATATACGCGACAGCAGCCGGGTGCGTATATGTGTGCAGAGCAAAGGCGGTCAGGAGCAGACGGTGCCGTTGAGGCGTACGTTGCTCGGCGCGGGCGACGACGGCCCGGTCGCGGTGTACCCGATGGTCACCGAGCCGCTCGGGGCCAGCGAGGGGGCCCAGCTCGGCGCGGCCGCGGTGATCGTGGTGCCGCTCTGCGTCACCGTGGCGTTCCAGCCGCTGCTCAGCGTGACGCCGCTGGGCACGGTCCAGGTCGCGTTCCACGGGTTCAGCGCGCTCGTCCCGGTGTTGGTCACCTTGATCTCGGCCTGGTAGCCGCCCGGCCACGAGTTGATGATCGTGATCGTCCGCGTGCAGCCGCCACCCGGGTTCGGCGATGACGACGGCGAGATCGACGGGGACGGTGACGCCGACCGCGACGGCGACACCGACGGCGACGGCGAGGCCGAGCGCGACGGGGAGGGCGACAGCGTCAGCGACACCGTGGGCACCGGCGACGGGCTGCCCGACGGCGGGTTCAGGTACGGCTGGAGGATGTTGTACTTCGTCTGGTTGATCGAATACCAGTCGTCCAGCGCGATGCCGCCGGTGTCACCGGAGTTCGGGTTCCACGACCAGTACGTGAACGACAGCCCGTTCTCGCCGATGTAGCTCATCAGCTTGGTCAGCCACTGCGTGTCCAGCGGGTTGGCCAGGGTGCTGCCGAACTCGCCGACCAGGATCGGGGCCACGTTCTGCTTGGCGATCTTGCCCCAGAAGTGGTCCCACACCGCGGGCAGGTTGTTCGGGAAGTTCGGGTCCTCGAACCAGTCCTGCCGGTCGTACACCGAGATGCCGTAGTCGTGCGGGGCGTAGACCAGCCGGTTGGCGACGTTGAGGCGCACCGGCTTGTCGATCGCGGCGGACAGGTTGCCGCCCCACCAGTCGCAGGACATCGGGTCGTCCGGGATGTTGTCCCACTCGTTCGCCACGCCGCCGGACAGGCAGCTCACGCCCTCCACGAAGATCAGCCAGTTCGGGTTCGTCTGCAGGACCGCGTTGCCGATCCGCTCGGCGGCCAGCCGCCAGTCCCGGGCCTGCACGTCGCAGCCCCAGCAGGCGCCGGTCGCGTTCGGGTCGGTGCCCTCGGCGTGCGGCTCGTTGAACAGGTCCGCCCCGATCACGGTCGGGTTGCCCGCGTACCGCTGGGCCAGCATCTTCCAGTCCGCGATCATGCTGGCCTCGGAGACCGTCGCGGTGTACCAGAGCGGGGTCTGCCCGGCCGCGGTCGGCCGGTGCCGGTCCAGGATGACCCGCATGCCCTTGGTGCCCGCGTAGTCGATGACCTTGTCCAGGATCTGCAGCGGGGACAGGCCGATCAGATCCGGGTTGGTGAAGTCGTTGATCCCGGTGGCGGTCGCGCCGGGCTTCAGGGCATCGCCGGAGTACGGGACGCGAAGGGTGTTGAAGCCGAGGGAGGCCATCCGGTCGAGCTGCCCGCGCCAGGTGGCCGGGGCGCTGGCCCACAGGCCGTGGAAGGTGCGGTTGTCGGTCTCCATGCCGAACCAGTTGATGCCGGTCAGCCGCACCACCCGGCCCTGGCTGTCGACGATGTTGCGGCCGCTGGTGCGCAGGTAACCGGTGCCGGTGTCGGCGCTGGCCGGGACGGCGGAGAAGGTGATCGCCACGAGGGCGGTGGCCGCGGCGGCGAGCGCCGCGGAGACGGCCGCGATCAGCGCGGTCGTGCGGGTCTTCCAACGCATTTCGATGCTCCATCCACAACGGACGAGATGATCGGGAAATGCGTGCCTGCCCTGGCTCCGGGGTACATCGTGCACCGCTGACCGGGTACACAGCAAGAGGGCGACCGCTCGCGCGACCGCCCTCTTCTTCAGCTGCTGAAACTCAGCTCGACTTCTCGGCCAGGGCCAAGAAGTTGCGCTTGCCGGCCAGGGCCTGCTCGGCCTCCTTGATGCGCTTGGCGTCGCCGGCGGCCTGCGCCCGCTCCAGCCGCGCCTCGGCCTCGGCCACCTGCTCGCGCATCTGCTTGAGCAGCGGGTTCGCCGACGGCTCGGTGCGCCGCCAGGCGGCGTCCATCGCGTCGCGGACCTTGTCCTCGACGGCGCGCAGGCGGCGGTCCAGGCCCGCGACGTTCTCGCGCGGGACCCGGCCGGTGTCGTGCCACTGGCCCTGGATCTCGCGGAGCGCGTTCTGCGCGGCCTTCGGGTCGGCGTCCACGTCGATCGCCTCGGCCTGGGCGAGCAGCTCCTGGCGGCGGACCAGCGCGGCCTTCTGCTCGTTGTCACGGGCGGAGAAGACCTCGCTGCGGCGGGTGAAGAACGCGTCCTGCGCGGCGCGGAACCGGTCCCACAGCTTCTGCTCGGCCTCCTTGGAGGCGCGCGGCGCGGTCTTCCACGCCGCCATCAACTCCTTGAGCCGGGCCGCGGTGGCCGCCCAGTCGGTCGACTCGGCCAGCGACTCGGCCTCGGCGACCAGGTCGTCCTTCACCGACTGGGCCTGCTTGCGGGCGGCGTCCAGGGTGGCGAAGTGACCGCCGCGGCGGCGGGTGAAGCTGTCCCGGGCGACCGAGAAGCGCTTCCACAGCTCACCGTCGGTCTTCTTGTCGACCCCGCGGATGGTCTTCCACTCGTCGAGGATCTCCTTGAAGCGGTCGCCGGTCGCCTTCCAGCTGGTGGACTCGGCGGCGAGCTTCTCCGCCTCCTCGACCAGGCCGGTCTTGCGGGCGACGGCCTCGGCGCGCGCGGCGTCACGGGCGGCCTTCGCGGCGCCCGCCTTCTCCTCGGACAGGGCCGTCAGCCGGTCGAGCCGGGCGGCCAGCCCGTCGATGTCGCCGACCACGTGCGCCTCGTCCAGGCCGGCACGCAGCCGCTTCACCGTGGCCAGGGACTGCGCGGCGTCGGCGGCCCCGGAGTTGAGCCGGGTCTCGATCAGGTCCACCTCGGTGACGAGATCCTCGTACCGGCGGACGAAGTGCGCCAGCCCCTCTTCCGGGGTGCCGGCCTGCCATGATCCGACGGCGCGCTCGCCCGCGGCCGACTTCACCCAGACCGTGCCGTCCGCGTCCACCCGGCCATACGATGCCCAGTCGCTCATGATGTGCCCATCCTCGTTCTTCCCGACCGAACCCGCAGTCACCTGCGAGGTCGCCGCCAAAGCGCAGTTACCCGTGTGTCTGTCACCGGGGAGAGTACGTCGTCTCTCCTTCAGCATTGTCACAGGTCCGACTGGGCGCGCGGCACGCGCCCAGGACAAGGTGACCTTACGGGGTCGCGGCGCGGGACGCACCTGGTCCACCCCGCTGTTCAGGGCACGATCCGATTACGGTTGTGTCGTGCGGGTGAACGAGACGGCCGGTAGAGCGGCCGCGACGGTGATCGCGGTGGTCGGCCCGACCGCCGCCGGCAAGTCGGCGCTGTCGATCGCGCTGGCGCACGCCCTCGGCGGCGAGGTGGTCAACTGCGACTCGATGCAACTCTATCGGGGCATGGACATAGGCACGGCCAAGCTGACCGCCCTCGAGCGCGAGGGGGTGCCGCACCACCTGCTCGACATCTGGCCGGTCACCGAGCCCGCCAGCGTCGCGGAGTACCAGCGGCTGGCCCGGGAGGCGATCGACGGCATCCAGGCGCGCGGGCGGGTGGCGCTGCTCGTCGGCGGGTCGGGGCTGTACCAGCGGGCCGTGCTTGAGGACTTCTCGTTCCCGGGCACCGACGCGGCCGTACGGGCGCGGCTGGAGGCGGAGCTGGTCCAGGTCGGGCCCGCCGTGCTGCACGCGCGGCTGCGCTCGATCGATCCGGACGCGGCGGAGAAGATCCTGGTCGGCAACGGGCGGCGCATCGTGCGCGCGCTCGAGGTGATCGAGATCACCGGGGGGCGGTTCACGGCGTCGCTGCCCGATCCGGTGCCGGTGTACCCGGTGCTCCAGCTCGCCGTCGACCGGGGCGACCTCGACGAGCGGGTCACCCGGCGGGTGGCGAAGATGTGGGGCGACGGGCTCGTCGACGAGGTGCGGCGGCTCGTGCCGGAGGGGCTCGCGGGCGGGCTCACCGCGTCGCGGGCGCTCGGGTACCAGCAGGTGCTGGCGTACCTTGAGGGCAGGTGCACCGAGCAGCAGGCGTACGACGACACGGTCACCGGCACGCGCCGGTTCGTCCGCCGCCAGCGCTCGTGGCTGCGCCGGGACCCCTCGGTACGCTGGCTCGACGGTGCCGCCCCGGATCTCGTGGAGCAGGCGCTGCGGATGGTGAGGGAGACGCCGTGAAGTTCACCAAGGGGCACGGCACCGGCAACGACTTCGTGATCATCGAGGATCTCGAGGGGACCGTGGAGCTGACGCCGTCTCTGGTCGCGGCGCTGTGTGACCGGCGGTTCGGGATCGGCGGGGACGGGGTGCTGCGGGTGCAGCCCTCCGCCGAGCCGGGTGCGGCGTGGTTCATGGACTACTGGAACTCCGACGGGTCGCTGTCCGAGATGTGCGGCAACGGGGTGCGCGTGTTCGCGCGGTACCTGCACACGACCGGGCTGGCGGGGGACGTCATCCCGCTGTCGACGCGGGGCGGGCTGCGGACGGCGTACGTGGAGGGGGACCTGATCCGGGTCGACATGGCCGCGCCGCGGCTGCTGGGTGACTCGGTGGCGACGATCCACGGGGTCGCCTATCCGGGGCTGGCGATCTCCATGGGGAATCCGCATCTCGTGTGTGACGTGCCTGCCGAGGTGGCGGCGGCGGTCGACCTGAGCCGGGCGCCGGACACCGACGGCTCGCTGTTCCCCGCGGGAGTGAACGTGGAGTTCTCGGTGCGGGTCGCCGAGGACCACCGGCGGATGCGGGTGTACGAGCGCGGGTCCGGCGAGACGATGTCCTGCGGGACCGGGGCTACTGCGGTCGGGGTGGCGGCGCTGGTCACGGCGGGGCGGGACGCCGGGACGGTGACGGTGGACGTGCCGGGTGGGCGGCTGCAGGTCACGCTCGACGAGCAGACGTCGTGGCTGGCGGGGCCGGCCGTGCTGACCTTCACCGGGGAGATCGATCCGGGGTCGCTGGTGCGTCGGCCGGGCTGACCGGTTCGGGCTCGCTCGTGCGCCGTCCGGCCTGGTGGGCCCATCGGCTCGGCTGGGTGCCTTCGGTGGGAGATGCCCGCTTGGGCGAGGGTCGTCCCTGGGTTCGGTGTTGACCCCGGTAGGTGGGGCTTCTGAAACCCGCGCCGAGGTGGCGGGGTGGTGGTGATCGCGGGTTCGTGTCGGTGGGTCGGGGCTGGGCCCGGGTTTTGGCACGAGTTGGCGATCATCGTGTGGCTTGTTTGGCGGCGGGGCGGCTCGGTTTGGAGCTTGATCGCGGTCTCGTGTCTAAAAGTGGGGGCTGACCATAGGTTTTGACACGAACTGGCGATCATCGCGGCGGGCTGGCCGGCTGGGGAGTCGGGCGACCGGGTGATGATCGCGAGTTCGTGTCGCAATGTGAGGCCAGACCTCACCTTCTGACACGAACTGGCGATCATCGCCCGGCGCGGGCCGCTGGCGGCGGGGTCCGCGGCCAAGATCGTTGGACTTGCCTGGCAGGCGGGCGAATCTTGGGCCCGGATTCGGCCGTTTGCCTGGCAAGTTGCGTGATCTTGGGGCGGGTGGGTCGCGGGTCAGGACTCCGGGGTGGGGGTGGGGTCGGAGTCGAGGGTGGGGGCCGTGGCGGATTGCTGGGCTACGGCGCGGACGGCGGCGGCTACGGCGGGGGCGACGCGGGCGTCGAAGACGCTGGGGACGATGACGCTTGGGTTGAGTTTCTCCTCGCCGACGACGTCGGCGATGGCCATGGCGGCGGCCAGGGCCATCTCCTCGGTGAACTCGCGGGCCTGGGCGTCGAGCATGCCGCGGAAGACGCCGGGGAAGGCGAGCACGTTGTTGATCTGGTTGGGCTGGTCGGAGCGGCCGGTGGCGACGACGGCGGCGTGCTTGCGGGCCTCGCGGGGGTCGACCTCGGGGTCGGGGTTGGCGAGGGCGAACACGATGGCGTTGGGGGCCATGCGGGCGATGTCGTCGCCGGTGAGCAGGTTGGGGGCGCTGACGCCGATGAAGACGTCGGCGCCGACGATCGCGCCGGGCAGGTCGCCGGAGTAGTTGTCCCGGTTGGTGTGCTCGACCAGCCACTGCCAGTTCGGGCCGAGATTGGCCATGTCGCGGTGCAGGGCGCCGCGGCGGTCGTACGCGATGACGTCGCCGACGCCCTGGCGCAGCAGCAGCTTCATGATCGCGGTACCGGCGGCGCCGGCGCCGGAGACGACTACCTTGACCTCGCTGAGCTTCTTGCCGACCACGCGCAGCGCGTTGGTCAGCGCGGCGAGCACGCAGATGGCGGTGCCGTGCTGGTCGTCGTGGAAGACGGGGATGTCCAGCAGCTCGCGCAGCCGGGCCTCGATCTCGAAGCAGCGCGGGGCGGCGATGTCCTCCAGGTTGATGCCGCCGTACACCGGGGCGATCGCCTTGACGATGTTGATGATCTCCTCGGTGTCCTGCGTGTCGAGGCAGACGGGCCAGGCGTCGACGCCGCCGAAGCGCTTGAACAGGGCCGCCTTGCCCTCCATGACCGGCAGCGCGGCGGCGGGGCCGAGGTTGCCCAGGCCGAGCACGGCCGAGCCGTCGGTGACGACCGCGACGGTGTTGCGCTTGATGGTCAGGCGGCGGGCGTCGTCGGGGTTGTCGGCGATGGCCTGGCAGACCCGGGCCACCCCGGGGGTGTACGCCCGGGACAGCTCGTCACGCGTCTTCAGGTTGACCTTGGAGGTGACCTCGATCTTGCCGCCGAGGTGGAGCAGGAAGGTGCGGTCGGAGACCTTGCGGACCTCGACGCCGTCCATCGCCTCCAGCGCCTTGACGACCTGGTCGGCGTGCGCGCTGTCGGCGGTGTCGCAGGTGACGTCGGCGACCACGCGCAGGTGGTCGGAGTCGACCACGTCGACGGCGGTGACGATGGCGCCCGCCTCACCGACGGCCATGGTGAGCCGGCCGATCGCCGAGGAGTCGGCGATGACCGCCACACGTACGGTGATGGAGTATCCGGCGCTGGGCAGGCGGGTAGTGGGCACGATGTCGCCTTTCGTGAGATCAGTCGAGTTTCATTTTCCCACCACGTGGGCACTAGGGCTCAATCGCCTGCTGAACCGCCGGGTAACCCCGGCGGTCGCGTCCGGTGTACCGGGACGCGGAAGCAATGCAGGTGCGCTGGTGTTACATCCGTGCCAACCTTGAAGCCGTCAGATCTTCGAGTAAGACGGAGGAGCAGATTTGCCTACTTTCCCGGACACCCTGGTGGCCGACGAGACCACCGGTGACCTCGAACTCGCGGAGCGCAATTCGCTGCGCCGCGTGGCCGGGCTCTCGACCGAGCTCACCGACGTCACCGAGGTCGAGTACCGGCAGCTGCGGCTGGAGCGGGTGGTGCTGGTGGGCGTCTGGACCTCCGGCACCGTCGTGGACGCGGAGAACTCCCTCACGGAGCTGGCCGCGCTCGCGGAGACCGCGGGCTCGCAGGTGCTGGAGGGCCTGATTCAGCGGCGCAGTCAGCCGGACGCGGCCACGTTCATCGGCCGCGGCAAGGTCGACGAGCTGCGCGCCGCGGTGGAGTCGACCGGCGCGGACACCGTGATCTGCGACGGCGAGCTGTCCCCGAGCCAGCTGCGCAACCTGGAGGAGCGGATCAAGGTCAAGGTGGTCGACCGGACCGCCCTGATCCTGGACATCTTCGCCCAGCACGCCAAGAGCAAGGAGGGCAAGGCCCAGGTCGAGCTGGCTCAGCTGCAGTACCTGGTGCCCCGCCTGCGTGGTTGGGGTGAGGCGCTGTCGCGGCAGACCGGTGGTTCCGGTCGCGGTGGCGGCGCGGGCGGCGGCGTGGGTCTGCGCGGTCCCGGTGAGACGAAGCTGGAGACCGACCGCAGGCGCATCCGCACCCGGATCGCCAAGCTCAAGCGCGAGATCAACGGTATGCGGGTCATCCGCGACACCAAGCGCTCGGCGCGGCGTGCCAACACGGTGCCGTCCGTGGCGATCGCCGGCTACACCAACGCGGGCAAGTCCAGCCTGCTCAACCGGCTCACCGGAGCCGGCGTGCTGGTCGAGGACGCGCTGTTCGCGACCCTGGACACGGCGACCCGCCGGACCGCGGCGCGCGACGGCCGGGTGTACACCCTGTCCGACACGGTGGGCTTCGTGCGGCACCTGCCGCACCAGCTGGTGGAGGCGTTCCGCTCCACGCTGGAGGAGGTCGCCGACGCGGACCTGGTGGTGCACGTGGTCGACGGGGCCCACCCGGACCCCGAGGAGCAGGTGCGCGCGGTGCGCGAGGTGCTGGCCGAGGTCGGCGCCGACCGGCTGCCCGAGCTGCTCGTGGTCAACAAGGCCGACGCGGCGCCGCAGGAGACCCTGCTGCGGCTCAAGCGCGAGTGGCCGGACGCCGTCTTCGTGTCGGCCCACACCGGGCAGGGCATCGAGGAGCTGCGCGAGGTCATCGAGGACAAGCTGCCGGTCCCGGCGGTCGAGGTGCTCGCGTGCGTGCCGTACGACCGGGGCGACCTGGTCGCCAAGGTCCACCGAAGGGGTGAGGTGCTGGCGTCGGGACACACCGCCGCCGGAACGCAGCTCCGTGCGCGTGTCGACCGCGAACTGGCCGCTGAGCTGGGAACATTTACGATTACGGAAAGTGACTGGGTAGCCGACGCATCGTGACTTATTGATCGGGTTACACAAGACCGTGCCCGGTCGTGGCAAACTGTCCGGATGCGGTTAACGGGATTCCTGGTGAAGGCAGGCGCGGCCGTCGCCACGGTCGGCCTCGGAGTCGGGCTGGTCAGCGCCCCCGTGGGCGCAGCGCCCAGCCCGGCTCCCTCCGGCGGGGCACAGGAGAAGGCCAAGGCCGTTCCGGGCACGAAGGTGTGCACGATCAAGGACAACCGCCTCACCGAACTCTCCGGCATGCTCGCCGTCGGCAAGTACGTCTATGTCATCAACGACGGCAGTGACGACCTCGCCCGTGAGCGGATCTTCCGGATCGATGCCGCCACCTGCACCATCGGCCAGACCAGCTACGGGTACAAGGACAACGGCGCGCGCGACCCCGAGGACATCGCGCTGGACCCGGACGGCAAGACCATCTGGATCGCCGACACCGGCGACTCGCAGATCACCGAGAGCTTCACGGTCGAGCACAAGCGGTCCAGCATCGCGCTGTGGAAGTTCTCCGGTGGCAAGGTGACCGGCCCGTTCCGGATGAGCTACCCGCAGAAGAAGTACGACTCCGAGGCGCTGCTGTTCGGCAAGGACGGCTTCCCGATCGTCGTCACCAAGGACTGGGACTTCGCCGCCGCCGAGGGCAAGACGCGGCTGTTCTCCCCCACCACCTGGCCGATCGAGGCGAACAACTCGACCCCGGTGCCGATGAAGGAGCTGGGCTCCTTCACCCTGCCGCGCACCGACACCTCGAACCCGTTCACCAGCCTGGGCCGTCGCCAGGTGACCGGCGCGGCGACGAACGCGGACCGCACCAAGGTCGTGCTGCGCACCTACGCCGACGCGTACGAGTGGGAGCTCAAGGACGGCGACGTCGCCGGGACGCTGACCAAGGAGAAGCCCCGGGTCACCTACCTGCCCGACGAGCCGATGGGTGAGGCGATCACCTACTCGGCCGACGGCGAGAAGCTCCTGACCGTCTCGGAGACCCAGCAGACCGACACCCCGAACGGCGACCCGCAGAGCCCGGTCCTGCTCAGCTACACCCCGTCGGTGAAGGAGCACACCGAGGCCGCGCCGGTCGAGGGTCCGAAGAAGTCCGAGAAGGCGTGGTACCTGTCGCTGTTCAGCACCATCGACCAGCTCTACATCGCACTGGCCGGGGTCGGCGTGTTCGGCGTGCTGCTGGTCGTGCTCGGCGTGTTCGGCGTGCTGAAGTCGCGCAAGCGCCGCGGCCGCAAGGGCGGCGACGAGGACGACGACCTGGTGCCCGCGGACAACTCCGCGACCACGCTGCTCGCCCCCGTGGGTGCCGGCGTGGGCGGCGGCTACCAGTCCGGCTACTACGCCGACCCGGGCGGCTACGACCCGGGTTACGGCCAGCAGGGCGGCTACGGCCAGCCGCAGGGCTACCCGCAGGCGGGCGGCTACGACCAGGGCTACGGGCAGCAGCACGGCGGTTACGACCCGGGCTACGGCCAGCAGCAGGGTTATCCGCAGGCCGGCGGCGGGTACGACCCCGGCTACGGCGGCCAGCAGGGTTACGGGCAGCAGGGCGGCCAGTACGGCGGCGGCTACCAGCAGTACCAGGCCGAGCCGGCGTACTACGACGGTGGTTACCAGAACCAGCCGGGCTACGACCCGTACCAGCGCTGATTTGAAAGAAGCGGCCCGTCCCCGGAAGAGGGCGGGCCGCTTTCTCGTGTCGTGCGTCAGACCCGGCGCATCACGAAGACGACCTTGCCGAGGATGACCGCCGCGTCGCCGGGGATCGGGTCGTAGGCCGGGTTGCGCGGCATCAGCTGCACGTGCCCGTCGCGCAGGCGGTAGACCTTGACGGTGGCCTCGCCGTCGATCATCGCGGCCACGATGTCGCCGTTCTCCGCGGTGGGCTGCTGGCGGACCACCACCCAGTCGCCGTCGCAGATCGCGGCCTCGATCATCGAGTCGCCTTTGACCTGGAGCGAGAAGAGCGTGCCCTGGCCGACCAGCTCGCGCGGCAGCGGCAGCACCTCCTCGATCGACTCCTCGGCGAGGATCGGGCCACCGGCCGCGATGCGGCCCAGCAGCGGCACGTAGACCGGGGTGGGCCGGGCGGCGAGCGCCGCCTCCTCGTCGGGGTCGGCGGCGGTGCGCACGTCCACCGCGCGCGGGCGCGACGGGTCGCGGCGCAGGAAGCCCTTCCGCTCCAGCTCCTTGAGCTGGTAGGCGACCGAGGACGGGGAGACCAGGCCGACGGCCTCGCCGATCTCGCGCACGGTGGGCGGGTAGCCGTGCTGCTCCACCCAGTCGCGGATGACGGCGAGGATGCGCTTCTGCCGGCTGCTGAGGTCGGCGGTCTGCAGGTCCGCAGGGGAGGCGCTGGTCGCGGCGACCGCGCGCAGAGGCCCCGCGCCGGCGGGCGCGGCCGGCGGCCGACCGGGCCGGGACGCTCGCTCTGTGGGGGACATGTCGGACCTCCGGTGGATAGTGACAGTGGCGGCGACTCTTACCGGACACACTAATGCGACCTGAAGTCAGTTTCAAACATCTGTACGACTCTGTCGATGGTGTCACGGATGTTTCACGTGTGGGTGACGGTCCGTGTTGTTGTCGGCGACACGCCACAAGCAAGCGCGTTTCAACTTGCCTCAGAGGCGTCTGGGGCATAGTTTCAACACCACATCTTGTGGTGGCTTCGAGCCGACCGCCCATAGATTGGGGTGAGAGCCCCAACTGGCGGTATGGCCGATGCCCCGTACCCGCACCCACCCCCGGGCGGCCGCGACGCGGCGGACGCCGGCGGTGCCGTGCCCGGAGTGCGGGGCGGCAACCGCCCGGGAGCGACGACGACGTGGGAGGTGACAGCGATGCGATGCCCGTACTGCCGGCACCCGGACTCCCGTGTGGTGGACTCCCGCGAGGCCGAGGACGGCCAGATCATCCGCCGGCGCCGGCACTGCCCCGAATGCGGCAAGCGGTTCACCACGGTCGAGGAATCGGTGCTGGCCGTGGTCAAGCGTAGCGGGGTGACCGAGCCGTTCAGCCGGTCGAAGATCATGAACGGGGTGCGCAAGGCCTGCCAGGGGCGGCCGGTGGACGACGACTCCATCGCGCTGCTGGCCCAGCGGGTCGAGGAGGCGGTCCGCGCGCGGGGGGCGGCGGAGGTGCCCAGCCAGGAGGTCGGGCTGGCCATCCTGGGGCCGCTGCGCGACCTGGACGAGGTTGCCTACCTGCGCTTCGCCTCGGTGTACCAGGACTTCCAGTCCGCCGACGACTTCATCCGCGAGATCGAGACGCTGCGCGCGGCGGCCAAAAAGAATCCCGCCGGGACGGTTGAAACGGCCGCCGCTGGGCAAGAGGCGGCGGACGAGCCCGCCACGGCCGGTCAGCACGCGGGCTGAGCCCCGCCATCAGAACGTGTTTTTGAGTTGTTGAGAAGTTAGAGAACCTTGAGGGGGCTGACGATGGGGGAGAACGCCACGGCGAGCGCGAAGCGCACGCGGGCGAACGCCGGAGGTCTGAAGATCGAGCGGGTGTGGACGAAGGACGGCGTCCACCCGTACGACGAGATCACCTGGGAGCGCCGGGACGTCGTCATGACGAACTGGCGCGACGGCTCGATCAACTTCGAGCAGCGCGGGGTCGAGTTCCCCGAGTTCTGGAGCGTCAACGCGACCAACATCGTGACGACGAAGTACTTCCGGGGCGCGGTCGGCACCCCGAGCGCGAGTGGAGCCTCAAGCAGCTGGTGGACCGGGTCGTGAAGACCTACCGGGCCGCCGGTGAGAAGTACGGCTACTTCGCCACCCCCGCCGACGCCGACGTGTTCGAGCACGAGCTGACCTGGATGCTGGTGCACCAGGTGTTCAGCTTCAACTCCCCGGTCTGGTTCAACGTGGGCACGCCCAGCCCGCAGCAGGTCAGCGCCTGTTTCATCCTGTCCGTGGACGACTCGGTCGACTCCATCATGGACTGGTACAAGGAGGAGGGGCTGATCTTCAAGGGCGGCTCCGGCTCCGGCGTGAACCTGTCCCGTATCCGGGCCAGCCGCGAGCTGCTGTCCTCCGGCGGCACCGCCTCCGGCCCGGTCAGCTTCATGCGCGGCGCCGACGCCTCGGCCGGCACCATCAAGTCCGGCGGCGCCACCCGGCGCGCGGCGAAGATGGTCATCCTCGACGTGGACCACCCGGACATCGAGGAGTTCATCGCGACCAAGGCGCGCGAGGAGGACAAGATCCGCGCGCTGCGCGACGCCGGCTTCGACATGGACCTGGGCGGCCGCGACATCGTCAGCGTGCAGTACCAGAACGCCAACAACTCGGTGCGCGTGTCCGACCAGTTCATGGACGCCGTCGAGAACGGCAAGCCGTTCGAGCTGCTGGGCCGCCTCGACGGCCGGGTCATCGACACCGTCGACGCCAAGGACCTGTTCCGCAAGCTGGCGCAGGCCGCGTGGGAGTGCGCCGACCCGGGCATCCAGTACGACGACACCATCAACGACTGGCACACCTGCTCCGAGACCGGCCGCATCACCGCGAGCAACCCCTGCTCGGAGTACCTGCACCTGGACGACACCTCGTGCAACCTGGCCTCGCTGAACCTGATGAAGTTCCTCGGCGAGGACGGCTCGTTCGACGTGGCCCGCTTCGTCAAGTCGGTCGAGTTCGTGATCACCGCGATGGACATCTCCATCTCGTTCGCGGACTTCCCGACCCAGAAGATCACCGAGAACACCCGCGCCTACCGCCAGCTCGGCATCGGCTACGCCAACCTCGGCGCGCTGCTGATGGCGTCGGGCCTGCCGTACGACTCCGAGGCGGGCCGCCAGCTGTCCGCCGCGATCACCGCGCTGATGACCGGCGCCGCCTACCGCCGCTCGGCCGAGCTGGCCGGCGTCGTCGGCGCGTACGACGGCTACGCCCGCAACGCCACCCCGCACCAGCGGGTCATGCGCAAGCACGCCGAGGCAGCCGACGCGCTCAAGCCGCAGGGCCCGGTCGCCACGCTGGTCGCCAAGGAGGCGCAGAAGCAGTGGAAGGCCGGCAACGCCCTCGGTGAGAAGCAGGGCTGGCGCAACTCGCAGGCCAGCGTGCTCGCGCCCACCGGCACCATCGGCTTCATGATGGACTGCGACACCACCGGCGTGGAGCCGGACCTGGCGCTGGTCAAGTTCAAGAAGCTGGTCGGCGGCGGCTCGATGCAGATCGTCAACCAGACCGTGCCGCGCGCCCTGCGCAACCTGGGCTACCAGGAGGAGCAGGTCGAGGCGATCACCGAGTTCATCGGCGAGCACGGCCACGTCGTCGACGCCCCCGGCCTCAAGCCGGAGCACTACCCGGTGTTCGACTGCGCCATGGGTGAGCGCGCCATCGCCCCCATGGGCCACGTGCTGATGATGGCCGCGGTGCAGCCGTTCATCTCCGGCGCGATCAGCAAGACCGTCAACATGCCGGAGACGGCGACGGTCGAAGAGGTCGAGCAGATGTACTTCGACGGCTGGCGTCTCGGCCTCAAGGCCCTGGCGATCTACCGCGACAACTGCAAGGTCGGCCAGCCGCTGTCGGTCGCCAAGAAGGAGGCCCCGGCCGCCCCCGCCGCCGCGGTCGCCCCGGTGTCCGCCCCGGTCGTGGAGAAGGTCATCGAGTACCGGCCGGTCCGCAAGCGGCTGCCGAAGAAGCGGCCGTCGCAGACGGTGTCGTTCACGGTCGGCGAGGCCGAGGGCTACCTGACCGCCTCGTCCTACCCGGACGACGGCCTCGGCGAGGTCTTCCTCAAGCTCGGCAAGCAGGGCTCGACCCTGGCCGGGGTCATGGACGCGTTCTCGATCGCGGTCTCGGTCGCGCTGCAGTACGGCGTGCCGCTGCAGACGTACGTCGAGAAGTTCATGAACATGAAGTTCGAGCCGGCCGGTATGACCGACGACCCGGACATCCGCCTGTCGAACTCGGTGATGGACTACATCTTCCGGCGGCTCGCGCTGGACTTCCTGCCGTACGAGCAGCGGGCCGAGCTGGGCGTCTTCACGGCCGCCGAGCGTGCCGCGCGGCTGCGGGCCGAGGAGGAGGGCGTCGAGTACGTCCCGCCGACGCCCGCCACGGTGACCGCCGACGCGCCGGCCGCGCCGGTGCCCGCCGCGCGGATCGGCTCCTCCACCGAGGTGCTGGAGTCGATCACGGGCCGCGTCTCGGACGCGCCGCTCTGCTACACCTGCGGCACCAAGATGCGCCCCGCCGGCAGCTGCTACGTCTGCGAAGGCTGCGGCTCCACCAGCGGCTGCAGCTGACCCGCATCCCGTCAGGGGGTCGGACCTTCCGGTCCGGCCCCCTTTCGCGTACCCCCTTGTGGGCGTGGTCGCCCCGGCGGCTGCAGTTTCGGGGAAACTGCGGGAAAGCGGGCCGTCTTAGCGGCACTTTCCCCGAAACTGCGGGCGGCGGTCAGGCGTCGGGGTGCCAGACGGCCGCGTCGTGGGCGAAGAGGACGCGGCGGGGGTGCAGCTCCGCGAGGGTGTCCAGCCAGGGGTGGTATGGCGGGAGCGGGGCGGCGGCCCCGTCGGCGGCGGCCCGGCGGGCGAGCACGGCGCAGCTGAAGTCCGTGGCGAGGTCGTAGGCCTGCCCGGCGAGCACGGTCACGTCGCCGTCGGCATGGGACACGATCAGGCTCTGGTGACCGGCGGTGTGGCCGGGCGTCGGCACGATCCGGATGCCGGGGGCGATCTCGGCTGTGCCGTCGAGTTCGCGCAGGTCGGCGCCGGGGAAGTCGACGAGGTGGTCGAAGGTGTAGTCGCCGGCGCGGGCCGTGGCCAGCTCGACGGACTGGGTGAAGATCGGGCGGCCGGGCAGCAGCGGGTTGCCGCCGATGTGGTCGAAGTGCAGGTGGCAGTTGACGACCAGGGCGATGTCGTCGAGGCGTACCCCCGCGTCGGCCAGGGCCTCGGGGAGCGGGCGCCGGTGTGGGCGGTAGTGGGCCTCGGTCTCGTCGTCGCCGCGCCCGAGCCCGGTGTCGAAGAGCAGCAGCCCGTCCGCGGTGTCCACGAGGTACGCGAGCACCGCCTCGACCCGGGGGTGCGGGGTGCCCGCCTCCTCCGCCGGGCGGATGAAGTAGCCGAGATCCAGCCGTCGCACCGCGTTGAGCTCGGTCATGTCTCTCCCGTGATCAAACTGTCGGGGGCCGTGCCTAGTGTGCCGCGCATGAACTCGTGGCACCACGCGCAGTCCGCCGCCCGGAAGTGGGGCGGCGAGCCGGAGGACTACCTCGCGATCGAGGAGTTCATCGACTCCTCGAAGCAGATCATCGGCGACGTGCGGCACCGCTCGATGTACCACCACACCGCGGGCGTCTACCTGTGCCAGCGCATCTTCGGCGACACGCTGCAGGTGGGGCGCAAGCGCATCCCGGTGCGGCTGATCGCCGAGCGGCACATCCTGGAGGACCTGGGCTGGCTGCCCTCGCCCGCCGACTACATCGCCGGGATGCCGATCAAGCCGTGGATGTCCGGCGCACAGCGCAAGGAGGTGCCGCTGTCGGTGCTGTTGGGAAAGGACGAAGCATGAGCCACACCAGCTTCCTGGGCATCCCCGTGGAAGGACGGATCACCCCGGGCGACCGGGTGCCGCAACGGCCGCTCTCTGAGCTACAGCCGCTGGTCCGCGCGTTGGTCGACGACGATGCGGTGGTCGAGTTCGGCTGGAAGCAGTACACGCCGTACTTCAACGACGGAGAGGCGTGCGTGTTCGACGCGTGGGGCTTCTGGGTGCGCACCACCGCCGACGATGCGGACGCCGGTGTCGAGGACCTGGGCGTCGGGGAGTATGACGAACCGCATCCGACCCTGGGCGGCCCGTGGCTGGACCGCGGGCAGTACCCGTACACCGAGCACCCCTATGAGGGCGACGACCCGGAGCGTTACGGGCGGGCGCGGGCGCTGGCGGACGCCGTCGGCAGTGGGGCCTTCGACGACGTGCTGCTGGAGGCGTTCGGCGACCATGCGACGGTGCGGGTCCGGCGTACGGGCATCACGGTCGAGTTCTACGACCACGATTGAGCTCCCCGATGCTACCGGCGGTAGCATCGGGGCATGACCGCAGAACCCGTTCCGCCCTCGACAGCGGAGGGCGCACCGACCGCTGAGTTCCTGCGGGTGCTCACGCTGTATCGCCAGCTCGAGGAGGCCTCGCCGGAGCTGCGCGAGCGGCTCGGCCAGGTGCTCGGGCTCCCGGACAACGTCCGCATGCTCGGCCGCTCCCGCAAGGTCAGTGTCTCGATGCCGGAGGATCTCACCGACGCGGTGCAGCGTCGGGTGGGCCGGGGCGAGTTCAGCCGCTACGTCACCGAGGCGGTGGCCAAGCAACTGGAGCTGGACCTACTGGCTGAGCTGGCGGCACTGCTGGAAGCCGAGCACGGTGCGGTGTCGGAGCAGGCGCTGGCGGAGGCGGGTGCGGTGTGGCCCGACGCGTGACGTCCACCGGCGGCGCGCTGCTGCTGGACAGTGAGGGCCTCAGCAAGCTCGCCGCCGGTGACGAGCGGGTGCGCGCCTTCCTGGAAACCGCGCTCAACCGCCGTGCTCAGGTCGTGGTCAGCGCGATCACGCTGACGGAGGTGCTGCGGGGTGGCCCGCGCGACACCGCTGTGCACAGGGTGCTGTCCCGTATCACCGCGTTGCCTGTGACGCCCGAACTGGGGCGCCGTGCGGGGGAACTGCTAGGCGCGGCCGGCCTTTCCGGACACCGCTGCGCCATCGACGCCGTCGTGGCCGCGACCGCGCTGGCGCTGCCTCGGCCGGTGGTGCTGCTGACCAGCGATCCCGACGACCTCACCCGGCTGGTCGAGGAGCCGGAGCGGCCCAAGGACCAGCGGGTGGTCGTCGTACACGTGTAGCGGTCAGATGCCCATCGCCTGGGCGATGCGCAGGTGCGGCTGCGCCTCGTCGTGGCGGCTCTGGCGCTGCAGGCAGCGGCCCAGCATCAGATGCGCGTAGTGCTCGGCGGGGTCGTGGTCGAGGATCAGCCGCAGCTCCCGCTCGGACTTACGCAGCTGGGCCGAGTGGTAGTAGGCGCGCGCCAGCATCAGCCGGGGCGCGACGTCGTCGGGGGATTCCGCCACCACCGGCTCCAGGATCTTGGCAGCCGTGATGTAGTCGCCGTACTCGAAGAACAGCTTTCCGCGCTCGTACTCCTCCAGGATTCCCACGGTGTGGTCAACCGGCTGGCAGGGGCGCGCATTCCCTGGCTAGCATCGCCGCCATGGCTCGCTCCATCATCTCCCCGCCGGTCGCCTGAGGCGGACGGCGCAGCACCACTGACGTGACGGCTCGGCCGCGCGTCCGGTGGCCCGTCCGCGTACGCGGAATCGCAGGCCATCGACAAGTGGAGACGGAGAGATGGAGTCCATCGAGGGGCTCGCGCCGGTGCGCGCGGGCAGGTCCGCGTCGTACGGGCGCGGCATGTGCTACGTGGCGGTCGCGGCGACCGCCTGGGGCACCGGCGGCGCGGTCGCGGCGGTCCTCTACCGCACCAGCGGCCTCGGGCCGGTGGCGGTGTCGTTCTGGCGGCTGGTGTTCGGCATCGTGCTGCTGGCCGGGCTGCACCTGGCGCTCGGCGAGCGGCTTGGCGCCCGCTGGCGGGACGCGCTGGTGCTGGGCGCGGGGCTGGCGGTGTACCAGACGGCGTACTACGGCTCGATCGCGTTCGCGGGGCTGGCCGTGGGCACGGTGGTCACGCTCGGCGCGTGTCCCGTGGTCATCGCGCTGGCGGCGCGGTGGCTGCTCGGCGAGGCGCTGACCGCGGGGCGGATCTGCGCGGTGGCGCTGGGGCTGGCGGGGCTGGTGCTGCTGGTCGGCGGCGGTGGCAGCGTGGGGCGGCACCTCTGCTGGGAGTGGCGTGCGGGCTGCTGTCGGCGGCCGGGTACGCCGTGGTGACGATCTACTCGCGGCGGGCCGGCGGCGACCTGTCCGGGGCGACGGTGGGTTCGTTCGCGGTGGCGGCGCTGTGCGTGCTGCCCCTGGCGGCCGCCGAGGGGCTGCTGCCGGCGGCCGACGGTATGGCCGGGACGGCGGCGTGGCTGCTGTACCTGGGGGCGGTGCCGACGGCGCTGGCGTACCGGCTGTTCTTCGCGGGGGTGGCGGCGGTGCCGGCCACGGTGACGGCGGTGGTGACGCTGCTGGAGCCGGTGGCCGGGGTGCTGATCGCGGTGGGGCTGCTCGGCGAGCACCTGACCGTGACCGCTGCGGCGGGCTCGGCACTGATGCTGGCCGCAGTCGCGGGCCTGGCCCGCACCGGCTAGCACCCGCCGGTGGCCGGTGGCCGGTGGCCGGTGGCCGGTGGCTGCGCCTGCTCCCGCTGTGGCCGCGGCTCCCGCTGCGGCTGCACCTCCCCGTTGCGGCTGCGGCGATGATCGGTGTCTCGTGTCAGAACCTTGGGTCAGGCCGCAGATCTTGACACGAAACGCCGATCAACGCCGGGCGGCCCAGGCGGCGCGACGGCACCAGGGTCGCCGTCATCGCGCGGTGGTTCGGGGTCCGGGCTGACGTCTCGGCGACACCGTGCTGTCGCGGGCTACCGCTACGATGCGGCTTTCCCCTCCGACCCCGGGAGTTCTGCTCATGTCCTATCCACCCCCCGCGCCTGACTACCCGCCGCCGTATCCCGCTCAGCCCCAGTACGCGCCGGCGCCGGCGCCGAAGAAGTCCCGCACGGGCATGTGGATCGCGATCATCGTCGGCGTCCTGATCGTCTGCTGCGGTGGCGGCGGCATCGCGGCGTACGTCGTCTACGACAAGGCGCAGGACACGGCGGCGCAGCTCGAGGACGACCTCAACGGCATCATCGCCTCGGCGTCCGCGCAGGCGAACCCGCCCGCCGCGAAGATCACCGTGGTGGCGCCGGCCACGCTCGCCGGGCGCAAGCCGGTGACCGACGCCGAGCTGAAGACGCTGGCGGAGACGATGAAGAGCGGCTTCCAGGCCGCCGTCCCGGCCGCGTCCAACGCGGTGGCGGGCTTCTACGGCGACGCCGCCAAGAAGGACCTGGTGATGATCTTCGCCGCGTCCGCGCGGATGGGCGACCCGGAGAAGGAGCTCGACGACGCGTTCAAGGGCATGGCCACCTCCGGCCTGACCGCGACCGGCATCGCCGAGGTCCCGGCGGGCCCGCTGGGCGGCACCGCCAAGTGCGGCAGCGCCACGGCCGAGGGTGTGCCGATGGCCATCTGCGCCTGGGCCGACAGCGGCAGCCTCGGCATGGTGGTCTGGTACTTCAAGACCGTCGGCGAGGTCAAGGCCGAGCTGATCGAGGTCCGCGGCCAGATCGAGCAGAAGAGCTGACGCTCTGCAGGTGAGCGGGGGTGTGGCGCACGCGCCGCACCCCCGCTACGCGTTCTGCCACAGCCCGATCGTGTTGCCCTCGGTGTCGGCGATGTACGCGGTGAACCCCATCGTGCCCACGGCCGCGCGTTCCTGGACCACCCGGCCGCCGCAGGCGACGACCTTGGCCAGGGCGGTGTCGATGTCCTCGACCTCGATCGTGATGACCGGCCCGGTCACCGGGTCCTGGCGGGCGGTCATGCCGCCGTTGATCGCGCCGGGCTCGGCGGGGGCGCCGCGGTCGTCGGTCGCCACCGTGCGCACCCAGATGTAGTCCAGCTCGGGCATGTCGTCGAGCTGCCATCCGAAGGTGTCGGTGTAGAACGTGCGGGCGCGCTCGACGTCGTCGGCGGGCAGCTCGAAATGCACCACTTTTCCGGTCATGGCACCAGGCTAGGCAGCCGCCCGGGGCTCGGCTGGACTTTCGGCGTACGGGCACAGCGGCTAGGTTGGTCCGGTGCGGACGAGGCTGCTGGCGCTGATGGCGGGGGGAACGCTGCTCGCGGGCTGCGCCGGACCCGGCGCGGCCGCGCACGAGCAGCCGCCGCCTCCGGTGACCACGCCCAGCCCGCCCGTGCTCAGCGGGGCCTGCCTGCTGCTGGACTTCCCGCGCATCGAGCAGCACCTCGGCGCGAAGCTGAGCATCTCCGGCGCGGCGGTGCACCAGAAGACCAACACCTGCGTGGCCCGCCCGACCGACGCCGACCTGCCCGAGCTGAGCATTTCGGTGACGCCGAGCAAGGCCGACGTGGCCGTGTTCAAAGACGCGATGCTGCCCGACGGGGCCAAGGCGGTCACCGGCCTGGGCCGGGTCGCCTACCAGCAGACACGGCCCGCGGCGAAGGGCCGCGGGCCGTACGTGGAGGTCGGCTGGCTGGCGGGCAACGCCCGGCTGCTGGTGCTGAAGGTGACGCTGCCGGTCGGCGGCGACGCCGGCGCCCTCGCGCCCGAGGCCGTCGAGCTCGCCAAGGAGATCGACCGCGCCGGCGTCTAACCCCTCATCGGCTGGAGACGAACACGCGCGAGGCGACCTCGCGCGGCAGGCGGATGGGCTCGCCGCCGTGGTCGATGGAGACCCCGTCGCGCTCCTGGGCCACCGTCACCGTCGCGCCCGGGTCCACCCCGGCCGCGTGCAGCTGGCGCAGCACCTCGGAGTCGGTCTGCACGCTCTCGCAGATCCGCCGGACCACGACCTGGCCGGTCAGGCCGGGGAAGGCCAGGTTGCGCTCGGCGTCGCCCATGCCGTCGGTGTCCCGCGGCTTGGTGTCCAGCGCGTCCAGGCCCGGGATCGGGTTGCCGTACGGCGAGCGGGTGGGCCGGTTGAGCAGGTCGTAGACCCGCTTCTCCACGGCGTCGCTCATCACGTGCTCCCAGCGGCAGGCCTCCTCGTGGGCCTCCTCGTACGGCATCCCGATGACGTTGACCAGCAGCAGCTCGGCGAGGCGGTGCTTGCGCATGACGGCGACCGCGTGCGCCCGGCCGGCCTCGGACAGCTGCAGATGACGGTCGGTCTCCACGACGGTCAGCAGGCCGTCGCGCTCCATGCGGGCCACGGTCTGGCTGACGGTGGGGCCGCTCTGGTGCAGGCGCTCGGCGATGCGGGCGCGCAGCGGGGGCACACCCTCCTCCTCGAGCTCGAGGATGGTGCGAAGGTACATCTCAGTGGTGTCAATGAGGTCGGACATGAACGGGTCCTCTCCAAGTCGCTGGCTGCGATTCTATTGCGTGTCACCGCAGCGACACCCGTCGGTGCAGATCGCTTGATCATGCTGCGCCGGTCCGCTCATGGCGGTTCGGGCAGGCCGTGCTCGTGGAGCGGCCGGGACGGGTGGTATGCCACCTCCCAGGCATGTCCGTCCGGATCGGCGGAACAGCCCGCATAGCCGCCCCACGCCACCTTCTGGGCGGGTTTCAGCAGTGTCGCACCAGCCGCTTCGGCAGTCGAGAGCGCCTCCGCCCCGTCGCCACCGCCGAGTCTGGCAGCCGGGTGGGACAGTGCGCGCGGACACGCTGTCGCGCATGGTGTTGACTTGCGGTTGTGCGTACACCACTGATCTCCGTTGCGGAGCTGGGGGACCGGCTCCGCTCGGGGCAGCCGACGACCGTGCTGGACGTGCGGTGGCGGCTGTCCGGACCGCCCGGCCGGGACGACTACGAGGCTGGTCACCTGCCCGGGGCCGTCTTCGTCGACCTCGACCGGGATCTGTGCGGGCCGCCGGGGGCGGGCGGGCGCCACCCGCTGCCGCACCCGGAGGCGCTGGAGGGCGCGCTGCGCGCCGCCGGTGTGCGCGAGGGGCGGCCGGTGGTCGTGTACGACGCCGGCGACGGCATGGCCGCGGCCCGCGCCTGGTGGACGCTGCGCTGGGCCGGTCACGCGGACGTACGCGTGCTGGACGGCGGTTTCGCCGCCTGGGCCGCCGCGGACGGCGCGATCACCACGGCGCCGGTCAGCGCCGAACGGGGCGACGTCACGGTGCGGCCCGGCGCGATGCCGGTGCTCGACGCCGCCGGGGCCGCCGCGCTCGCCGAGCACGGCGCGCTGCTGGACGCGCGGGTCGCGCCCCGCTTCCGGGGCGAGACCGAGCCGGTCGACCCGGTGGCCGGGCACATCCCCGGCGCCCGCAACCTGCCCTACGGCGAGCTGGTCAACGCGGACGGCACGCTGCGGGCCGACCTGCCGGAGGTCTTCGCGGACCTGGCCGGCGAGCCGGTCGGGGCATACTGCGGCTCGGGGGTGACCGCCGCGCACACCGTGCTGGCGCTGCACGCCGCGGGCCGCACCGACGCTCAGCTCTACGTCGGGTCCTGGAGCCACTGGATCACCGACCCGGCCCGGCCGGTGGGCCGCGCATGACCGCCACGGTGGTCTGGAGCGACCGGATGCTCGGCTACGACCTGGGCGACCACCCGCTGGACCCGATCCGCGTCGAGCTGACCATGCGGCTGGCCCGCGACCTGGGCGTGCTGGACCGGCCCGCGGTCGAGCTGGTCGCGCCGGAGCCCGCGACCGACGCCGAGCTGCTGCGCGTGCACCGGCAGGACTATCTGGACGCGGTACGCGCCGCCCCCGACGACCCCTTCTTCCGGGGGTACGGCCTCAACACCCCCGACAACCCGGTCTTCGACCACATGCACGAGGCGTCCGCGCTGATCTGCGGCGCGAGCCTGGCCGCCGCGCGGGCGGTGTGGTCCGGCCGGGCACGGCGCGCGGTGAACGTCGCGGGCGGCCTGCACCACGCCATGCCCGCCCGCGCGGCCGGGTTCTGCGTGTACGACGACCCGGCGGTGGCCATCGCCGACCTGCTCGCCCAGGGCGCGGAGCGCATCGCGTACATCGACATCGACGTGCACCACGGCGACGGGGTGCAGGAGATCTTCTACGACGACCCGCGCGTGCTCACGGTGAGCCTGCACGAGGGCCCGATGACGCTGTTCCCCGGCACCGGCTTCGCCGAGGAGACGGGCGGCCCCGGCGCCGAGGGCAGCGCGGTGAACGTGCCGCTGCCGCCCGGCACTGGCGACGCCGGCTGGCTGCGCGCCTTCCACGCGGTGGTCCCGGCGGTGGTGCGGGCGTTCCGGCCGCAGCTGATCGTGCTGCAGGCCGGGGCCGACTCGCACCGGCTCGACCCGCTGGCCAACCTGCGGCTGACCGTGGACGGGCAGCGGGCGGCGCAGCTCGCCGTGCGCGACCTGGCCGACGAGCTGTGCGAAGGCCGCCTGGTGGCCACCGGCGGCGGCGGGTACGCCCTGGTCGAGGTGGTGCCGCGGACCTGGACCCACCTGCTCGCGATGGTCACCGGCGAGCCGCTGGACCCGTCGACGCCGCTGCCCGCGTCGTGGCGCGAGTACGCCGCCAAGCGCCTGCCCGGCCGGGACATCCCGGTCAGCCTGACCGACGGCGGGGACGTCAGGTTCACGCCGTGGCAGCCGGGCGGGGAGCACGCGCTGGATCGCGCTGTCATGGCGGCCCGCAAGGCGGTGTTCCCGCTGCACGGGCTCGACCCGCACGACCCCCGGGACTGAACCGTGCCCGGGGCGGACGTGCTGCTGGCCGACGGCGCCACGGTGCACCTGCGGCAGATCACCCCGCAGGACGCCGAGGCGGTCGTGGCGATGCACTCGCGCTTCAGCGAGCGCACCCGCTACCTGCGCTACTTCTCGCCGTACCCGCGCATTCCCGCCCGCGACCTGCACCGCTTCGTCAACGTCGACCACGTGGACCGGGAGGCCTTCGTGGTCGCCGCGGGGGAGCGGCTGGTCGCGGTGGGGCGCTACGAGCGGCTGGGCGAGGGCGCGCACGAGGCCGAGGTGGCGTTCGTGGTCGAGGACGCCTACCAGGGGCGCGGCGTCGGCTCGGTGCTGCTGGAACACCTGGCCGCAGCGGCGGCGGACGCGGGCATCACCCGTTTCGTCGCCGAGGTGCTCCCCGAGAACGGCGCCATGCTGCGCGTGTTCACCGACGCCGGATACGAGGTGAACCGCCGGTACGCCGACGGCGTGGTGACGCTGACCTTCCCCGTCGCGCCGACCGAGAAGTCGCGCGCGGTGCAGGCCGAACGCGAGCGCCGCACCGAGTCCCGCTCGGTGGCCCGCCTGCTGCGCCCGGCGTCGGTCGCGGTGTACGGCGCGAGCGCCTCGGGCCGGGGCGTCGGCGCGGCGGTGCTCGCCCACCTGCGTAGCGCGGGGTTCGACGGCCCGATCCACCATGTGCACCCGAACGGGCCGCTGCGCTCGCTGACCGAGCTGACGTCGGACGCTGCCGAGGAGGAAGCCGCCGGCGCGGCATCAGCGCCGTCAGCGGGACCGGCGCAGGTCCGGCCCGTGGTGTCGGCTGCCTCTGGCCACGCGGGCGCCGACCCAGGTGGTGCAGTGGATCTCGCGGTCGTGGCCACGCCGCCCGCGGCGTTACCCGAGGTGCTGGCCGACGCCGCCGCCGCAGGCGTGCACGGGCTGCTGGTGCTGACGGAGCTGGATCCGGCGCAGCGGCAGCGGCTGCTGCGGGCGGTGCGGGCGGCGGGCATGCGGGTGCTCGGGCCGGGCAGCCTCGGCATCGCCGACACCGCCGCCCGCCTCAACGCCACGCTGGTGCCCCGGCTGCCGCTGCCGGGCCGGGTCAGCCTGTTCTGCCACTCGGGCACGCTGGGCCTGCTGCTGCTGGCTGAGGCCGACCGCCGCGCGCTGGGCGTGGCCAGCTTCGTCAGCGCGGGCCGCCGCGCCGACGTCTCCGGCAACGACCTGCTCCAGTTCTGGGCGGGCGACCCGGAGACCGACGTGATCGCGATGTACCTGGAGTCCTTCGGCAACCCGCGCAAGTTCGCGCGGATCGCCCGTTCCGTCGGGCGGCACAAGCCGATCGTGATGCTGGCCGGGCACACCGGTCACGGCGGGTCCACCCTGGACGACGCCGCAATGCAGGCGCTGCGCGCGCACTCCGGCGTGATCGAGGTGGGCACGGTCGGCGAGCTGTTCGACGTGGCGCAGCTGCTGGCCGCCCAGCCGCTGCCCGCCGGGGACCGGATCGGCGTGGTCAGCAACGCGTTCGCGCTGGCCGCGCTCGCCTCGGCGGAGATCCGCGCGGCGGGGTTGCGGGTGGGCCGGTCCGGCGCGGTCGGGCCCGCGGCGGGTCCGGCGGAGTTCGCCGCGGCCGTGCACGCCGCGCTGCACAGCGACGACACCGACGCGGTGGTCGTGGTGGTCGCGCCGCCGCTGCCCACCGGCCCGCTCGCCGCCGACCAGAGCACGGAGACGGCGCTGATCGGCCCGTATTCGGACGCGCTGGGCGAGGTCGTGCGGGAGGCCGACAAGCCGGTGCTGGCGAGCTTCCTCGCCGGGCGCGGGCCGGCCGGGCTGCCGTCCTACCGCTCCATCGAGGAGGCGGTGCGGGCGCTGGCCCACGTGACCCGCCGCGCGACCTGGCTGCGTACGCCCGCAGGCACCCTGCCGCCGCCACCCGAGACCGCCGACCCGGCCGCGCCCACGCTGGAAGCGCTGCTCGCGTCGTACGGCGTCGACGTGGTGCCGAGCATCCGGGCACGCGGTGCGGAGCGGGTCGCCGCCGCCGCGGCGGGCTACGGCGTCCCGGTGGCGCTCAAGGTCGCCGACCGCCCGAACCGGATCGACCTGGGCGCGGTGCGCCTCAACGTGGGCGGGCCCGGCGAGGTCCGGCGCGCTTACACCGACCTGGAGCAGCTGTTCGGCGCGGACGTCGAGGTGCTGGTGCAGCCGATGGTCGCGCCCGGTGTGGCCTGCGTGATCGAGGTGGTCGACGACCCGTCGTTCGGCCCGGTGGTCGGCTTCGGCCTGGCCGGGCCGGTGACCGAGCTGGTCGGCGACCGCGCCTGGCGGGCCGCCCCGCTCACCGACACCGACGCTGCCGCCCTGGTCCGCGCGCCGAAGGCGGCCCCGCTGCTGGCCGCCGCCGACGCGGACGCGATCGCCGCGCTGCTGGTCCGCCTCGGGCAGCTCGCCGCCGACACGCCCCGGCTGCGCCGCCTGGTCGTCAACCCGGTCCTGGTCCACACCGGCGGCGTCTCGGTCCTGCACGCCCTCGGTGAGCTCACCGACCCCACCCCCCGGCCCGACACGGGCCCTCGCCAGCTCAGATAGGGAAGGGCGCCTTCCTCGGCGCGCGTCAGCGAGACAAGCGGCAGCTCGCCTCGTTACGCGTGGAGGAAGACGCCCCTGTCGACGCGGCACCGTTCCGCCCGCCGCACCGGCGCTCCCCGTGCAGCGCCGGTGCGGCGGGCGGTGCGTCAGGGCCGGTTCTGCACCACCGGCGGCGGGGAGGTGCAGACCGACGGGTCGAACCGGTTGCAGGCGAAGCCGTCACGATCGACGTACTGCTTCTCGGCCAGCAGCGCGCCCGTGGCGTCGTACGCCCGGACGTCGGCGCCTGCCCCCGATGCCAGATCCAGGTGACCGACTCCGTTGACCAGCGTGACCTGCTGCGTCCCCGTCCCGGTGGTGACCACGGCCCGCACCGCGCCGGGCGGCGCGACGATCTGCACGCGGCTGTTCGGCTCCGCCGCGTATGAGGGCAGCCGCATCACGATCAGCGCATGCTCCGGTCCGCCCGCGACGCCGTACCCGGTCGGATGGTCGCGGAAGGTCTGGTCACCGACGTCGAACGCGTAGGTCAGGTACGGCCCGCCGCCGTCGGCGAGCACGGCCTGCACGGTGGCGACGTACGCCCGCCCGGTGGAGGTGCCCGGGATGTCCAGCTCGTCGCTCCACAGCACGCGGAACGTGACGCCGGGTCCGGTCAGCCCGGTCGTCTCGGCCAGTGCGGTGGCGAGCTGCCGGGCCAGGTCGGGGAACGGCCTGCCCCGGTCGGCGACCGGCTGCGGGTCGACGGCCGGCTGCCGGTCCGCGCTCGTGGGCGCGACGTACCCGCCCATGGTCTGCAGCAGCACCCTGCCGTCCACGACGACCCGGAAGTCGTGCGTGCCACGCAGGTCCGGCAGGCCGAGGTAGTCGGCGCTCCCGATGTCGATCGGCTCCCAGACCTGCCGCACGCCGGCGGCCGAGTACGTGGTGGTGGCCTGCTCGTAGCCGGCCCCGGTGGGGCCCAGCAGGAGGAAGGCCATGGTCGTCTCGGGGGAGTCGATGTGGATACCCAGCTCCACCACGGGTGCCAGCTCGCCGTAGCCCTGACTCTCGAGTTCAGGCACGGCAGCTCCGGCCTCGCCGGAGAACCAGGCCAACAGCGGCCGGCTGGTGAGGCCCGCCACCACGCCGACGCGGCGGGTGCCGACGTCCCCGGCGAACAGCACCTTGACCTGGTCCGGATCGTCGGGCATCCAGAGGCCCTGCTGCGGGTCGCCGCGGTCGCCGTGGATCTGGTCGACGGTGCGCCGGCGCAGCGCGTCCAGGAAGGCGGCGTCGCCGCTGAGGTCGCCGCGGGTGGGCGAGTCCAGCAGAGGCTGCAACGTCGCCGGTGGCTCGCCGAGCACCGGCAGGGCGGGCCCGGGACGGGTGGCGAACCAGGCGACCGGCGCGACGACCAGCAGCAGCGCCACCAGGGCGAGCGCGGAGGTCCGCTGCTGCCGGCGCCGGCGGCTGCGCCGCAGCACCCGGGCGTACGGGTCGGGCCGCGGCGTCACGCGTTCGGCGTGCCGGTCCAGGGTGGTGCGCAGTGTCTCGATCATGATCAGTTGCCCCCGTTCACCGTGCTGAGAGCGGACGACTGGCGGGGTTCGACCAGCTCGCGCAGCCGGGCCAGGCCGCGCGAGGCGGTGCTCTTGACGGTCCCGGCGCTGACGCCGAGGATCTCGGCGGTCTCCTGCTCGCTGCGGTCCTCCCAGTACCGCAGCACCAGCACCGCGCGCATGCGCACGGGCAGCTTGCGCAGCGCCGTCCACAGCTCGTCGCGCTCCTCGAACGCCGTGTCGCGCGAGGCCCGGTCCGGCAGCACCGCCGTCACGATCTCGCGGATGGGCCGCCGCCAGTCGTTGGCGAGCTGGTTGACCATGACCCGGCGCACGTACGCGTCCGGATGGTCCATGCGCCGCCATTTCGGCAGCGCCGCGGCCAGCGCGTTCTGCAGCACGTCCTCCGCGCGGTCATGAGAACCGCAGAGCAGGTATGCCGTGCGTAACAGCGCCGTGTAGCGCTGCTCCACGAACGACTGGAAGTCCTCGTCGGGCATCGGGCCGTTCTCCCCTCGTGTGTCCACCCCACCGAACACGCGACCGGGTCGAAAGGTTGAGCGGCGCTCACCCTGGACACCGCGACGGCCCCGGCGGAAGCCGGGGCCGTCGCGTTCACCTGCGAATACGTCAGGCGGCGTACACCGAGAGGCGCTCGGCGCGCTCGCCGCTGCGCAGCTTCAGCAGCGTGGTCTTCTCGATCTGGCGGATGCGCTCGCGGGACAGGCCGAACTCCTTGCCGACCTCGTCCAGGGTGCGCTGGCGGCCGTCGTCCAGGCCGAACCGCAGCCGGATCACGGCCTGCTCGCGCTGCGACAGGGTGGCCAGCACGATCTCCACCTCGTCGCGCAGCTGCCCCTGGGCCAGCGCGTCGGCGGCGTCGCCGCGCGGGTCGACCGCGGCCACGAAGTCGCCCAGCGCGCTCTCGCCGTCCTCGCCGACCGCCTGGTCGAGGCTGACCGGCTCGCGGTCGTAGGAGATCAGCTCGATCACCTGGTACTCCGGCACGTCCATGGCCTGGGCGATCTGCGCGATGGACGGCTCGCGGCCGAGCGCGGTGGCCAGGTCGCGGCGCACCCGGACCATGCGGTTGACCTGCTCCACCATGTGCACCGGGATGCGGATGGTGCGGGCCTGGTCGGCCATGGCGCGGGTGATCGCCTGCCGGATCCACCAGGTGGCGTACGTGGAGAACTTGTAGCCCTTGGTGTAGTCGAACTTCTCGACGGCGCGGATGAGGCCGAGGTTGCCCTCCTGGATCAGGTCCAGGAACGCCATGCCGCGGCCGGTGTAGCGCTTGGCGATGCTCACCACGAGGCGCAGGTTCGCCTCCAGCAGGTGGTCCTTGGCGGCGCGGCCCTCGCGGACCACGGTCTCCAGGTCGCGGTCGGCGAGGCCGTCGCGCTCCATCACGTACTCGGCCATCAGGCCGGCCTCGATCCGGCGCGCCAGCTGGACCTCCTGCTCGGCGGTCAGCAGCTTGGTGCGCCCGATCAGGTTCAGGTACGCGCGCACCAGGTCGGTGGAGACCCCGCGCTCGTCGGTCTCGTCCAGGTCGGCGGTCAGTTCCGCCGCCGTCGGTTCAAGTACGGCCACTGCGTCCATCGTCATCTCGTCGCTCATCGCTGTCCTCCCCGTGAAGCTTGTTAGTGGACAGCTTGGTGTAGGGCGCGTGAGACGGCGGTGAGACGATTTCACGGATCTGCCACCATGGGCTCGAGACAGGGGAGGGCATGTGGTCGTGAAGCGCCTGATGAGGATGTTCGGCGTCGGAGGGCCGTCGGTTCGGACGGAATTGTCGGTATCGAAGGCGAAGCCCGGCGGCACGTTCAAGGGCACCGTCGAGGTGACCGGTGGCGATCACCAGGTGTCCATCGGTTACATCGCGTTGGTCCTGGTCACCGACGTACGGCCGCAGGGCGGCCTGCCCGGCCAGACGTCCACCGTGGAGTTCCACCGGCAGCAGGTCGTCGAAGGTTTCACCCTGGCCGCGCGCGAGCGTCGGATATTCGACATCACCTGCGACGTGCCGATGGAGACGCCGCTCACCCGCGCCTTCGGGCAGCCGCTGGCGGGCATGAACGTCGGCCTGCGCACGGAGCTGGAGGTCGCCCGCGAGGTCGACCGCACCGACCTCGACCCCGTCCAGGTCGACCCGACCCCCGCCCAGCAGCACATCCTCGACACGCTGACCAAGCTCGGCTTCCAGTTCGTCAAGGCCGACGTGGAGCGCGGCCGGCTGCGCGGCCTGCCCCAGACGCTGCCGTTCTACCAGGAGATCGAGTTCCTGCCCGGCACCGCGTACGCCGCCCACCTGCACAACCTGCAGGTCACCTTCGTGGGCACCGACCGCAAGCTGCACGTGGTCATGGAGCTGGACCGCAAGGTCGGCCCGCTCGCCGACCGCGACATCTTCGGCCGCTTCACCGTCGACCCCGCCACCCTCGCCGACACCGACTGGCGGGGCCTCCTCAAGGACTGGCTCGCCCAGTCCACCGCCCGCAAGGGCCCCCTCTTCTAACCCCACCCCCGCGCCGCCCCGCCCCGCGGTCAGCTGCGTTGATCATGAACTTATGGACGTGTTCGACGGCGTGTCGCGACCCTAACTTCATGATCAACGCAGCGGTGGTGCGGCGGGCGGGCGGGCCGGGGTGGGGGTCAGAGGTCGAGGATGACGGTGTTGGGGCCGACGTTGACGGATTCGACCAGCATCAGGGTGCGGAAGCGGCCGGTCTCGACGGTGGCGCCGCGGGCGCGCAGGGCGGCGACGAAGGCGTTGAACATGGGTTCGGCCACCTCGGCGGGGGCGGCGGCCTGCCAGGTGGGGCGACGGCCCTTGCGGGCGTCGCCGTAGAGGGTGAACTGGCTGACCACCAGCAAGGGGGCGCCCACGTCGGAGGCGCTGCGCTCGCCGTCGAGCAGGCGCAGCTCGTACACCTTGCGGGCCATCGTCTCCACGGTGGCGACGGTGTCGGTGTGCGTCACCCCCAGCAGCACCAGCAGCCCGTCCTTGATCTCCCCGACGATCTCCCCGTCCACCGTCACGCTGGCCCGGCTCACCGTCTGCACCACTGCACGCATCGCTCTAGCGTGCCCTGCCGGAGTCGATCACGGCGACAGGGTGGGGACACGCCGTCGAACACGTCCCTAAGTTCATGATCAACGCGGCAGAGCTCAGGCCGGGAGGAGGAGGCCGCGTTCGACGAGGTGGTCGAGGACGGGGAGGAGGGCCTGGGCGAGGGCTTCGGCGGGGGCGTCGTGGGCGGCGGCGAGGAGGGAGAGCTGGTCGGCGAGGGTGAGGTGGCCGTTCGCGCCGCTGACCAGGGCCAGGATGAGGGGGTCGATCTCCTCGACCCAGCGCAGGCCCTCGGGCATGGCGAGGAACTGGCGGTCGACGAGCCAGCCGTCGTCGCCCATGGTGGCCTCCTGGCGCAGCTGGAGGCCGTCGGCGCGGCGGTAGCGGGCCGCGAGCAGCTGGGACTCGTCGCGGGAGTCGAGCCAGTCGCGGCGCGTGAACCACTCGGCGACGCGCTCGCCCAGCGGCGCCTGCACCTGCTGGCGCAGGTCCTCGCAGACCACCGACGGGTCGTCCTTGCCGCTGTGGCGGGCGGTGACCAGGCCGAAGCCGATCGCGGTGACGTCGTGCGCGGCGAACCAGTCCAGCCAGTCCGCAGCCCGCTGCGCGTCGTGCTTCTCGCTCGCGTCGGCCAGCCAGAGGCGTACGTAATCCAGCGGGTCGCTGACCTCGCGCTGGATCGCCCACACGTCCATGCCGGTGCCCGCGAACCAGCCGGCCACCCGGTCCTCCCAGTCCTCGTCGCGCACGTGCACCCAGTTGGCGAGGAACTGCAGGGTGCCGCCGGGGGCGAGCAGCTTCGGCGAGGCCGCGGCGAGTTCGGCGCAGACGCCGTCCCCGGCTCGGCCGGAGTCCCGGTACACGTGCGTGGCCAGGCCGGGCCCGACCACGAACGGCGGGTTGCTGACGACCAGGTCGAACTGGCGTCCCTCGACCGGGGCGAGCATGTCACCCTGCAGGAGTTCCCAGCTCAGGCCGTTGAGCGCGGCGGTGGTGGCGGCGAAGCGCAGCGCGCGCGGGGACAGGTCGGTGGCGGTGACGTGGCGGGCGTGCGTACTCAGGTGCAGGGCCTGCACGCCGCAGCCGGTGCCCAGGTCCAGGGCGCTGCCGACGGGGCGGCGCACGGTCGCCGCGGCGAGCGTGGTGGAGGCGCCGCCGACGCCGAGCACGTGGTCGGCGGGCAGCTGCCGGCCGGGCTGGGCGGGCAGGTCGGACAGCACCCACCAGTCGCCGTACGGTTCCAGGTCGACGCCCGCGGCCAGGCCGCCGTCGGCGAGCGTGACCAGGCCCGCGGCGCGGGCGGCGGGCAGCGGCAGCGGGTGCAGCGCGGCGGCGACGGCGGCCTCGGGCTCGGTCTGCCCGCAGATGAACAGGCGGATCAGCGTGTCCAGCGGGTCGCCCGACCCGGTGCCGCGCAGCGCGGCGCGAAAGTCGTGCCGCCCGGCGTCGGCGGACGCCTGCGGCCCGAGCCGCGCGGCTATCCCCTCGGCGGTGAAGCCCGCGCCGGTCAGGGCGGTGCGAAGGCGGTCGATGTCGGCGGTCTCCAGCAGCGTCTGCACCCCATCATGGTGCACTAACCTCCAGCGCATGGCGCAGGCATGGGAGTACTGGCACACCGTCTGGATCACCACGGCGGCGCTGGTGCCCCTGACCCTGCTCGCCACCGCGGCGCTGATCGCAGGCCGGCTGCGTTCGGGCGTGCCGCGGGGCCGGGCGTGGCGGTGGTCGCTGGCGGAGGCGGCGATGGTGCTGGGCACGGTGCCGTGGGTGTGGATGATCCTGACACCGGTGCGGGTCCCCGAGGGCACCGTGCTGGTGTACCTGGTGCCGCTGAGTGACCTGCGCGTCCAGCTCGGCGAGCCGCTGCCGTGGGTGGTGGTACAGGTGGGCGGCAACCTGGCGGTGTTCTTCGCGCTGGGCGCGGGCGCCGCGGTGCGCTTCACGGCGCTGGCCTCGCCGCTGCGGCTGCTGCTGCTCGGGGCGGGGTGCTCGCTGACGGTGGAGCTGATCCAGTTCGGGTTCGTCGGCGGCCGGGTGTTCAGCGTGGACGACGTGCTCGTCAACGCCGTCGGCTGCCTGCTCGGCGGCCTGCTCACCCATCGCTGGTGGGCCCGCCGGGCGACCCCCGCCGCGCCCGCCCTCGCGGCCCGCCCCCGGCCCTGACCGCGCCCAAGATCGCTCAACTTGCCTGGCAGATGGGCGTATGCGCGGCCAAGATACGCCCGTCTGCCAGGCAAGTCGGACGATCTTGAGGGGCGGGCGTTAGAGGTTCAGGTGTATGCGTAGTGCGGCGTCGAGTTTGTTGAGCGTGTCGGGGCGCAGGGTGCCGAGCCGTTGGCGGAGGCGGCCGTAGTCGACGGATCTGACCTGTTCTGCCTGGGCCTTCGAGGCGCGGGCCAGCCCGCCCTCGCCGGCTGGGATCAGCACCTGGAACGGGTGGATCCGCTCGGTGTTGGAGGTCACCGGGACGACGGTGACGACGCCGCGGCCGTTTCGCTCGGCGGTGCGGTTGGCCGCGGTGTTGCCCACGAGCACGGCCGGCCGGACCTTGTTGGACTCGGTCCCCTGAGCGGGGTCGAGGTTGACCAGGTAGACGTCACCGCGCCGCATCCGCCAGCCCGTCGCCCGCGGTGGTGCTCCACAGCTTTCCGTCCTCGCCGGCTTCCCACTCGTCGTAGGCCGCCGCGTAGGCGTCTTCGAGCTCGCTGGCGCGCAGCAGGTCGATGGCACGCTGAAGGACCGCGGACCGGGAGGCGGTGCCACGCCGGTCGGCGTAGTCATCGATGAACTCGATGTCCTCCTCCGGCAGGCTGACGCTCAGTTTCATGAAGCCGATGCTACCCCGTGGTGCCTGTCGTTGCTACTTGGAGTGCTACCCGGGGTGCGACCGCTGTGGGCACCGGCCCGCGATGCGGGCGTGGGCGCGGGCCCGCGCGCCGAGGGCTCTGGCAGGCTGTACGGCATGACCAAGCTCTGGCTCGCGCAGGAGCCCGCCGCAGACGAGATGCTGCGGCACGACCCGCTCGCGCTGATCACCGCGATGCTGCTCGACCAGCAGATCCCGCTGGAGAAGGCGTTCGTCGGCCCGTACCGGCTTGCCGAGCGGATGGGCGTGGACCGGCTGAACGCCACCGCCATCGCCGACTACGATCCGGAGGCGTTCGCGCAGCTGTTCTCCACCCCGCCCGCGATCCACCGGTTCCCCGGCTCGATGGCCGAGCGCACGCAGAAGCTGGCCCGCGCCATCGCCGACGACTACGACGGCGACGCCGCCACCATCTGGACCGGCGCGGCGGACGGCAAGGACCTGTTCAAGCGGCTGTCGGCGCTGCCCGGCTTCGGCAAGATGAAGGCGCAGATCTTCATCGCGCTGCTCGGCAAGCAGTTCGGCGTGCAGCCCGCGGGCTGGCGTGAGGTCGCCGGGGCGTACGGCGAGGAGGGCTCGCTGCGCTCGGTCGCCGACATCCGCGACGCGGCGAGCCTGGCGAAGGTGCGCGAGTTCAAGAAGCAGATGAAGGCCGACGCGAAGGCGGCGAAGGGGTGACGCTCAGCCCAGCGTGATCAGCATCAGCTCGTCGGCGCGGTGGAACCCGGCCCGCTCGTAGAACGGGACGGACCGCTCCGACGGGCTGAGCACCACCCGCACCAGCCCTTCCGCTCTGGCGTATGCGAGCAGCGCCGTGACCAGGGCCGCGCCGGTCCCGCCGTCGCGGTGGGCGGGGAGCACGTACGCGTTGCCGAGGTAGCCCCACCGGCTGCGCGGCTGGCCCGGGCGCGGCATGCGCTCGAAGATCGCCAGGTTGACCATGCCGACCGGCCGCCCGGCGCGCTCGGCGAGCCAGCAGATCCGCCGGTCACCCTCGCGCTCCAGCCAGTCCTCGAACGTGGCCGCGAAGTCCGGGTCTAATGCGGCGTCCCCGGTCTGCTCGGCCGTCCAAGCCTGCCGCAGCCCGCTCAGCGCGGCCCGGTCCGCCGCCTCCGCCTGCCGCACCACCAGCACACCCACGGCCATGACCAACCCCTCCCCGGCTCGGGCGATCAGCATCTCGCGAGGCGCGGTCCGGCCCGGCCGGGCCCGGCTGCCGCGCGGATGATCGCGATCTCGTGTCAGAACCTGCGGTCCAGCCACACTTCCCGACACGAACCTCCGATCATGCTCGGTCGCGAGGCGCGGGAGGGTCGGTGGGGCGGGGAGATGATCGCGGGCTCGTGTCGGGAAGTGGGGCGGGGCCCCAGGTTCGGACACGAACCCGCGATCTTGCCAACCCGGCCTCAGACCCGATCGAGCGCTGGGGCGGGTTCCGCGGGGACGGCGGCAGGGGCGGCCGGGCGGGGTGCCCGCATGCCGAGCGCCGCCAGGGCGCCGAGCAGGCAGATCGCGGCGGTGCCGAGGAAGATCTCCCGGTACTCCGCGCGCAGGGCGCCGTCCAGGGCGACCTGGTATGCCGCCAGCGCCCGCCCGTACTCCTGCTCGGTCATGCCGAACGGCAGCGGCGTCGGCAGGTCCTTCGTGAACTCCTGGAACCGGTGCAGCCCCCAGGCGGTCAGCGCGGCGACGCCGAGCAGCATGCCCATCATCCGCGCCACCACGACGGCAGCCGAGGCGACGCCGTGCTGCACCGCGGGCACCACCCGCAGCACGAGCGCGGACAGCGGCGCGATGGTCAGCCCGAGCCCGAGCCCGGCGAGCACCAGGTCGGTGTCCAGCCGGGGCAGGCTGACCGGCCCCAGCGCGTACCGGGCGGCGAGCAGGTTCGCGGGCCAGCCCGCGATCAGCAGGTACGCCCCCGCGGAGCCGGCCAGCCCGAGCACGGTGAGCGGCCGCTCGCCGATCCGGCGCAGCAGCAGCCCGCCCAGCACCGCGCCGACCGGCAGCGCGATGAGGAAGCGCGTCAGCAGCAGGGTGCTGTCCATGGTGTCGAGCCGCAGCAGGGTGTGCCCGACCAGCTCGACGTCGACCAGGGTGACCATGAGGGCGGCCCCGGCGCAGGCGCTGGCGCCCAGCACGGCGAGGAACGGTCCCATGGCGACCCCGGCCGGGTCGAGCAGCTTCGTCCGCGCCCGCCGCTCCCACACCACGAAGGCGACCAGCACCAGCCCGGCCGCCCCGAGCGTGGCCGGACCCCAGCTCGGCAGCACCGCGTGGGCCGGGTCCGGGTTGTAGAGACCGACCACGCACAGCCCGAGCACGACGGCGAGCAGCAGCCCGCCGACCACGTCCACCCGCTGAGCAGCGGATCCGGCACTCGTTCGAGCCGCCGGCGCGCCGGCCGAGCCTGCCGACGTTCCGGCCGCGTCCGGCGTGGCGGCGGCCGACGCGCCGGAGCGGGCCGGGACCAGGAACCAGACCGCGATCGCGGCGAGCGCGGCCAGCGGGATGTTGATCCAGAAGATGCCGCGCCAGCCGATCCAGGCGGCGACGGCCGCGCCGAACAGCGGCCCGAGCACCGCGCCCAGCTCCTGCGCCGCGCCGACCCAGCCCAGCGCGGTGGGCCGGGACCGGGGCGGGAACAGGTCGGCGATCAGCGCCATGGTGACGGGCAGCAGCGCGCCGCCGGCCATGCCCTGCAGCGCCCGCCCGGCGACCAGCGGCACCAGCTCCGTCGCGGTCGCGGTGACCACCGAGCCGGCCGCGAAGACGGCCAGCGAGACCACGATCACGATGCGGCGGCCGTACCGGTCGGACAGGCTGCCGAGCAGCGGCATCGCCGCCAGGTAACCGAGCAGGTAGCCGGTGACCAGGGGGGTGGCCCGCTCCAGGTGGTTGATCGGGATGCCGAGGTCGCCGACGATGTCGATCAGGACCGAGACGACGACGTACGCGTCCAGCGCGCCGAGCAGCACGGCGAGCCCGCCCACGCCGACGGCGAGGCGGTGCCGCGGCCCGGCGGCCGGGGCGCTCGGATCAGGGTGCACTGATGGTCACCGGCTCGTTGTACTTGCTGAACGTGACGGCGACGACGCCGGCCGGGTCGCTGCCCTTGGCCGGGACCGTGAACTCGCCCTTGACCAGCTGCTTGGTGGAGGCGTCGAGCCACAGGAAGCCGGTGACGCCGGCGCCGACGCCGGGCACCAGGGCGGCCAGCGCGGTCGGGTCGGGCTCGACCTGGATCTTGTACGTCTCGCGGCCGTCCACGGTCTCCTTGGCCTGGGTGGTCGCGGACTTGATGGTGGTGAGCAGCTTGGCCACGCCGCGGTTCGGGTCGAGGATGGCCGACGGGTCGTAGAGCTGGGCCGCCGCGGTGAGCGGGAACTGCTGGTAGCCGCCGGTGGCGCCCTGCAGGTAGGCCTTGTCGCCGACGATGACGAAGTTCGCCTCGACGGCGGTGCCGAGCGTCTCGATGGTGGCGGTGCCCTTGGCGGAGCCCTCCTGCGTGAGGTCGCCCTCGGCGCGCTTGAGCGGCACCCCGCTGATCTTGCCGGTCACGTCGATGACGAAGTGCGCGGACTTGACCGCGGTCATGGCCGCGGCGCCCTCGGTGAGCAGGGTCTGCGCGGCGGGCAGGTCAGCGGGCGTGGTCGGGTCGTCCGCTGTGGAGGTGCACCCGGTGAGGGTGAGGGCCAGGGCGGCGAGCGCGGCGAGCGCATGCGAGGTGCGGAACATACGGCGCATGGTAGTGCCGCCGGGCACGTTCGGCCTCCGACGCCTGCCCGAGCCTGGTTACCTGCCGGTACAGGAACCCGGCCAGGTGCGGGTCCCGAAGGCCTTGACCGGGTCCCGCGAGGGCCTCCACCGTTCGGTCCAGAGCAGATCGGACGAACCTTCTGAAATCCGAAGCAAGCGTCGAGACGGTGGGTAGCATCACGAAGGGTGAGCTAACGATTCCATTTAGTAATCGTTATTGGGGGTCGCCCTCCTCCTTCCAGGCGGAGTGTGAGCGCCGCGCTCACCCAGGTCGGAGCCTCCCGGCTCCACCGTGTCCGCTTGAGGAGAACCAATGACGATGCTCAGCGAGCCTGACGCATTGACCGGGCCTTCCGTCCACTGCGATCTGCCCGGGCCCCGTTCCGCCGAGCTGCTCGCGCGGCAGCAGCACCGCGAGTCGAACGCGCGTACCTACCCCCGCAACCTTCCCATCGCCATCGCGGAGGGCGCCGGCTCCTTCGTCCGCGACGTCGACGGCAACGTCTTCATCGACTTCCTGACCGGCGCGGGCGTGCTCTCGCTCGGCCACAACCATCCTGAGCTGGTACGCGCCGTGACGCAGCAGCTCGGCACACTCACTCACGCGCTGGACTTCCCGACCCCCGCCAAGGACGCGTTCACCGAGGCGCAGCTGTCCATGCTGACCCCGGGCCTGCGGGAACGGATGCGTGTGCACTTCTGCGGCCCCACCGGCGCCAACGCCGTGGAGGCCGCGATCAAGCTGTGCAAGACGGCCACCGGCCGCGGCGACGTCATCTCGTTCCAGGGCGGCTACCACGGTTGCAGCCATGCCGCGATGGCCGCCTCCGGGCTGGTCTCGCAGAAGCGCCCGATCGCCAACGGGGTGCCCGGGGTGCACTTCTTCCCGTACTCGTACTGCGCCCGCTGCCCGCTGGGCCTGCGCCCGGACACCTGCGAGACCAACTGCGCCGGGCTGCTGGAGAAGTCGCTGCTGGACCCCAACGGCGGGCTCGCGCGGCCGGCCGCGGTGATCCTGGAGCTGGTGCAGGGTGAGGGCGGGGTCATCCCGGCCGCGCGCGACTTCGTCCGCCGGGTGCGGGCGCTGACCCGCTCGCTGGACATCCCGCTGATCGTGGACGAGGTGCAGACCGGCTGCGGCCGCACCGGCACCTGGTTCGCGTTCGAGCACTACGACATCGAGCCCGACGTGATCGTGGCGTCGAAGGCGCTGTCCGGCATCGGCACTCCCGTCGCGCTGATCATGTACGACCAGCGGCTCGACGCGTGGCAGCCCGGCGCGCACACCGGCACCTTCCGGGGCAACCAGCTCGCCTTCGCCGCGGGGGTGGAGGCGGTCCGGATCCTGCACCGCGACCAGGTGCTGGCCAACGTACGCGAGCGCGGGCAGCAGGTTGAGCAGCGCTTCGCCGCGCTGCGCGGCCACCCTGCCGTGCACGAGGTGCGCGGGCTGGGCCTGATGTGGGGCGTCGAGCTGACCGACCCGGGCGACGGCCGCTCGGCGGGCCAGCTGGCCCGGCAGGTGCAGGCCCGGGCCCTGCGCCGCGGCCTGATCATCGAGCTGGGCGGCCGGGACGACTGCGTCATCCGGATCCTGCCGCCGCTCAACGTCACCGCCGCGGTGATCGACACCGCGTGCGGCATCGTGCTCGACGCGATCGAGGAGTCGTACGCGACCCCCGCCGGCGGCGCGGATCTGGCGCCCGCCGCCGCGGGAGGCGACGGCATGGGTTGATGCCGGGGCGCCGGTCCGGCGCCTGAGGGACACGGTTCGGGCCAGCGCGCCGCCGCAGCGGGCGGTGCGCGGGGACGGCCGTGTCCCGCCCCAGCCGTCCTGTTCGTCCGCGCGGAGGGAGAAGCCCATGAGCACACGCGTACTCGATGTCGATGATCTTCCTGAGTTCCCTGACGTCGAGCCCGGCGGGTCCGGGTTGGTGCTCACCTGCCCGGGTCACGGGCACGAGCCGCGCTGGCAGCCCGGCGAGCGGCTGCCCCAGCTCTTCGAGCAGCAGTGCGACCGGCTGCGCCGCTACGACCGGGCCGAGCAGCTCGCGGTGGACACCGGGGAGGAGTCCCTGACGTACGACGAGCTGGACGCGCGCGCCAACCAGCTCGCCCGGCACCTGATCCGCCACGGCGCCCGCCCCGGCGACCGGATCGCGCTGCTGTTCGACCAGGCCGTGCAGTCGTACGTGGGCATGCTCGCCATCGGGAAGGTCCACGCGGCGTACGTGCCGCTGGACACCGGCTTCCCCGCCGACCGCCTGGCCTACATCGTGGCCGACTCGGGCTCCCGCCTGGTGCTGTCGCTGTCGCACCTGCGCGACCACCTGGCCGAGGTCACCGGCGCGGAGGTGCTCTGCCTGGACGAGGCCGGGGCCGAGCTGGCCGCCACGCCCGAGCAGCGGCTGGCCGCCGAGGAGCGGGGCGAGCCCGCCGACGAGCTGGCGTACATCATCTACACGTCCGGCTCCACCGGCCGGCCCAAGGGCGTCGCCGTCGAGCACGCCGCCATCTGCAACTTCGTCCGGGTCGCCGCGGAGCTCTACGGCGTACGCCCGGGTGACCGGATGTATCAGGGCCTGACCATCGCCTTCGACTTCTCGATCGAGGAGATCTGGGTGTCGTGGATGGTCGGCGCGACCCTGGTGCCCAAACCCGGCGGGGCCAGCCTGCTCGGCCGGGACCTGTGGGAGTTCCTCACCGCGCGTGAGATCACCGCGATGTGCTGCGTGCCCACGCTGCTGGCCACGCTCGACGAGGACCTGCCCGACCTGCGCTTCCTGCTGGTCTCCGGCGAGGCGTGCCCGCAGGACCTGGTCACCCGCTGGCACCGGCCCGGCCGCCGCTTCCTCAACGTGTACGGGCCCACCGAGGCGACCGTCACCGCGACCTGGACGCCGGTGCACCCGGACAAGCCGGTGACGCTGGGGCTGCCGCTGCCGACGTACGCCGCGGTCATCCTCGACCCCGACGAGTCCCGCGCCCTGCCCCCGGGCGAGGTGGGCGAGATCGGCATCGCCGGCATCGGCCTGGCGGTGGGCTACGTGAACCGCGACGACCTCACCGAACGCGCCTTCATCCCCGACTTCCTGGACATCCCCAACAACCCGTCCGGGCGCATCTACCGCACCGGCGACCTGGGCCGGGTCAACGAGATCGGCGAGATCGAGTACCTCGGCCGCATCGACACCCAGGTCAAGATCCGGGGTTACCGCATCGAGCTGACCGAGATCGAGTCGGTGCTGCTGCAGGTGCCGGGCGTGGCCCAGGCCGTGGTCGACGTGCACCGGCCCGAACCCGGCGTGACCGAGCTGGTCGGCTACTACAGCCTGCGCAAGGACACCGTCGCGCTGGACCGGCCGCAGATCTACGCGTGGCTGCGCGACCGGCTGCCCGGTTACATGATCCCGACCTACCTGGAGCAGCTCGACGTCATCCCGATGCTGCCCAGCGACAAGGCCGACCGCAAGAGCCTGCCGCCGCCGACCAACCGGCGCACCGCGGCGCAGGCCGACGCCGCCGAACCCGCGACCCCGGTCGAGCAGGGGTACGCCGAGGTGCTGGCCGAGATCGTGCGGGTGGACCGGGTCGGCGTGGAGAGCCACTTCTTCGAGGACGTGGGCGCGGACTCGCTGCTCATGGCCCGCTTCTGCGCCCGCGTCCGGCAGCGCCGCGACCTGCCCTCGGTGTCCATCCGCGACGTGTACGTCTACCCCACGATCCGGCAGCTCGCGGGCGCGGTGAGCCAGGCGGCCCCGCAAACCGCCGACGGCGTCCGGCCCGCCGAACGGGCCCGGCCTGCCCACCGGGCCACGAACCAGGCATACGTGACCTGCGGCGTGCTGCAGATGCTGCTGCTGATGGCCACGGCCTGTGCCGGCGGCGCCATCCTCGTCGCCGGCCTGATGTGGATCTCGCATGCCGCCGGGCTGTGGGACATGTTCCAGCGGGCCGCGGCGTATGCCGGCGTCTCGCTCGGGCTGGCCTGCACGGTGCCGATCGCTCTGAAGTGGCTGCTGGTGGGCCGCTGGACGGAGCGGAACATCCCGGTGTGGAGCGCGGGATACCTGCGCTTCTGGTATGTCCGGGGGGTGCTGCAGCTCAATCCGCTGCTGCTGTTCCGGGGGACGCCGCTGTATCCGGTGTACCTTCGCGCCCTCGGCGCCAAGGTCGGCCGCAACGTCGTCATCCTGTCCCGGACCGTACCGATCTGCACCGACCTGCTGCGCATCGGTGACGGCGCGGTTATCCGCAAGGACTGCTCGTTCACCGGCTACCGCGCCGAGGCCGGCCTGATCCAGACCGGTCCGGTGTCCATCGGCAGCGGCAGCGTCGTCGGCGAGCAGACCGTGCTCGACATCCGCACCTCGATCGGCGACCGGGCCCGGCTCGGGCACTCCTCGTCGCTACTGGCCGGTCAGTCCATCCCGGACGGCGAGTGCTGGCAGGGCGCCCCCGCCCAGCGGTCCGAGGCCGACCTGCCGGTCGTCCCCGCGGCGCGGTGCGGCCTGCTCCGCAAGGTCTTCTATACCGGGATGAAGGTCGTCAACGTGCTGCTGTGGCTGCCGGTGGGTGGGACGGTGCTGGTGCTCCTGCTCACCCGTGTCCCCCCGCTGGCACGGCTGGTCGGCCCGGGGCCGCTGGCGGGAGTCCGCCTCTACGGCGTCGTTCTGCTGGCATCCCTGCTGCTGTCCGTCATCGGGCTCGTCGTCGGGCTGCTCTTCATCGGTACGGTGCCCCGCCTGCTGCACCGGCTGCTGCTGCGTCCGGACCGGGTGTATCCGCTGTACGGCCTGCGGTACTGGGTCGCCGGGACGGTCGGCGGCATGACCAACTCACCGTTCTACATGCGCCTGTTCGGCGACAGCTCCTACATCGTCGGCTACCTGCGCTGGCTCGGCTACGACCTCGGCCGGGTGGTGCAGACCGGCTCCAACTTCGGCAACGAGCTCAAGCAGGACTCGCCCTACCTGTGCAGCGTGGGCAGCGGGAGCATGGTGTCGGACGGCGTGTCGATCATCAACGCCGACTTCTCCAACACGTCGTTCCGGCTCTCCCGGGTGGCGATCGGCGCCTCGTCGTTCCTCGGCAACAACATCGCCTACCCGGCCGGTGCCACCGTCGGCGACGACTGCCTGTACGGCACGAAGGTCGCCGTGCCGACCGCCGGTGCCCCGGGCGCGGGGGTGGGCCTGCTCGGCTCACCGGCGTTCGAGATCCCCCGCACGGTCGGCCGGGAGGCGGGCTGCGAGCTGCCGACCGGTGCCGAGCTGGCGCGCAGGCTGGCCGCGAAGAACCGCTACAACCTCGGCACCATCGCACTGTTCCTGCTGTCGCAGTGGGCACATGCCGCCGGGCTGCTCCTCCTGCTGATCCTGGCGATCGACCTGTACGCCGACTGGGGTCTCGCACTTCTGATGCCGGTCGGCATCGTGGTGCTGACGGTGTACCACGTCGGCTACAGCGTCCTGGTGGAGCGCATGGTGGCCGGGTTCCGGCGGCTGCGCGCCCGCCGCTGCTCGATCTACGATCCGTACTACTGGTGGCACGAGCGGCTGTGGAAGCTGGAGTCGCCCGTGGCGTTCGCCGGCACTCCGCTGCGCAGCATCGTGTGGCGGTTGCTCGGCGTACGCGTGGGGCGTCGGCTGTTCGACGACGGCTGCTACATACCCGAGAAGACCCTGGCTGTCATGGGTGACGACTGTACGCTCAACGCGGCGACGGTGATCCAGTGCCACTCCCAGGAGGACGGCGTGTTCCGCTCCGAGCCGAGCGTCCTCGGTTCGGGTGTCACCCTGGGCGTCGGCGCGTTCGTCCACTACGGCGTCACCATCGGCGACGGCGCCGTGCTCGGCGCCCACTCCTTTCTCATGAAGGGCGAGCAGATTCCCGACGGCGAAGTCTGGACCGGCAACCCGGCCCGGCCGCTGTACGCGCCGGTGCCCGCGCCCGCGCGCCGGCGCCGGCCGCTGCCGACCCCGGCCGGCCCACGTCCCGGCTCGCGCGCCGCGGCCCGTGCCCTGCTCACCGAGCTGCGGGCGGCGCCCTCGCCGCGCCGGCGCCGGCCCGCCGGGGTCGCCGTGTCGCTGTTCTCGCTGGCCGAGTGCCGGCGCCGGGAGGCCGAGCTGGCCCAGTTCCTCAGCGGCGACGAGCGGGCCGAGGCCGACAGCCTGCGCTCCACCGAACGGCGCAGCTCCTTCGTGATCTCCCGGGCGCTGGTCCGCATGATCCTGTCGATCGAGTGGCACGGCGAGGTCGCGCCGCGCAACTGGACGCTGCGCTACGGCGGCCAGGGCAAGCTCACCGTGTGCGGGCCGATCACCGGGCTCGACCTGAGCGTCTCGCACACCGACTCGGTCATCGCGGTCGCGGTGTCCGACGCGTACGACATCGGGGTGAACCTGGAGCCCGCGGCCGGGGGTGACGCGGCCGTGCTGCCCTGGGCGGCGCTGTCCGCGTCCGAGCACGCCCGCCTGGCCGGCAGCGACGACCAGGGCGAGCAGCTGCTGCGGATGTGGACGCTGAAGGAGGCGTTCGCCCGGTGCGCGGGCGAGGTCAGCTTCGAGCAGCTCGACGCGCGGCTCGACCCGCTCCAGGTGATCGGCGGCGGCGCGCCCGGCCGCCAGCGCTTCTGGTTCCACCAGGAGCAGTGGGGCGAGGAGGTCGAGCAGCACTGGGTGACCGTGGCCGTGCGGCGGCGGCCCGCCAGCCGGCGCGGACGCCGCTCCACCGGCCGCCCGCCCCGCCCCGCCGTGAGCAAGTCGGTGGGCCGCCCGGCCCGCCCGGCCGGGCCCGCCCACGCCGTACACATGCAGATCCTGGCCAACGGGCGGGTCACCGCCCGCGACGTGACCGCACCCGACACCCGCGGCTGAGCACGGCGGGCGGCGCGCCGTGACGGGGCGCGCCGCCCGCCGGATGCCTAGACTCCACGGGTATGGGCGTCACCCACCACGGGCGCACCGAGCGCCTCGACCTCGCCGACCCGACCCTGCGCGACTGGACCTGCACCGTGCTGGCCGCGGATCCCGAGCAGGGCATCGTGCTGGACCGCTCGGCCTTCTACCCGGGCGGCGGGGGCCAGCCGCCGGACCACGGCGTGCTGCTCTGGCAGGGCGTGCAGACCCGTATCGTCGGCACCCGCAAGGGCGACGACCTGTGGCTCATCCCGGCCGAGGGCGATCCGCTGCCGCCGGCCGGCACGCAGGTCGCGGGCGCGGTCGAGGACACCCGCCGCACCCTGCTCATGCGCACCCACTCCGGCCTGCACGTGCTGTGCGGCGTGGTGTTCCGCGACTTCGGCGCGCTGGTCACCGGCGGCAACATGGAACCCGGCGAGGCCCGCATGGACTTCAACCTGCCCGAGGTGCCCGCCGACTTCAAGGCCCGGCTGGAGGAGCTGGTCAACGCCGAGGTCGGCGCGGACCGGCAGGTGACGACGAAGGTGCTGGCCCGCGACGAGGCGCTGGCCCTGCCCGACATCATCCGGACCCAGGCCAACCTGATCCCCGCCGACGAGCAGGAGATCCGCATCGTCGACATCGTGGGCCTGGACGTGCAGGCCGACGGCGGCACCCACGTCGCCTCCACGTCCCAGATCGGCAGGCTCCAGGTCGTCAAGGTCGAGTCCAAGGGCAAGGCCAACCGCCGCGTCCGTGTCCGCCTCGCCTGACCCAAGGGTCAGGGGCGGGGGTCGTCGATGGTGCCCTCGAAGACCTCGCCGGCGGGCTGGGCGGGGAGTGCGTTCGGCGGGACCGTGTGACGGCGGTAGCGCTTGAGGCGGTGCTCGTCCTTGGGCGGGCGGTCGTTGGCCAGGATCACGGCCAGCCAGGGCAGCAGCACCATGCCGAGGCCGCACAGCGGCAGCCACAGCCACAGCAGCGGCACCTTGGCCATGGCCAGCACCGAGCCCAGGATCAGGCAGCCCGCGCGCAGCAGCATCATCAGGATGTAGCGCCGCTCCCGGCGCTTGAGTTCGACTTCGGGGCTCTCCTCAGCGTCGGTGATCAGCACCGGCCTGTCCGCCTGCCGCTTCACGTCGCCTCCCAGCTGCCGAGATTCTCCACTCCCATCCTGCCCCCGCCCGTGCCGGTCCGCCTCCCCGGGGCCCGCCAACCGTGACCGGCGGGCTGGGCCGGCTGCAGTTTCGGGGAAAGTGCAGCGTCGTGCGCCATCAGGGGTGCAGTTTCCCCGAAACTGCACCCCGGCCGAGGCAGGCGGTGAGGGGACGGGTCAGGTGGCGGGGAGGGGTGGGCGGGCGCCGACGAGGCTGACCGCGGCGGCGCCGGTGCGGCAGCCCGCGAGCAGGGCGTCGTGCTGGGTCGCGCCGGCGGACCAGGCGGCCAGCAGACCGGCGGCGAACGCGTCGCCCGCGCCGGTGGCGTCCACGATGGGCACCGGCTCGCCGGCCACGTGCACCACCCCGGCCGGGCCGGCCCACAGGGCGCCGTGCGCGCCGAGCTTCACCACCACGTCGCCGCCGATCGCGTACGACAGCGCCATGGCCTGGTCGGCGGGTGTGCCGGGGCCGGCCAGCGCGGCCGCCTCGTCGGCGTTGGCCAGCAGCAGGTCCACGCCGCGCACCCAGTCCAGGAACGGGTGCCCGGTGACGCCGTCCTCGATCAGCTCGGTGGTCACCGCGTGCAGCGGCGCCGCCGACGCGGCGTCCACGCTGGTGCGCAGACCTGCCGCGCGGGCCGAGGCGAGCGCGTACCGGCCGGTGGGCCGCGAGGGCTGGTCCAGCAGCGTGTACCCGGACAGGTGCAGCAGGCCCGCGCCCTGGGCGATGGCGGCGTCGACGTCGGCCGAGGCCAGCAGCAGGTTCGCGCCCCGGTCGCTGATCATCGTGCGCTCGCCGCCGTGGGTCAGCACCACGATGCTGCCGGTGCTGGCCCCGGGGCGGACGCTGACCTGGGTGCGTACGCCCGCCAGGTGCAGCTCGGCCAGCCGGTCGCGGCCGGCCTGGTCGTCGCCGACCGCGCCGACGAAGGTGACCGGGCTGCCCAGCGCGGCCAGCCAGGCGGCCGTGTTGGCGGCCTGGCCGCCCCCGGCGACGTGCACCGTCGCCGGGGTGTCCGAGCCCGGCGCCAGCGGCGCGCGCAGCACCGCGAGCACGTCCGTGACCAGGTCGCCCACGGTGAGGATCATGATGCCCCCGTTCGGGGAGGTCAGCGCGCGGCGGCCGCGACGGCGATCTGCGCGGCCAGGGCGGCGTTGCGCAGGATGATGCGTACGTTCACGGCCAGGCTCTGCCCCTGCGTGGCCGAGTGGAAGTGCGACAGCAGCACCGGGGTGACCTGCTTGCCGGTGACCCGGTCGCGCTCCACGACGGCCAGGCCGTCGGCCAGCGTGCGGTCGTGCAGGGCCGGGTCGAGCTGCTCGTCCTCGGGCAGCGGGTTGGCCACGACCAGCGCGGCCCGGTGCGCGCCCTGCGCCCGCTGCGCGCGCATGGCCGCCGCGATCTGCTCGGGCGACTCCACCCGCCAGTCCACGCCGAACCCGCTGTCGCGGATGAAGAAGCCCGGGAAGCGGTTCGTCTGATACCCCACCACGCCGACGCCGAGGGTCTCCAGGCGCTCCAGGGTGGCCCCCACGTCGAGGATCGACTTCACCCCGGCGCACACCACCGTGATCGGCGTACGCGCCAGCGTGGTCAGGTCGGCGGACTCGTCGAAGGTGTGCGATGCCTCACGGTGCACGCCGCCCAGGCCGCCGGTGGCGAACACGCCGATGCCGACCGCGGCCGCGACGGCCGAGGTGCCCGCGACCGTGGTCGCCCCGTCCGCGCCCAGCGCCGCCGCGACGGCCAGGTCGCGCGCCGAGAGCTTGGCCACGTCCGTGCCGGTCGCGAGGCGGGTCAGCGCCGCGTCGTCCAGGCCCACCACGAGCTGCCCGCCGACCATGCCGATGGTCGCGGGGACGGCGCCGTGGTCGCGCACCGCCTGCTCGATCTCGCGGGCCACGCGCAGGTTGTCGGGCCGCGGCAGACCGTGGGAGACGATCGTGCTCTCCAGGGCGACGACCGGCTGCCCGTTCTCCAGCGCGGCCTTGACCTCGGGATTGAGGTGGATGCTCACATCAGTCACGATCATGAGGGTACTGCCGGGGCGGGCCCGTCCCGCGCGCGGCGGCCCCGGTGCGGCCCGCGACACAGGTGCCGCCACCAGCGACGCGAGATATCAGACTGGGCCGTCAGCGGGTGACCTGAGACAATGTTCGGGTGACCACACCAGTGACCAACCCCAGCACCATCCTTGATGAGCGCGTCGCGACGGAGTATCGCCTCGACGAAGGCGACCACGAGCGCATGTCCCACTACGCGCCCAAGGACAAACTGATGGAAGCCATGATCGAGGGAACCCCGGTGCGCGCCCTGTGCGGCAAGGTCTGGGTGCCGTCGCGTGACCCCAACCGGTTCCCGGTCTGCCCGGAGTGCAAAGAGATCTACGAGAACCTCACCGACTGACCGGTCCGCGCCGAGCGTGCGGCTGCCGCCGCGCGGCACGGGGGCTCGGCGGCTGGCGAAGGGGAAGCGGCCATGACCGCGAGTGTGGTCGTCGTGGGCAGCGCGAACATGGACCTGGTGGTGGCGACGCCCGTCCTGCCGCGCCCCGGCGAGACGGTGCTCGGCGAGGGCTTCCTCGCCGTCCCCGGCGGTAAAGGCGCCAACCAGGCGGTCGCCGCGGCCCGCGCGGGCGCCGACTGCCACTTCCTGGGCGCAGTCGGCCTCGACGCGTTCGGTGACGAGCTGAAAGGCTGCCTGGCCGCGGCCGGCGTCGGGCTCGACGGGCTGCGCCGGGTCGCCGGCCCTTCCGGAGTCGCCCTGATCGCGGTGGACGCCGCCGCGGAGAACCTCATCGTCGTCGCCCCCGGTGCCAACGCGCACTTCAGCAGCCTGGACGCGGGCGACCGGGACCTCATCGCCGCCTGCGACGTGCTGCTGTGCCAGCTGGAGATCCCGCTGGAGACGGTGACCCAGGCCGCCCTCGCCGCCCGGCACGGCGCCACCACGGTCGTCCTCAACGCCGCCCCGGCCAGGACCCTGCCCGACGAGCTGATCGCCGCCGTCGACGTGCTCGTGGTCAACCAGACCGAGGCGACCATGCTGGCCGGGCTCGACGGGGCAGGTGACGCCGCCGGTGACGGCCTCGCTCCCGTCAACGACGTGCCGCTGCTGCTGGACGCGCTGCTCGCCCGGGTGCCGCGGGTGGTGCTCACCCTGGGCGCGGCCGGTGCCGCGTACGCCGCACGCGACGGGGAACGGCTGGAGGTCGGCGCACCGCCGGTCGACGCCGTCGACACCACCGCCGCCGGGGACGCGTTCACCGGTGCGTTCGCACTGGCCTGGGCGCAGGGGCGGCCGGTCGCCGAGGCGCTGCGCTGGGCCTGCGCGGCGGGCGCGGCGTGCGCGTCGCGCTGGGGCGCGTCCAGCTCGCTGCCCACCCAGGCCGAGATCGACCTCCTGTACGACCGCACCTACCAGAACGACCCAGCCTGACCCCCAACGACCACCGCCCCCCACCGACCACTGACCGCCGCCGCGCGGCGGCGCGGGCCCTCGCGCCCTCCGCTCGATCATCCGACTTGCCTGGCACATGGGCGAAAGCGCGCTCAAGATACGCCCTCTGCCAGGCAAGTCGGACGATCTTGGCGCCGCCGAGCGCGGGCGGGCGCCGCGGCGGCGTGCCTGACGGCCTCAGGAACTCGAGCGGGCGGCGAGGCGGCGCACGGCCGGGACCGCGGACGCCGTAGCCTGCGCCGGTGGAGAGTTCGACGGCACTGCTCATCGGCGACCTCGCCGGGGTCGCCGTCTTCGCCGCGTCCGGCGGGTCCGCCGCGGTGGGCAAGCGGCTCGACCTGTTCGGCGTGGTCTTCGTCGGGTTCGTCGCCGCGCTCGGCGGCGGCATCCTGCGCGACCTGGTGATCAACCAGGTGCCGCCGCTGGCCTTCGCCGACTGGCGCTACCCGGCCACCGCCGTCACCGCCTCGCTGGCCGTGTTCTGGCTGCACCCGCACCTGGACCGGCTGCGGCGTACGGTGCTCAGCCTGGACGCGGCCGGGCTCGGCCTGTTCACCGTCACCAGCACGCTCAAGGCGCTGGACGCCGACGTGCCGCCGGTGGGCGCGTGCCTGCTCGGCATGCTGACCGGCATCGGCGGCGGCCTCGTCCGGGATCTGCTGCTCAACGAGATCCCGGTGGTGCTGCGGCGGGAGATCTACGCGGTCGCCTCGCTGCTGGGGGCGATCGCGGTGGCGCTGCTGGTGGGGACCGGCCACGCGAATGTGGCCACGCTCACCGGCGCGGCACTGCTCGTCTTCGTGGTACGGATCACCGCCCTCTACCGGCACTGGTCCGCTCCCCGCCCCCGCCTGGGCGCCGGCGCCACCCATCCGGGGCCCCATCCACCCCCACCCACCCCCTGACCCAGCCCACCGCCCCACCTCACCGCCCCGCCGCCCCGCGCCGCGCCGCGCCGCGCGAAGATCGCGAGTTGGTGTCGGAATGTGGGGCTGGACCCCAGGTTTCGACACGAACTAGCGATCCTCGGCCGGGAGCCGGGCGCCGGGGCGGGCCGGGTTTTCGGGGTGTGCCAAGGGACTCGGCACGTTCGGCGGACAGTGGCGGTGTTCTGTCCCGGCGAGCCGATAGACTCAGGACCCGCCTTCGCGCTCGGCGCCATCCCGGCCGACCCGAGGGCTCTTTCGTGCTGACCCCCGCCTGAGCAGGAGGCTTCCGCCGTGGCGCTGGCCCGCCCCGTCCCCGAGTCGTTCCCGTCGCTGCGCGCGTGGCAGCGCAAGGCTCTGGTCGAGTACCTGCGCCGGCGTACCCCCGACTTCCTGGCGGTCGCGACGCCCGGCGCCGGCAAGACGACCTTCGCCCTGCGGATCGCCGCGGAGCTGCTCGCCCACGGGACGGTCGACGCGGTGACCGTGGTTGCCCCGACCGAGCACCTGAAGCTGCAGTGGGCGCAGGCCGCGGCCCGGGTCGGCATCCAGCTCGACGCGATGTTCCGCAACGCCGACGTGCACACCAGCTCGGATTTCCACGGCGTGGTGGTGACGTACGCGCAGGTCGGCATGGCGCCGCAGGTGCATCTGCGGCGCACGCTGACCCGCAAGACGCTGGTGATCCTGGACGAGATCCACCATGCGGGCGACTCGCGCAGCTGGGGCGACGGCGTGAAGTCGGCGTTCGAGCCCGCCGAGCGGCGGCTGATGCTCACCGGCACCCCGTTCCGCTCGGACGAGAACCCGATCCCGTTCGTCACGTACGAGCGGGTGGGGGAGGTGCAGCGCTCCCGCGCCGACTCGGTGTACGGCTACTCGGACGCGCTCGCCGACGGCGTCGTCCGTCCGGTGATCTTCCTCGCGTACTCGGGCGAGACCCGCTGGCGCACCAGCGCCGGGGACGAGCTGGCGGTCCGGCTGGGCGAGCCGCTGACCCAGGATCTGATCGCCCAGGCGTGGCGCACCGCGCTGGACCCGAAGGGCGACTGGATGCCGGCCGTGCTGCGGGCCGCCGACGCGCGCCTGCAGGTGCTCCGCGAGGGCGGCATCCCCGACGCGGGCGGCCTGGTGATCGCCTCGGACCAGACCACCGCGCGGGCGTACGCGAAACTGATCGAGACCGTCACCGGCGAGAAGGCCGTGGTGGTGCTCTCGGACGACGTCGGCGCGTCGGCGAAGATCTCCGAGTTCAGCGGCTCGACGCAGCGCTGGATGGTCGCGGTGCGCATGGTGTCCGAGGGCGTCGACATCCCGCGCCTGGCCGTCGGCGTGTACGCCACCAGCGCCTCCACCCCGCTGTTCTTCGCCCAGGCGATCGGCCGCTTCGTGCGTGCCCGCCGCCCCGGGGAGACCGCCAGCGTCTTCGTGCCCAGCGTGCCCCACCTGCTGGGGCTGGCCAGCGAGATGGAGCTGGAGCGCGACCACGTGCTCGGCGGCCCGAAGGCCAAGGACGGGCTCGACGACGAGCTGCTGGAGCGAGCGCAGCAGTCCGAGAACGCCAGCGGCGAGCTGAACAAGTCGTTCGAGGCGCTGTCGGCCACCGCCGAGCTGGACCAGGTGATCTTCGACGGCGCCACCTTCGGCCTGCCCGCGCAGGTCGGTACGCAGGAGGAGGAGGACTTCCTCGGCCTGCCCGGCCTGCTCAGCGCCGACCAGGTGGCCGCCCTGCTGGCCAAGCGCCAGGCCGAGCAGGCCGCCGCGGTGCGCCGTAACCGGGCCGGGGCCGCCGAGCAGGCCCCCGCGCAGCGCGAGCCGGTGCGGGACATGTCGTCGGCCGAGCGCCGCATCCACCTGCGCCGCCAGCTCAACGCCCTGGTCGCGTCCCACCACCACCGCACCGGCCTGCCCCACGGCAAGATCCACGCCGAGCTGCGCTCCAAGTGCGGCGGCCCGCCCAGCGCTCAGGCCACCATCGAGCAACTCGAAGAGCGCATCGCGACCATCCAGTCCTTCTGACCCCACGCGCGCCGATCGTCGCGCGCGCGTGGATCGTCCGATCCGCCGCCGAGATCGTCCGACTTGCCAGGCAGATGGGCGAATGCGCGCCCAAGATACGCCGATGTGCCAGGCAAGTCGGACGATCAAGGCGCGGTGCGGGGCGGCGCGGCGCCGGGCACGCACGCCGAGGGGGGCACCGCTTGGCGGTGCCCCCCTCGGGTCAAGCTTTGTAGGGTTACTTCGGGTTCGTGTCGGCGCCCCGCCACGTGAACTCGGGGTCGGCCGCCACCTCCACGGCAATCTTGACAAGGTCGTCGGCGTACTTGTTGGCGTGGTGTCCGCAGAACACCAGCTCGCCCCCACCGGCCAGCTTCACACGCATCTTGCCCGCCGCGTTGCAGCGGTCGCACCGTTCATCGGCGGCTGGGGCAGCCACCGTCGCCGGCGGCGGCGTGAGGGTCTGGGTCATCGCCTTCCTCCTCTGGTCGTCACCGATGCTGAAATACATCGTCGATCCTTCGAGTCCAGCAACGCCGAACCCGCCATTGTCATTCAGCTCGTTACCCACGAAGACCTCAACGCCGGCCGCGTCGGGGGCCTTCCCGGCTGGGCCTCGGGGGGACCGGGGTCACAGTCGGTGGGCGGTAAAGCCTACCTGGTCAGACGGGCTACCTGGGGAGATGACCCGTCCTGGACAGTGTGCCGTTCCACCAGAGTGCCACGTCAACCATCGCGAGTCGAACAGAAACAGATCGCGTAGCCGTCTATATACGTACGGTGAGCGGTTCTGTACGTTCGGTGGATGCCGTTCGTCCGATTCGCGATGAATGTCGACTTGACCTGCCGGGATCAGTCGAGGTAGTCGCGCAACACCTGCGAGCGCGACGGGTGCCGCAGCTTCGACATCGTCTTCGACTCGATCTGCCGGATGCGCTCGCGGGTGACCCCGTACACCTGCCCGATCTCGTCTAAAGTCCGCGGCTGGCCGTCGGTGAGGCCGAAGCGCAGCCGCACCACGCCCGCCTCGCGCTCGGACAGCGTCTGCAGCACCTGCTGGAGCTGGTCCTGCAGCAGCGAGAAGGAGACCGCGTCGACGGCCACGACCGCCTCGGAGTCCTCGATGAAGTCGCCGAGCTGGCTGTCGCCCTCGTCGCCGATGGTCTGGTCCAGCGAGATGGGCTCCCGGGCGTACTGCTGGATCTCCAGCACCTTCTCCGGGGTGATGTCCATCTCCTTGGCCAGCTCCTCCGGGGTGGGCTCGCGGCCCAGGTCCTGGAGCAGCTCGCGCTGGATGCGGCCGAGCTTGTTGATCACTTCGACCATGTGCACCGGGATGCGGATGGTGCGGGCCTGGTCGGCCATGGCGCGGGTGATCGCCTGCCGGATCCACCAGGTGGCGTACGTGGAGAACTTGTAGCCCTTGGTGTAGTCGAACTTCTCGACGGCGCGGATGAGGCCGAGGTTGCCCTCCTGGATCAGGTCCAGGAACGCCATGCCGCGGCCGGTGTAGCGCTTGGCCAGCGAGACCACCAGGCGGAGGTTGGCCTCCAGCAGGTGGTTCTTGGCGCGCTCGCCGTCGCGGGAGACCCACAGCAGGTCGCGCTGCATGTCGCGGGTGAGCTGCAGGCCCTCCTCCTCGGCCTGGCGCAGCCGCTCCGCGGCGAACAGGCCGGCCTCGATCCGCTTGGCGAGCTCGACCTCCTGCTCCGCGTTGAGCAGCGGGACCTTGCCGATCTGCTTGAGGTAGGCCCGGACGGAGTCGGCCGACGCGGTCAGCTCGGCGTCCTTGCGGGCCTGCTTGAGGGCCTCGGACTCCTCGGCGTCCCACTCGAAGTCGTCCGCGGCGGCGGCGTCGGCCTCGGCGGCCTGGGCCATCTCCACGGGCTCGTCGACGACGACGTCCTCGAGGTCGGCGGCCAGCTCCTCGACGGAGAGGTCGACGCCGTCGGGCTCGTCGCCCTCGCCGGGCTCGCCCTTGGGCTTGGCGGCCTTGGCCGGAGCCGCCTTGTCGGCTGTCTTCTTCTCGACAGCCTTCTTGGCGGCGGCCTTCTTCGCGGGTGCCTTCGCGGCCTTGGCGGACGACTCGTCGGCGGTCTCCTCGGCCTTGGCGGCGGCCTTGGCCGGAGCGGCCTTCACGGCCTTGGCGGGTGCGGCCTTCGCCGGGACGGCCTTGGCGGCGGGCGCCTTGGCGGCGTCAGCGCCGTCGGTCTCGGCGGGCTTGGCCTGCTTGGGCGGGGCGGGCTTGGCGACCTTCGCCGCCGCGGGCTGCGCGGTCTTGGCGGTGGTCGCCTTGGAGGCGGGCGTCGCGGCGCGGGCCGCGGCCACCTTGCGACGGCCGTTGGCCGAGTCGTCGACCTCGACGGTCACGCCCGCCTCGAGCAGTGCGCGCAGCAGCTTCTTGGCCTGGGCGGGGGTGACGTCGGCAGCCTCCACGGTGCGCGCCACATCCGCAGGCGTAAGCCGGCCGCCGGCGCCTGCGGCTTGGGCGATCAGCATGTCGGTGAGCGAACGAACGTCGGCGCTGATCTGGCGGGCTTCAGTCACGGACGACCTTCCGGAGGCGAGGTACGAGCAGAGATCATACGGCTTAGCGCCACGGCGCGGCTGCGCGTCGCGATGGGTCAGCCAGTGTGAAGTGTGGATGCGCCTCGTGCCATCGGCACGTGGCAGGCGTGAATTGTAGCGCCGTACTCGGCGATCATCTCGGCGCGCACGCCGCAGGCGGTCCGCGAGCGGAGCCGGGGGCCTTGGCAGGATGGCACCAGGTGACGAGGAGGACGGTCGTGAACGAGCTGGAACTGCTGGACATCGCGGTACAGGTGGCCGGTGAGGCGGCCGACACGGCCCGCCGTATGCGCAACGAGGCGATCACCGATGTGGGCACGAAATCCACCGCGACCGACGTGGTGACGGCCGCGGATCGCGCGGTCGAGGAGCAGGTGATCGCCGCGCTGGCGGCACGGCGTCCAGGTGACACGGTACTCGGTGAGGAGTTCGGCGGCGCGGCCGTTTCCGCGCCCGCGGGCGGGGTGCGCTGGATCGTCGACCCGATCGACGGCACCGTGAACTACCTGTACGGCCTGGAGTACTACGCCGTCTCGATCGCCGCGGAGGTCGACGGCGAGATCGTGGCGGGTGTCGTACGCCACGCCACGACGGGGGAGACGTGGACCGCGGCGAAGGGGCACGGCGCGTTCCGGGACGGCGTCCGGCTGACCGGCTCCCGGGCCGTCGAGCTGCCCCTGTCGCTGATCGGCACGGGGTTCGGCTACGCCAGGGAGCGCCGCGCGCACCAGGCCGCGGTCGCCGCGCACGTGCTGCCGCGGGTGCGCGACATCCGGCGGATGGGCTCGGCCGCGCTGGACCTGTGCGCGGCGGCGGAGGGCCGGCTGGACGCGTTCTACGAGAAGGGCCTGGCCGAGTGGGACCTGGCCGCCGGCGGCCTGATCGCCCGCGAGGCTGGCCTGCTGGTCACCGGCCTGTCGGGGCGGCCGGCCGGGCCCGACATGGTGCTGGCGGCCCCGCCCGCGCTGCACGGCCCGCTGGACGAGCTGCTCACCGGTCTCGACGCGGACGCCGGTCCGTAGCCCCGCAACGAGCGAAGCTCCCCTCCTGCGGTCAGTGCAGGAGGGGAGCTTCGCCGGTGAGAAACGGGCCCGGGGCGGCGCCGTTCGGCTCAGGGCTGCTGGGCGCAGGTGCCCGGGGGCAGGATCGGGTTGCCCAGCGCGGCGACCGCCTGCCGCATCTCGGTGGGGGTGGCAAGCTGCTTGAACTCGCCGCCGATGATCACATCGATGGTGTCGTCCTCGCGCTTGATGTTGAAGCCGTCCTCCTCGACCGCGTTCAGGAAGTACGCCCGCAGCAGCTGCGCCGCGCCGACCGCCTTCGGCCCGTACCGCAGCTGCGCGACGATGTCGGGCTGCTTCTTCGGGTCAGTGCCGGTCTTCTCGACCTTGAACTTGCGGTTCGTGAAGTCGTCTGCCACGTTGCGGGCCAGATCGACCTTGTTGGTGGCGTTGTAGACGTTGATCTTCACTTCGCTCTCGGAGTCGGGCAGCTTGTTGTTGACGGGGACGTAGCCCGCCGGGCAGCTCTCGACGACGGGAGCCTCGGCCTGCGTGTCACGATTGAGCGTGATCACGGCCAGGGTGATGCCGATGATCGCCAGGGTGCTGATGAGGGCGATCGCTCGAATTCGTGCCATTTGCATCTCGGTGCCGCTCCCCGTGAGCCAGAGTGTCCGCATCGCCGCCACCGTTGACGGCATGCGCCAGAGGTTATCGGTTGACCGGCCCGGTGGGGGCCGCGACCCGACAGACGGCCGGAATTGGCCGGAAGGTTCCGGCGCGCCGACCGTGATCGGCGGGCGGCTGCCCCTACCTTGGTCTCGCCTGACCCGACGGCCCTCCAAAGCTGTCGGCTCAGTCACATCGGGAACAACTTCGCGTGCGGGAGCGTACAACTCCCACACGGGCGCGCTAAAGTACCGCGCTCGTTGAGAGTGAAACGTCGCGTACGCAGACGGACCAGACACGAATTGGGAGTGTGACAATCGATGGCCACCGACTACGACGCCCCGCGCCGTGACGAGGCCGACCTCGGTGAGGACAGCCTCGAAGAGCTGAAGGCTCGGCGTGTCGACAACCAGTCGGGCAGCGTGGACGTGGACGAGGTCGACCTGGCCGAGGCGTTCGAGCTGCCGGGTGGCGACCTCGCCGACGAGGAGCTGACGGTCAAGGTCGTGCCGATGCAGGCCGACGAGTTCCGCTGCTCGCGGTGCTTCCTGGTGCACCACCGCAGCCAGCTGGCCGGTGAGCGCAACGGCGAGCCGATCTGCCGCGAGTGCGCCTGATCAGGGCGTGCCGCGGACAGGCTGCGGACGGCGCATCGCCGCGCCGGCGGACTCCCGAACCGCTTGACGTGATGCGGTGAGATGGCGCAGATATCAGGGAACACGGATTCCGACGGGCACGCCGCGCCGACGCGGCGTGCCGCGCGGGAGCCGGGTCCCCCGATGACCCAGACGCCCGTCGCGGTCATCCACGCCACCTCAGCCGACGGGAGTCAGCCATGACCACCAGCCCCTCACCGGTGCCCGACGACGAGACGCCGGGCACCGCCGGCAGGCCGGATGAGCTGGCCGCGGCGGTGGCGGGGCTCGCCGACGCCGACCTGGACAAGGCAGGCCGCCGCAGGCTGCTCGGCCGGATGCTGGTGGGGCTGCGCGAGCGCGGGGTCAAGGAGGTCTTCCTGCCCCGCAAGGCGATCGGCTGGATCACCGAGGCGGTGGCCGACCTCGCCCCGCACGTGCCCGTGCGCAATCTGGAGACGCTGCGCCTGCACTACCCGGGCCTGGACGACGAGGCGCTGGCCGAGCGGCTCATCCGCAACGCCGCCCGCGCCGCGGCCGGGGTGGGCGCGGTGGGCGGCGGCATCGCCTCGGTGGAGTGGATGGCCCCGCCGACGCTGCTGTCGACCCCGGTGGTGCTGGCCACCGAGACGGTCGCCGTGGTGGGCATCGAGCTCAAGCTCGTCGGCGAGCTGCACGAGGTGTACGGCAACCCGGTGCTCGGCACGCCCGCGCAGAAGGCGGTCAGCCTGATGCAGGCCTGGGCCGGCCACCGCGGCATCAGCCCGATGCTGCCCGGCGCCGCGGCCGCCACCGTGCTCGGCACGGCCACCCGCAAGCAGCTGCGCGACATGATCGTCAAGCGCTTCGGGCGCAGCCTGACCACGCTGGGCCCGCTGCTGACCGGCGCGGCCGTGGCCAGCTACCTCAACCGCAAGGCGACCCGGCGGCTCGGCGACGACCTGCGCCGGGACCTGAAGCTGCGGCGGGGCGGCAACCCGCCCGCGCTGCCGCCGTCAGCCTGAGGGCCGCAGCGCCCGCGCCAGCTCCTCCGGGCGGCGCGAACTGATCACCCAGTACGGCGTGACGTCGTCGGGGTCGTCCAGCACCACCTGCACGGCCCCGCCGACCCACGGCCGCTGGATCACGAACGCCATCGGGTCGGCGCTCGGCCCGAGCAGCTCGCGCTTGGTCTCCGCGTCCAGCGGGACGACCTGCGCCACGTGCCGCAGCGGCAGCACGGCGTCGTCCACCCGCAGCTGCTCGCCGTCCACCGTGATCCGGATCCGGCCCAGCCACCACAGGCCGTAGGCCGCCAGGGGCAGCACGACCACGTACGCCACCCAGCCGCGGGGACCCGCCGCACCCAGCCCGACCTGCGCCGCGAGCACGGCGGCGGCCAGCAGGCCGGGCACCCACAGCCACCACGGGGTCGACAGGCGCTCCGTGTGCCGGGGCACAGGCCGTGCCGCACCGACCCCTGTCGGCGTTGTGCCTGAGGACGCCATACCGCTGCCTGGGTGTGTCACAGCATCGAGGGTAGGACCCGCCGGGTCCGCCGGACGCGGCAGGATAGTGGCAAGGAGACGCAGCTCCCGTCATGAGCGCGCGTCACAGCACTCCCCCCGGAGGTTTGACCGTTGTATCCCCCTGCGACCCCGCCCGTCGTGGTGCCGATCCGCCGGCTCGACCCCGACCTGCCGCTGCCGTCGTACGCCCATCCGGGCGACGCCGGCGCGGACCTGTACGCGGCCGAGGACGCCGCGATCGCGCCCGGTGAGCGCCGGCTGATCCGCACCGGCGTGGCGATCGCCCTGCCGGACGGATTCGTCGGACTCGTCCACCCTCGGTCGGGTCTGGCGGCGAAAATGGGGGTGACTGTGCTGAACGCTCCCGGCACCGTGGACGCGGGCTACCGGGGCGAGATCCTGGTGCAGCTGATCAACCACGACCGGTCTGCCACCGCGAAGATCTCGCGCGGGGACCGCATCGCGCAACTTGTCGTGCAGCGGGTGGAGCGGGCACACTTCCACGACGTCGCCGAACTGCCGGACTCCGCGCGGGGCACCGGCGGTCACGGCTCGACGGGGAACTGAGGAGGAACAGTGATCTTCTCGCGAAAGCGTGCCGCCACCGGGCGTCACGCCAAGGCGGAGGAGCCGCGCTTCGAGGACGCCCGCGCCGCGCGGCGTGCCGCGCTGCTGGGTGAGGACCACGAGCCCGAGGAGCGGCCGCAGACGCCCGCTGCGGGCGCGAACGGGTCCGCCCGTCCCCTCGGCTCGATCTTCGGCGACGACGGCCCGTACGACTTCGAGGAGGCGCCCGACGCGCCCCGCCTGGATCTGGGCAGCCTGCTGCTGCCCGCCGTCGAGGGCGTGGAGATCCGGGTGCAGGCCGGCGAGCAGGGCACGATCCAGCAGATCGCGCTCGTGCACGGCCACAACGCGCTCCAGCTCGGCGCCTTCGCCGCGCCGCGCTCCGAGGGCATCTGGGACGAGGTGCGCGAGGAGATCCGCAAGTCGCTGTTCGCCGACGGCGTGGGGGCCCAGGAGGTCCCCGGCCGCTGGGGCACCGAGCTGCGGGCCCGGCTGCGCACCCCCGAGGGCTTCAACGACCTGCGCTTCATCGGCGTCGACGGCCCGCGCTGGATGGTGCGTGCCGTGTTCCAGGGTCCCGCCGCGGTCGACCTGACCGAGGCCGGCCCGCTGGAGCAGATCCTGACCGGCCTGGCCGTACGCCGCGACGAGAGCGCCCGCCCGGTGCGGGAGGCGCTGCCGCTGCGCCTGCCGCCGGACATGGCGCAGCGCGCCGCGGCCGAGCGGGCCGCGGTCGAGGCGGCGGCCCAGGAGCCCGCCGAGCAGCCGTCCGCGCCGCAGGCCCACGGCGGCGAGCAGTACGGCCAGAACCAGCTGGTGCCCGGCCGGGTGCCGCCGACGCCCGCGCCGACGCCGTTCGGCACGATGGCGCCCACCGGGGCCGCCGGCTCCGGCGTGCCCGCCTCGGGTGACGCGCCGCGCCGCAAGCCCTCCCCGCGCCCGCGCCGGGACTGACCTGCCCGGGAACCCGCTCCCGACCGGGGTGCCGTCCCGTGGGGCGGACCGCCGGGAGGCGCACCAGGTTCCTGCCCCCGGGGTGCCCCGCTGCGGGGCGCCCCGAAGTAGGCTGGCAGTTACGCGCCGACCGGGGACCTCGCCCCGGCGGGGAAGGATGAGAGCCAGGTCATGTCGACCGACCAAGCGCGACCACGGGCCAAGGGGCTGCGTGGGATGCTCCACCGGCTCACCGCCAGCGATCAGGAGCTGGAGTCCGAGGAGCTGCGCCGTGACACCGAGCTCGCCGGCTGTGTCTGCGCCGACACCGTGCACCGTGGGGAACTCGTCAACGTCAGCGGCCGGCTCCGCACGGTGGTCTACACCCCGCGCACGAACCTGCCCACGCTGGAAGCCGACCTCTACGACGGCACGGATCTGATCACGCTGGTCTTCCTGGGGCGGCGGCACATCAACGGCATCGAGCCCGGACGGGGTCTGTCCGTCCGGGGCCGCGTCGCCGTGCGCGACGGCCGCAAGGTCATCTACAACCCGTACTACGAGCTGGAAGCGGCCGCGTGACGAGCGGGCCGACGATCGGCGTGCGTTCGGCGTGCGCCGCTGACAAGCACCGCGAGGAGCAGGCATGACCGAGCGCACCGAGCGCGGCATGGACACGACGGAGGAAGAGGAGCTTCCTCCGTTCGCCGAGCAGATGGCACAGCAGCTGGGCGGCCTGCGCGGCATGACCGAGGCCGCGATCCCGGTGATCGTGTTCGTGCTCACCAACCTGCTGCTGGGCCTGCGGTTCCCGGCCGAGGAGTCCCGCATCGCGCTGCAGTGGGCGATCATCGCGTCCGCGACCGTGGCGGTGGGGGTCGCGATCATGCGGCTGGCCCAGCGCAAGCCGGTCCGGTTCGCGATCAACGGCCTGTTCGGCATCGCGCTGGGCGCCTGGATGGCCTGGGACTCCGGCAAGGAGGTCGACTTCTACCTGCCCGGCATCTGGATCATCATCGGCCAGATCGTGGTGCTGGTCGGCTCGATCCTCATCGGGCACCCGGCCGTGGGCTGGTTCTGGTCCGTGGTGGCCAACGGCGGGCGCAACGACTGGCGCGACAACGCCCGGTTGGTCCGGGTGTTCACGCAGCTCACGGCGCTGTGGGCGGCGGTGTTCGCGGTCAAGGTGGTGGTCCAGGGCAGTCTGTGGATGGCCGAGCAGGGCACCGCGCTGGGCATCGCCCGCATCGTGATGGGCACGCCGCTGTTCGCCCTGCTGCTGGTGATCACGTTCGGGGTGGTCCGCCGCGTCCGCCGCGACCAGGAGGCCAGCCCCGCCTGACCGGGCGGCGGGTCAGCGGCGGCGGGAGCGGGTCTTCTCGACGCTGTCGGCGCCCAGGATGACCGAGCGCACCTGCTCCTCGACCTCGACGGTGCAGACGAACACCAGCTCGTCGCCGGACTCGACCGGGTCGTCGGGGGTCGGCGTGAGCACCCGGCGGCCGCGCACGATGGCGACCAGCGCGCTGTCGGGCGGCAGCGGGATGTTGCGGATCGGCTGGCCGACGTGCGGCGCGTCCTCGGGCAGGGTGATCTCGACCAGGTTGGCCTCGCCCTGCCGGAACGTCATCAGCCGGACCAGGTCGCCGACGGTGACCGCCTCCTCGACCAGGGCGGCCATCAGGCGCGGCTTGGACACGGAGACGTCCACGCCCCACTGCTCGGTGAACAGCCACTCGTTCTCGGCGCGGTTGACCCGGGCGACCACCCGCGGCACCGCGAACTCCGTCTTGGCCAGCAGCGACACCACCAGGTTGACCTTGTCGTCGCCGGTGGCGGCGACCACCACGTCGCACGCGGCGAGGTTGATCTCCTGGAGGCTGGACAGCTCGCAGGCGTCGGCGAGCACCCAGTCGGCGGCGGGCACCCGCTCCGGGCGCAGCATCCGCGGCTGCCGTTCGAGCAGCATGACCTGGTGGCCGTTCTCGATCAGCTCCTGGGCGATGGAGCGCCCGACGTTGCCGGCCCCGGCGATGGCGACGCGCATGAACAGGGTCTCCTTCTCAGACGGCGGCCGGCGGCGCGGCTGCGATCTTGGTGACGGCGTCGGCGATCTCATCGGTGACCAGCATGAAGACCTGGTCGCCGTCCTGCAGCACGGTGGAGGCGGTGGTCAGCGTGCCGATGCCGAAGCGCATGACGAACGCCGCCCGGGTGCCGGTGGCCTCCTCCAGCGTGTGCAGCGGGTGGCCGATCCAGGCCGGGTTGACCGGGGTCTCGATGATGGCGACGGTGCTGGTGGGGTCGCGGTAGAGCTCGGTGTGGCCCTCGGGCACCAGGTGGCGCACGATGCGGTCGGCGGTCCAGCGCACGGTGGCCACGGTGGGGATGCCGAGCCGCTCGTACACCTCGGCGCGGCGCTGGTCGTAGATGCGGGCCACGACACGCTGCACGCCGAACGTCTCCCGGGCCAGCCGGGCCGAGATGATGTTGGAGTTGTCGCCGCTGGACACGGCGGCGAAGGCGTCGGCGCGCTCGATGCCGGCCTGCATGAGGACCTCGCGGTCGAAGCCCATCCCGGTGACCGTGGTGCCCGCGAAGTCGGGGGAGAGCCGCCGGAACGCGTCGGCGTCCTGGTCGATGATCGAGACCGAGTGCCCGCGCGCCTCCAGGCTGTGTGCGAGCGTCGAGCCGACCCGGCCACACCCCATGATCACAACGTGCACGTCACGCCTCCTGACAATGCCGTCGTACCGGCCATCTCAGCCTGCCATGCGCGCGGGCGGCGCGCGACATCAGCCTGCCACGTGCCCCGGGGGCGCGTGGCGGCGGCTCGTACGCCGCGCCGCCACTCGTCCGACCGGGCAGGGGTGGGCCGACCGCTCGTCGTAGGCTCCCACATGTGGCGAGTCCTACCTCCCTGCTGAAGCGGTTGCTGCTCGGCAGGCCGTTCCGTTCCGACCGGCTGCAGCACACCCTGCTGCCCAAGCGCATCGCACTGCCGATCTTCGCCTCGGACGCGCTCTCCAGCGTCGCGTACGCGCCCGGCGAGATCCTGCTGACGCTGTCGATCGCGGGTGCGGCGGCGTACGCGTACTCGCCCTGGGTGGCGCTGGCGGTCGTGGTGGTCATGCTCACCGTGGTGGCCAGCTACCGCCAGAACGTGCACGCCTACCCCTCGGGCGGCGGCGACTACGAGGTCGCCACGGTCAACCTGGGCTCCAAGGCGGGCATCGGCGTGGCCAGCGCCCTGCTGGTCGACTACGTGCTCACGGTGGCGGTGTCCATCTCCTCCGGCGTGGAGAACCTGGGCGCGGCCGTCCCGTTCATCGGCGAGCACAAGGTGTTCTGGGCGGTGGGCCTGATCGCCCTGCTGGCCGCGCTGAACCTGCGCGGCCTGCGCGAGTCGGGCAGCATGTTCGCCGTCCCGACCTACCTGTTCATGTTCGCCATGCTGGGCCTGATCGGCTGGGGCATCGTGCGGATCTTCGTGCTCGGCGAGGACCTGAAGGCGCCCAGCGCGGAGCTGACCATCCTGCCCGAGCACGGGCTGCAGGTCGGCGCCACGTTCGCCTTCGGCTTCCTGCTGGTGCGCGCGTTCTCCTCCGGCTGCGCGGCGCTGACCGGCGTCGAGGCCATCTCCAACGGGGTGCCCGCGTTCAAGCCGCCGAAGTCGAAGAACGCGGCGACCACGTTGCTGCTGCTGGGCGTGCTGTCGATCATCATGATGGTCTCCATCGTGGCGCTGAGCCTGAAGACCGGGCTGCAGTACGTCGAGGACCCGCAGGAGCAGATCGTCGGGGCAGGGCCGGGCTACGTGCAGCCCACCGTCACCGCGCAGCTGGCCGAGACCATCTTCGACCACTTCCCGCCCGGGTTCTACCTCGTCATCGCGGTGACGGCGCTGATCCTGGTGCTGGCGGCGAACACGGCGTTCAACGGCTTCCCGGTGCTCGGCTCGATCCTGGCGCAGGACCGCTACCTGCCGCGGCAGCTGCACACCCGCGGTGACCGGCTGGCCTTCTCCAACGGCATCATCATGCTGGCCGCCTTCGCCGCGGTGCTGGTGGTCGCCTTCCAGGCGGAGACGACCCGGCTGATCCAGCTATACATCGTGGGCGTGTTCGTGTCGTTCACGCTGTCCCAGATCGGCATGCTGCGGCACTGGAACCGGCTGCTGCGCACCGAGCGGGACCAGTCCGCGCGCCGCCGGATGAAGCGGGCCCGCGCCATCAACGGGTTCGGCGCGGTGCTGACCGGGTTCGTGCTGATCCTGGTGCTGCTGACCAAGTTCACCCACGGCGCCTGGATCTCGATCGTGGCGATGGCGGTCATCTACGTGGTCATGGTGGGCATCCGGCGCCACTACGACACGGTGGCCCGCGAGCTGGTGCCGTCGGAGGAGCGGCCGGTGCTGCCGGCCCGCAACCACGCGATCGTGCTGGTCAGCAAGCTGCACCTGCCCACCATGCGGGCACTGGCGTACGCGAAGGCGACGCGGCCGGACACGCTCACCGCGCTCACCGTCAACGTCGACATCGCCGACACCCGGGCCATCCAGGCCGAGTGGGAGCGGCGCGGCATCAGCGTCCCGCTGACGGTGGTCGACTCGCCGTACCGCGAGATCAGCCGCCCCATCATCGACTACGTGAAGTCGCTGCGCCGGGCCTCGCCGCGGGACGTGGTGACGGTCTACATCCCCGAGTACGTGGTCGGCCGCTGGTGGGAGCACCTGCTGCACAACCAGTCCGCGCTGCGGATCAAGGGCCGCCTGCTGTACGAGCCGGGCGTGATGGTGACCAGCGTGCCGTGGCAGCTCGCCTCGACCAGCGCCACCGACCTGGACCGGCTGGACCGGGAGCTGGTGCGCAGCCCCGCCCGCGGCCCGCGCGCCGGGGAGGAGTCGTAGGTGGCCGAGCTGTACGAGGGGGACAAGGTCGAGGTCACCGTCGGCGCGGTCGCGCACGGCGGGCACTGCGTGGCCCGGCACGAGGGCCGCGTGATCTTCGTGCGGCACGCGCTGCCCGGCGAGCGGGTGGTGACGGAGATCACGGAGATTCACAAGGCGTACCTGCGCGGCGACTGCGTCGAGGTGCTGGACGCGTCGCCGGACCGGATCACCCCGCGCTGCCCGTACGCCCACGCCAACGGCTGCGGCGGCTGCGACCTGCAGCACGTCGCGCCCGCGGCGCAGCGGGAGTGGAAGACGGCGGTGGTGCGCGAGCAGCTGACCCGGCTGGGCGGGCTGGACGCGGCGGCGGTGGACGCGCTCGGCGTGACGGTCGAGGCGCTGCCCGGCGGCGACGAGGGCTGGCGCACCCGGGTGCGCTACCGCGCGGACGCGCTCGGCCGCCCCGGGCTGCTCAAGCACCGCTCCAACGAGGTGGTGGCGATCAGCCGGTGCGCCATCGCGCACCCGGAGATCCAGGCGCTGGACGTGCTGGAGCGCCGATGGCCGGATCGTGACGTGATCGACGTGGTCAAGCCGTCCAGCGGGCGGGCCCAGCTGGTGCAGGACCCGCCGCAGGAGATCGAGGAGCGGGCCGCCGGGCACGCGTTCACCATCTCGGCGGGCGGGTTCTGGCAGGTGCACCCGGCCGCCGCCGACGCGCTGACCGGTGCGGTGCGCGAGCTGCTGGCGCCGCGGCCGGGCGAGCACGCCTGGGACCTGTACGGCGGGGCCGGGCTGTTCGCCGCGGCGCTGGCCGACGCGGTCGGGGTGACCGGCGCGGTGACCATGGTCGAGTCCGCGCGCGACGGCGTGGCGGCCGCCCGGGGCAACCTGGCCGGGCTGCCGGTGCGGGTGGTCGAGGCGACCGTGGAGAAGGCCCTGCACCGGGACCGCAGGCCCAAGGAGCGGCTGCCCCGGCCGGACGTGGTGGTGCTGGACCCGCCGCGCACCGGGGCCGGGGCGGCCGTGGTGCGCGCCATCGCGGCGGCCGCTCCGCGCGCTGTGGCGTACGTCGCGTGCGATCCGGCGGCGCTGGCCCGGGACGTGCGCACGTTCCGGGATCAGGGCTGGGAGCTGCGGGCGCTGCGGGCCTTCGACCTGTTCCCGCAGACCCACCACGTGGAGTGCGTGGCCCTGCTGGCGCCCGCGGACGGCGGCCGCTGACCAGCCGTCCGGGTCACCGCCCGGGGTGCGTCACGGGCGGTGCGGGAGTGAAGGTCCGGTGAAGGGGGTGGCGCGGCGGTGATCGGCGATGCGGGCGGCCGATAGACTTCCCCAGCATGGGTAAGCGGAACGTGCGGCACACGCACCCCCGGAGTGCCGTTCGGGACGGCGAGAGCGAGGCGAAGGCATGATCGAGGGCGGGAACCTGCTGAGCACCGTACGAGGGCCGCAGGACCTCAAGACCCTGAGCCCGGAGCAGCTGACCGCGCTGGCGGCGGAGATCCGGGACTTCCTGGTCGCGAAGGTCGCCCGCACCGGCGGCCACCTCGGCCCGAACCTCGGTGTGGTGGAGCTCACGCTCGCCATGCACCGGGTGTTCGACTCCCCGGTCGACCGTTTCGTCTTCGACACCGGCCACCAGGCGTACGTGCACAAGATGGTCACCGGCCGCCTCGACGGCTTCGACGGCCTGCGCCAGCGCGGCGGCCTCACCGGCTACCCGAACCAGGCCGAGAGCGAGCACGACCTGGTCGAGAACTGCCACGCGTCGACCGCGCTCTCCTACGCCGACGGCATCGCCAAGGGCTACGCGCTGCGCGGTGAGAAGCGGCACACCGTCGCGGTCGTGGGCGACGGCGCGCTGACCGGCGGCATGTGCTGGGAGGCGCTGAACAACATCGCCGCCACCGACAACCCGCTGGTGATCATCGTCAACGACAACGGGCGCTCGTACGCGCCCACCATCGGCGGCCTCGCCGACCACCTGGCCACGCTGCGCCTCAACCCGGGCTACGAGAAGGTTCTCGACCTGGTCAAGGACGCGCTGGAGAAGACCCCGCTGGTCGGCAAGCCGCTGTTCGACGCGCTGCACGCGGTCAAGAAGGGCATCAAGGACGCGGTCGCCCCGCAGGCGCTGTTCGAGGATCTCGGCCTGAAGTACATCGGGCCGGTGGACGGGCACGACCAGGAGGCGCTGGAGTCGGCGCTCAACCGTGCCAAGCGCTTCGGCGGCCCGGTCATCGTGCACGCGGTCACCGCGAAGGGCTACGGCTACCAGCCGGCCCTCGACGACGAGGCCGACCGCCTGCACGCCCCGAGCGCGTTCGACCCGGAGACCGGCCGGCTGCTGGCCGCGCCCAGCCTGAAGTGGACCAACGTGTTCGCCGACGAGCTGGTCGCGATCGCGGGCGAGCGGCCGGACGTGGTCGGCATCACCGCGGCCATGCCCGAGTCCACCGGCATCGACAAGCTCGCCGCGGCGTTCCCGGACCGGGCGTACGACGTCGGCATCGCCGAGCAGCACGCCACCACCTCGGCCGCGGGCCTGGCGCTGGCCGGCCTGCACCCGGTGGTCGCGGTCTACGCCACCTTCCTCAACCGCGCCTTCGACCAGGTGCTGCTGGACGTGGCGCTGCACCGGCTGCCGGTGACGTTCGTGCTGGACCGGGCCGGCATCACCGGCCCCGACGGGCCCAGCCACTACGGCATCTGGGACATGTCCGTGTTCGGCGTGGTGCCGGGCCTGCGGGTGGCCGCCCCGCGCGACGCGGAGACGCTGCGCGAGGAGCTGCGCGAGGCGATCGGCATCACTGACGGCCCGACCATCGTGCGCTTCCCGACCGGCTCGGTCCCGGCGGCGCTGCCCGCGCTGCGCCGGGTCGGCGGCCAGGACGGGCTGGGCGGCCTGGACGTGCTGGCCGAGGCGGAGCGCAAGGACGTGCTGCTGGTCTCGGTGGGCGCGTTCGCGCACCTGTCCGTGCAGGTGGCCGCGAAGCTGGCCGAGCGCGGCTTCGGGGTGACCGTGGTCGACCCGCGCTGGGTGCGCCCGGTCCCGGTCGACCTGGTGGCCCTGGCCCGCGAGCACAAGCTGGTGGTGACGCTGGAGGACGGCGTACGCGCCGGCGGCGTCGGCGACGCGGTCTCCAAGCTGCTGCGCGACAACGAGGTGGACGTGCCGCTGCGCGACCTCGGCGTGCCGTTGCAGTGGCTGGACCACGGCACCCGCGCCGAGATCCTGGCTGAGATCGGCCTCACCGCGCCGGAGATCACCGAGCGGGTCACCAAGTGGGCCGCGGCGGTCACCACCCCGGCCCAGGCCCCCCTGGTCAGCTCCGTGCGCAGCTGATCGCTTCCTGCGATCGAAGCTCCCGCCACCCCGGCGGGAGCTTTGATCGTTTCCGGGCCGGGCGCTGACAACCCGGCGGGTGTTCCGGCGCGTCCACCACGCGAAGCCACCGGCCGCGACGGTGCCGCCGCTGTACGGCCCCGCGCGCCGGTATGTCGCGTGAGGTGGTGCGGGCGTGGCACGTCGTGCGCCGGAGGACGCTCCGGAGCTGTTCATCGACCTCGGTGTGCTGCCCGGCGAGGAGCCGGCCGAGGACGGCGGCCCGGCCCTGCCGCACGGGCCGTTCCGCTGGAGCCGCCGGATCGCCGTCGCGCTCGCCGTCGCCGCCGTGCTGGGCGGCGTGACCGCGGCGGTGCCCGACCCCCGTCCCCGGCTGTCCGCGCTGGCCGTGCTGGACGGTAAGGGCACCCAGGTGCAGGTCCTCGACGACGAGCTGGTGGTGGTGCTCGGCCCGGACGGCGCCACGGCGTACGAGACGGCGGGCTGGCGGCAGCGGTGGCAGGTGGCCGCCACGGATCTGGTGCACGCCGCCGCGTTCGGCGACGTCGTGCTGCTGCGCTCGGGCGGCTCCGAGGACGGCGGGTGGCTCGGCTGGCCCGCCGGGCAGACCACGGCGGTGGACCGGGTCACGGGGCAGACGCTCTGGCGCACCCTGCGCTACGTGGAAGCGGTGGGCGACCTGCTGGTCAGCTACACCTACACCGTCGACGGCAACCACCCGGACGTGGAGATCCGCGACCCGCGCCGCTACGACCTGCGCTGGCGTCTGCCCGCCAGCCGGGTGTGGGTGTACGACACCCGCCGCGACGCGGTGTGGCGGCTGACCGCCGACGGTGCGGTCGTCGAGCACGATCTGCGCACCGGCGCGGTACGCCGCACGCTGCGCCCGCGCCTGCCCGACGCGAAGTACGTCAACATCGTGCTCAGCCGCGAGGCGGTGGGCTTCGAAGGCTACGAGGACAACGGCAGGCCGGAGCAGCGCGGCGTGCTCTGGTACGACGCGAAGACCTTCGCGCAGGTCAGCGGCGCGCGCCAGTGGGTCTGGGAGAGCGACTGCGGCGGCGGCCTGTCCTGCGCGTACACGGCCGGGGACGGCCGGGCCTTCCTCATCGACCCGGTCACCGGCGAGCCGGTGCGCAGCCTGCCCGAGGAGGAGTTCGTGCCCAGCCCGACCGGGCTGCTCCTGGTCGGCTCGCCGGACCTGGGCTTCATCACCCGGCGGGTGCTGGCCCGGGTCGAGCCCGCCACCGGGCGGCGGCTGACCGACCTGGCGGGCTGGCACGCGCTCAGCGACGACGGCACCCCGGTGCGCGTGCTCGGGCGCACCGGCGCGCGTCAGGGCACGACCTACCTCATGGAGCTGGCCGAGGACGGGCCGCACCGGCTCGGCGAGGTGCCGTACCTGCTGCGCTCCTGTGGCCTGGCCGGTGCGGCGCTGGTCTGCACCACCATGGCCGGCGACATCGGGATCTGGGAAATCGGGAAGGAAAGGGCATGACCGGCGGGCCCGTCGCCGTGATCGACCTGGGCGCGGACTGGGCCGCCCCGGCGGACCCGATTACGGCCGCATCCCGCCGGTGGCGCACCGGCTTGGCCGTGGGCCTGGCGCTGGCGGCGCTGCTCGGCACGGGGGCCGCGGAAACCCCGCCGCCCGGGCCACGCCTGGTCGAGCTGGCCCGGTGGCACGAGCCGGGCGCCGTGGTGGCCGCCGCGGGCCCGGACACCGTGCTGGTCTCCACCCCCGCCGGGATCGCCGCATACGACGCTGCGGACGGGCGTCGGCTGTGGCGGGCCCGCGGCGGGGCCTTCAACTGGACCGCCGCGGTCGCCGGTGACGTCCAGCTGATCGCCTTCACCCTGCCCGAGACGGTGACCGACCCGCCCCTGATCGGCTACGACGACGTCCTCGCGGTGGACCGGCGCTCCGGCGTGCTCCGCTGGCGGAACGCCGCCGCGCTGGAGGCGGTGGGCGGGGTGCTGGTGAGCCGCACCGGCGGCCTCGGGCTGCCGAAGGTGACGGTGCACGATCCGGTCACGTACGCGGTGCGCTGGCGCGCTCCGGCGGCGCTCGCCGTCGCGGCCGACCCGTGGGCCGGGGCGTTGTGGCGGCTCACCGTGCAGGGTGACCTGGTCGAGCACGACCTGGCCACGGGCGCGGTGCGCCGCGGCGTACGGCTGCCCGGCACGCCGGACGAGGGGGCGGCGATCCTGCCCACCCGGCATGCCGTCGGGCTGACCGGGCACCGGTGGGACGGGCAGGCCGAGCCGGTGGCGGTGCGCAGCTGGTACGACCGGCAGCGACTGGCTCCCGCGTCGGGGGAGAACCGGTGGGCACAGGAGATCGACTGCGGCGGCGGCCTGCGGTGCGCCCTTCCCGCGGAGGAGGGCGCCGCGTTCCTCATCGACGGGGCGACCGGGGAGCCGGTCCGGGCGCTGCCCGGCGACATGTTCCTGACCAGCCCCGGCGGTCCGCTGGTGGTCGACCGCGCGAACGCCGTGCTCACCGCCCGGCTGGACCCGGCGACCGGGACGCGGGTGACCGATGTGGCGGGCTGGGAGCCGCTGGCGACGCGGAACGTGCACGTCCGCTTCGCCGCGCGGACCGACTCGGCGACGAAGACCACCTACCTGGGCGAGCTGACGTCCGACGGCCTGCGGCGGCTCGGCCGGGTGCCCGGCGTGGTGCTGCGCTGCGAGGCCCTGCCCGGCGTGCTGGCCTGCACGACCGTCGGCGACGAAGTGGTGATCTGGCGCGTGGGGGAGGCGTCGTCGTGAGCGCAGCGGAGCCCGTGGTGATCGAGCTGGGCACGGGCTGGCGCGAGCCGCTGCCCGAACCGGAGCCGCGCAGGCAGCGCCCGGTGCGGCTGGCGGTGCTCGGCCTGGCGGCCGCGCTGTCGGCGGCGCTGGGCGGGGCGGCGCCCGACACCGTGCCGCGCGAGCTGGGCCGCATCGCGCTGACCACGACCACCGACTCGTTTCAGATCCTCGGCGGCCAGCTCGTGGTGCAGGACGGGGGCCGTCTGAGCGGGCACGGGCTGACCGGCGGCGCCCCGATCTGGAGCGTCCCCGTGCCGCCCGCGGCGGGCGGCGCGAACCTGCTGTCCCCGGCACCCGGCACCGTGCTCGTGTCGCTGCAGGACGCGACGACGGGCCGCCCGTACACGGCGCTGGTGGACACCGCCCGCGGGGAGCCGGCCTGGCAGGCCGAGGCGCTGCCGGTGGCGGCGGGCTGGACCGGGGACGTGGTGGTGCTCCAGGACGGGGACGGCGCCGGCGGGTTCGTGGTGCGCGAGGTGCGCACCGGGCGGGTGCGCTGGTCGGGTCAGGGTCTGTTCACGTTGGATCCGGACCGGGCGACCGCCGGTGGCCCGCTGTCGCTGTGGACCCTGTCCGGCGGCCGGACGCTGACCGAGCACGACGTGCGGGACGGGCGGGTGCTGCGGAGCCGGGCCGTGGACCTCGCCGGGGCGGATCCGCGGCACATGCTCGCCCTCGGCGGTGAGCTGCTGATCGAGTACGGGGTCGACGAGAAGGCCCGTGAGCTGCGCCTGGACCTCGGCAGTCTGGCACCCGTCGCGCCGGGGCGGCTGATGGCCCGCCGTCTCGACTGCGGTGCCCACTGGTGTGTCGTGTCGCAGGACCCGACGCGGGCGGACGGCCTCCCGATGGACGTGGTGGACAAGGCGACCGGTGCGGTGCGGCACCGCGTCGAGGCGGACGCCGTCGTGGAGATCGGGCGGTGGGGCCTGCTGACGGGCGGAACGGGCCCGGGACCGCGCGGCCTGCCGCTCTCCACACTGATCGAGACGGCTACCGGCCGGGTGCTGGCCGACCTGAGCGGGTGGGAACTGCTGCTGGACCAGCCCCGGCCGGTGGAGGTGCTGGTACGCGGCCGGTCCGCCGGGCCGGTGCAGTTCGCCCGGCTGACGCCGACCGGCCTGGAGGTGGTGGCGGAGCTGCCCGGCCGCGTGGGACGGTGTGCCTTCGCGCAGCGGGTGCTGGCCTGTTCGGTGGGGGACGGGCTGACCCTGTGGCGGTGGGACGCCTGACCCGGTGACGGGGCGGAGGGGTGCGATGGCCGTGCTCATCGATCTCGGCGATCCGCGCGGGCTCGACGAGGAGCCCGCGGCGGGGCCGCTCGTGTCGCGTGCCGCGCGCCGGGGCGCGGCGCTGGTCGCCGTCGTGCTGGCGGGGCTGCTGGGCCTCGGCGGGTCGGCGGCCGTGCCACCGCCGCCGCTGGTGCTGGTCGCGCACTTCGACCCGCCGGTGACCGGTCCGGTGGTGCTCAGCGGGGACCTGGCGCTGGCGCTGGAGCGGCAGGACGGCGGCCGGGCCCTGCTGGCGATCGGCGGCGGCGCGGTGCGCTGGCGGCTGCCGCTGGAGGGGTTGTCCACCGAGGTGTTCAGCGCGGTCCGGGCGGGACCGACGCTGCTGGTCACGCTGATCGACAGCGCGGCGCCGGCGGAGATGTGGACCACGTACGCGGTAGAGCCGGACACCGGGACGCCGCTGTGGCAGGCCCGGGCGATGCTGCTGGGCGTCGCCCCGCGCGCGGCGGAGTGGACGGCGGTGCTGGGCGGCGGCGGCGAGCGGGAGTGGCTCGGCGGCCGGGATGTGGCCGGCGGCCGCGAGCTGTGGCGGCGCGCGCTGTCGGCGGCGCAGGGGTGGACGCCCTACCGGGTGGGGCCCGACCTGGCCGGCCTGGTGCTGTTCGAGACCGCCGGAGCGCCGCGGGCCAGGCTGCTGACCCCGGACGGCGTGCTGGGCGAGCCGCGGCCGCTGCCCACCGGCACCGAGGGTATGCAGGTGGCCGCAGACCTGGTGGTGGCGGCGTACGAGCGGGACGGCGCGCGCCGGATCGCCGCGCTGCGGCTGCCCGCGCTGGAACCGGTGTGGGACGTGGCCCATCCGGTCGGCGGCTACCCGTACTACGTGGAGGACTGCGCGCCGATGGTGTGCGTGACCGACTCGGACCGGGTCTGGGTGCTCGATCCCGCCGACGGCGCGGCCCGCTGGCAGGGGCAGGTGGGCGGCTCCTACGCGCTGGCACCGGGGGTGCTGGTGTCCAACGTCAACGAGCGCCCCCGGTTCGGCGTGCTCCGCGACACGGTGTCCGGCCGCGTGCTGCTGCGGCTGGCCGACTGGAGCGTGATCGAGCACGACGGCCGGTCGGTGCTGCTGGCGTACGTCGGCGACGACCGGACCTGGTTCGGCGCGGCGGAGCCGGCGGGGTCCGGGCGGCTGCGGGTGCTCGGCGTCGGCGGGCCCACCCTCGACCGCTGCTGGGCGGACACGCGCGGGACCGCCGACGCGGGCCTGGTGGTGTGCCAGGCGCTGCTCGGCGGCCTCGACGTGTACCGCTATACCCGGTGACCGAGCCGGGTCACCAGTTGGCCTGAACCGGCGGCACCGGCAGCGGCACCGATGCCGGGTGGATCACGTAGACGACGCCCCGGCTGCTGTTCAGCCAGGCGGCCTCCCACTCGGCCCGGCCGACGGGCTTGCGCACCTGGTCGTTGCTGGGCGAGTTCGGGTCGTTGAGCACCGGGTCGCCGCCCTCGGTGAAGCCGACGAGCACCATCAGGTGGCCCCTGGTGCCGTAGTCCAGGCCGGGCACCTCGCCCTTGCGGTAGGACGCCGAGGCGATCAGCGGGATGCCCGCCGCGATGAACCGCTCGGCCTCGTTCAGCGAGCGCAGCCGGGTGACGAACCCGCGCAGCCCGAACCGGCCCGCGTACGCCGTGTTGAAGGGCCAGTTGCCGCAGCCGTCGAAGTCGTGGTCGTAGGTGTGCGAGGCGGCGAAGTCCACCCACGGGTCGGCGTAGCCCGGGTCGACCCAGGAGTAGTCCGCCGGGGCCGGGCCGGTGCCCCAGTAGGCGAGCACCATCGCGGTCGAGGTGGGGGAGCACCAGGACTCGCCGCCGCCGTTCCACTGCGGGTACTCCCCGGCGTGGATCTCCTGCGAGTACGCCGGCACGTCGAGCACCAGTCCCTGCGCCGCGAGCGGGAGGCTCGGGGCCGGCTCGCCGGGCGGGGGTAGCGCCGAGGTCGCCGCGCCCAGGCTGTGCAGCACCGGGACGTCCGTGCTGCCCGCCGGCCGCAGCAGGGTCACCCGCAGCTGCCAGGACGTCAGCGCGCGCCCGGGGGCCGCCCGGAACAGGTCGGCGTTCACGTCGCCGTCGGCGTCGCCCTGGCCGCGCAGCGAGGTGCGCCGGAAGGACGTGTCCTCGGCGGCCCAGTCGCCCATCCGGAACCACTTGGTGGTGGTGCCCGCCGCGGTCTCGCCGGACAGCTCGATGCGCAGGAAGCTGCCGCCGGGCGTGTCCGCGGTCCAGGACGGGATCAGCTCGGTGGCGGGGAAGCCGCCGCTGCCGCGCGGGCCGGTCCAGGTCGCGGTCTCGTACGCGGTGGTGGCACCGGAGCGCGGGTCGGTGTGCGTCAGCGTGCCGGTGGGGGCGGCGAACGCCAGCCCGCCGGTGCCGGCGAAGACCCCGCTGCCGGTGCCCTCGGCCCAGCGCTGCGGCGTGTCCCAGCGGTGGAACGCGACGTCCCGTCCGGCCGGGGTGGCGCCGCCGCCGGGAGCCGCGACGGACGCGCCCTCGGCGACCGGTCCGGCCGCCGATCGCAGTGCGTCGCGTCGATCCATCAGTGCCTCCGTACCTTGGCGATTCTCTGCATCGAGCGTCATATAGCTGAAGATTTTTTGCAATGGCTTGGGGGCTCTATCTTCGTGGGCGGAGACAGGCCGGGAGAGAGGGTGGAGACGTGCGGGTGCTGGTGGTGGAGGACGAGCGGCATCTGGCCGACGCGATCGCCCGCGGTCTGCGGCGGCACGGCCTGGCGGTGGACGTGGCCTACGACGGCAGCACCGGGCACGAGATGGCGTTCGTCACCCGGTACGACGTGGTGGTGCTGGACCGGGACCTGCCCGGCATGCACGGCGACCAGCTCTGCGCCGAGCTGGTCGGCTCCGGCGCGCTGACCCGGGTGCTGATGCTGACCGCCAGCGGCAGCGTCGCCGAGCGCGTCGAGGGCCTGCGGCTGGGCGCCGACGACTACCTGCCCAAGCCGTTCGCGTTCGACGAGCTGGTTGCCCGGGTGCAGGCGCTGGGGCGGCGCGCCACCCCGGTCACCCCGCCCGTGCTCAAGGCCGCCGACCTGGAGCTGGACCCCGCCAAGCGGACCGTCAGCCGGGCCGGCACCCTCATCGACCTGACCAACAAGGAGTTCGGGGTGCTGGAGGAGCTGCTGCGGGCGCGCGGCGGCGTCGTCTCCACCGAGGAGCTGCTGGAGCGGGTCTGGGACGCCAACACCGACCCGTTCACCACGATAGTGCGGGTCACCATGCGTACGCTGCGCATGAAGATCGGGCAGCCGGGCCTCATCGAGACCCTGGTCGGCGCCGGCTACCGCATCCCGGCCGCGGGGGAGGATCACGCGTGATCTCCCGTCCGGTCCGGGTGCCCGCCCGCCGCGGCCTGCGCCCCACCCTCCGCCTGCGGCTCACCCTGCTCAACGGGGTGCTGCTGCTCGGCGCCGGCGCCCTGCTGATGCTGGTCGCCTGGCTGGTCGTCAGCGCCGCCCTGCACCCCGCCGACGAGCTGGCCGCGGGCACCGTGGTGCGGCTGGCCGACGGCCGCCAGATGGACGTGCGCGCCTGGCAGGAGGCGTTGCTGGCCGCCGCGCAGACCGAGCTGACCGCGAAGGGCCTGGTCGCCGTGGTGGCGATCAGCATCGTGGGCGTCATCGGGGCGTACGCCGTCGTCGGCCGCGCGCTGCGGCCGCTGCACCACGTCACCGCCACCGCCCGCCGCCTCGGCGGGGAGACGCTCGATCAGCGCATCCGCTACACCGGCGCCGACGACGAGGTCGCCGAGCTCGCCGACACGTTCGACGCGATGCTGGACCGGCTCGGCGCCGCGTTCACCGCCCAGCACCGCTTCGTCGCCAACGCCTCGCACGAGCTGCGCACGCCGCTCGCGGTCATGCGCACCGAGATCGACGTGACGCTGTCCGACCCCGGCGCCGACACCGCCGAGCTGCGCCGGATGGCCACCGTCGTGCGCGACGCCTCCGAGCGTGCCAACGCGCTGGTCGACGCGCTGCTCATGCTGGCCCGCAGCGAGGGCCGCACCGGCCTGCGCCGCGAGCCGGTGGATCTGGGCACCGGCGTGGTGGGTGCGCTGTCCGCGATGGACCACGAGGTCCGGCGCACCAAGCTGTCGGTCAGCACCGAGCTGCGCCCGGCGCCGGTCATCGGCGACCCGAGCCTGCTCGACCGGCTCGCGGGCAATCTGATCGAGAACGCGGTCCGCTACAACCATCTCGGCGGCCGCATCTGGGTGGAGAGCCGGCACGACGGTGAGTATGCCCGGCTGATGGTGGGCAACACCGGTTTCACCGTGGACCAGGTGGACGTGTCCGGCCTGTTCGAGCCGTTCCGGCGAGGCGGCCGGGAGCGCACCGGCGCCAGGGGCTCCGGCCTCGGGCTGTCCATCGTGAAAGCCGTGTGTACCGCGCACGGCGGCACGGTCGGTGCGGTGGCGCTGCCCGGTGGTGGCATGGAGGTCACGATCGCCCTCCCCCTAGCATCGGAGCAATGACGTCTTCGATCCGGCATATCACCGTGGACTGCTTCGATCCATACGCGCTGGCAGGTTTCTGGAGCCAGGTGACCGGTCACCCGCGCCATCCCGACGACAAGCCCGAGGACACCGCGGCGCTGCTGATGTCGCCCGATGACGCACCCGACCTGCTGTTCATCGCCGTGCCGGACGCCAAGAGCGTGAAGAACCGCCTGCACCTCGACCTCCAGCCGACCGACCGCAGCCGGGACGAGGAGATCGAGCGGCTGCTCGGCATCGGCGCCAGCCTCGTCGCCGACCTGCGCAATCCTGACGGCACCGGCTGGGCGGTGCTGGCCGACCCGGAGGGCAACGAGTTCTGCGTCGAGCGCTCCGCCGCCGAACGCGCCACCGCCGAGGTCTGACCCGTCGAGCCCGCCAGCCCGTCAAGATCGCTGTCTGCTGTCGGAAGGTGCGGCCGCAGCGCACTTTCCGACACCTGATAGCGATCACCCCGGCAGTCCAGAGCTGAGTGATACCATTTATCTGAAGTAGTGATATCAAGATCCTCGGAGGTCGTGATGCGTACGGTGATCAATCTCGACGACGACGCATGCACCGAGGTGATGGAGCTGCTCGGGATGCGCACCAAGACCGACGCGGTCAATGCCGCGCTGCGTGACGTGCTGCGCCGCCGCCGGCTGCAGCTGCTATTGAAGGAGACCGAGGACATCCCGGTGATCGCCGACCCCGAGGAGCACTACCGGACTGCGGGCCGCTGACCGATGGCGGCGGTTCGCTACCCGTTCCCGATCTACCTCGTGGACACCTCGGTGTGGGCACGGCGCACGGTCCCCGCGGTCGCGGACGCGCTCGTCGAGCTGAGCCGCTTCGGCGAGCTGGGCACCTGCGCCCTGCTGGTGGCCGAGGTCTGCTACAGCGCGCGCACCGCCGACGAGTATCAGCGGCTGCGGGCACTGCTCGATGCCACGATCGTGCTCAACGGCGACGACCTGGTCGAGGAGAAGGCGCTGGCGGCGCAGGCCAAGCTGGCTGCCTCCGGTCAGCACCGCACGTCCGTGGTGGACCTGTTCGTCGCCGCCGTGGCGGCGGCACATGACGCCGTGGTGCTGCATTACGACAGCGATTACGAGCGCATCTGCGCTGCGGTCGGTGCGCGTGCCCATTGGGTGGTTCCTCGCGGCTCGGTCGCCTGATCCGCCCTCGGCGAGGATCACGTCCGGCGGAGCGTGGCCGCTCCGCCGGACGTGCCGCGGGAACGCTCAGGCCGTCGTGGTGAAGGTGAGGGTGTCCGGCTTCAGCACGAGGACGTTGTTCGCGTCGTAGATCTTGCAGCGGAACGTGTAGCTCGCGTTCGCGTCCAGTCCGGTGCGGACCGTGCTGACCGTCTCGGGGCCGTCGGAGACGATCACGCCGGGGGTCTCGGCGAAGCCCGTCCCGCCGGTGGTGCGCCACGATGCGATCGCGACCCGGTAGCTGCCGTTGTGCGGGTCGACCCGGCACGACATCGTCGCCGACGACGACGTTACCCCGGTCGCCGGGTTGTTGACCGCGGTGACCGGCCCGGCGAACAGCGAGCCGTCGATCGCGCTCGCCCACGCCTGCTGCGAGGCGGTGTCGTGCAGCCGGTTGTCGTTGGCCAGCAGCCAGTCGTAGTACGCGACGAACACGGCGTTGTTGCTGCGCGCCCAGTTCGCCAGGTCGGCCAGGAACGCGGGCCGGTCGGTGACGTCCAGGTAGCCGAGCTCGCTGATCGCGTACGGCTTGCCTCGGGCGGCCGTCACGGCGAGGCTGGGCCGGCGCAGCTGGTGCGCGGCCATGAGCTCGTTGTCGGTCGTGCTCGTGTTGTTGTCCTTGAACTGGTAGACGTCCCAGGAGATCACGTCGACGTAGGCGTCACCGGGATAGAAGTCGAGCCAGTTGCGGCCGCTCGCCACGTCCAGGTCCCAGTCCATCAGCACCAGCGTCGCCTTGACGTTGGACTTGTAGCGGGCGGGCTCCTGGGTGATGTGCCAGATGTGCTGCCAGGCGGCGCTGTACTGCTCCTTGGTGAACTCGCCGGCCTCGATGTTGTCCTCGGGCTCGTGGAAGAAGGTCCACCAGACCGTCCGGTTCGTGGGTGCGTCGTCGAAGAACTTGCGCAGCGCCGCGTCGTGGGTGCCCGCGATCACCTCGGCGGGCGGGTACTTGAACGAGACGTTGACCGGCTGGCTGACGTTCAGCTTCGGGCTCGTCGCCCAGTCGCCGGGTGCGCCGGTGAAGAAGGCCCGGAGCATGTCGGCCGGGCCGTAGCTCGCCAGGTAGGCGCCGTTGGTCGGTGCGCCGAACAGCGTCGACGGCGCGGCCTGTGCGGGTGCGGACGCCGCCGTCGCGGCCGCCGCACCGGCGAGCAGCGCTGCGAGGGCAGCGCGCATCAGTTTGGTACGCAAGAGAATCCCCGTTTCTGCGCCACGGATGTGGGCGACCGCAAGTATGCATGCGATCTCCGGCGCTGTGGGGGCGCTGCAGCCCGGGAAACGAAGATCGCCGCTTCCGGCCGGAATCTTCGGTGTGACCGGAGATCCGCCGGAAACGGCGAAGATCGCCGTCTCGTGTCAGGACCTGAGGGTGACCAGAGGTGGTGACACGAGACGGCGATCTCCGACAGCCGCGTCCGCGCTACCGGAAGGTGCGCCCCGTGACGGTGGCGGAGACGCCCGCGCGGTCCAGGTACGGCGTGATGCCGCCCAGGTGGAACGGCCAGCCGGCGCCCAGGATCATGCACAGGTCGATGTCGGCGGCCTCGGCCACCACACCCTCGTCCAGCATGAGCCGGATCTCCTGCGCGAGCGCGGCCAGCGCCTTCCCCCGCACCTCCTCGGCGGTCAGCGGGGCGTCGCCCTGTACGAGCAGCGCCTCGACCTCGGGGTTGAGCCGCTCGTCGACCAGCAGCGGCAGGCCCGACTTGGCGATCGCGGCCAGGTTGGGGCTGGCCGAGAAGCGGTCCGGGAACGCCTCGTGCAGCGTGCCGCCGACGTGCGCGGCGACGGCCGGGCCGACCAGGGAGAGCAGCGCCATCGGCCGCATCGGCAGGCCCAGCGGGTCCAGCGCCCGGTCGGCGGTCTTGATCGGGGTGCCCGCGTCGACGGCGCTCCAGATCTCGCCCAGGAAGCGGGTGAGGATCCGGTTGACCACGAACGCCGGCGCGTCCTTGACCAGCACGCAGCTCTTCTTCAGCTGCTTGCCGACCGCGAACGCGGTGGCCAGCGTGGCGTCGTCGGTGGCGGCGCCGCGCACGATCTCCAGCAGCGGCATCATGGCGACCGGGTTGAAGAAGTGGAAGCCCACCACCCGCTCCGGGTGCGCCAGGTCGGCGGCCATCGCGGTGACCGACAGCGAGGAGGTGTTGGTGGCCAGCACCGCCTCCGGCTTGACGATCTGCTCCAGCTCGGCCCAGACCTTCTTCTTGACCGACAGCTCCTCGAACACCGCCTCGATGACGAAGTCGGCGTCGGCGAAGACGGACTTGTCGACCGAGCCGCTGACCAGGCCGCGCAGCTTGGCCGCGGTGCCGGTGGACATGCGGCCCTTGGAGACCGCCTTGTCGATCTCGGCGTGCACGTACCCGACGCCCTTGTCCACCCGGGCCTGGTCGAGGTCGGTCAGCACGACCGGGACCTCCAGGCGCTTGGCGAACAGCAGCGCGAGCTGCGAGGCCATCAGGCCCGCGCCGACGATGCCGACCTTGGTGACCTTGCGGGCCAGGCTCTTGTCCGGCGCGCCGGCCGGGCGCTTGGCCCGCCGCTGCACCAGGTCGAAGGCGTAGAGGCCGCTGTGCAGCTCGGGGGTGACCGCGAGATCGGCCAGGGCCTGGATCTCGGTCTCGATGCCCTCCGCGGTGACCCCGTTCTTGGCCAGGGTCAGCAGGTCGAGCGCCTTCGAGGCGGCCGGGACCGCGCCGTGCAGGCGCTTGTCCAGCTCGGTGCGGGCGAAGCCGACCACGGCGTCCCACATCTCCGAGCGGTCCACCTCGGGCCGGTTCACGGTGACGGTGCCGTTGACGACGCCCGCGGCCCACTCCAGCGAGCGCTCCAGGAAGTCGGCGGGCTCCAGCAGCGCGTCCGCGATGCCCATCTCGAAAGCCTGCTTGGGCTTGAGCATCTTGTTCATCATCAGCGGGTTCTGCACGACGACCTGGGCCGCGGGCACGATGCCGACGATGTTCGGCAGCAGCTGCGAGCCGCCCCAGCCGGGGATCAGGCCGAGCGACACCTCGGGCAGCGCCAGCGCCGCCGCGCCCTGCGACAGGGTGCGGTAGTGGCAGTGCAGCGCCACCTCCAGGCCGCCGCCCATGGCCGCGCCGTTGACGAACGCGAACGTGGGCACGCCGCTCTCGCGCAGCTTCGCGAACGTGGCGTGGCCCAGCCGTCCGATCTCGACGACCTGCTCCCGCGAGGTCATCGCGGCGAAGCCGGTGAGGTCCGCGCCGACGCAGAAGATGTACGGCTTGCCGGTGACCGCGATGAACGCGGGCTGCGCGGCCTGCGCCTCGTCGATCGCCTGCGACAGCGAGGTCAGGCCCTCCCGGCCGAAGGTGTTCGGCTTGGTGTGGTCGAGGCCGTTGTCCAGCGTGATCAGCGCGGCCGGCTTGTCCAGCCCCGGTACGGCGATCAGCCGCAGCTTGGCGTGAGTGACGATCTCGCTCACTTGTCGCCCTCCCAGTTCGGGTTCTCCCAGATAACGGTGCCGCCCATGCCGATGCCGATGCACATGGCGGTCAGGCCGTAGCGCACCTCGGGGTGCTCGGCGAAGTGGCGCGACAGCTGCGTCATCAGCCGTACGCCGGAGGAGGCCAGCGGGTGGCCCACGGCGATCGCGCCGCCCCACGGGTTGACCCGCGGGTCGTCGTCGGCGATGCCGAAGTGGTCCAGGAACGCCAGCACCTGCACCGCGAACGCCTCGTTCAGCTCGAACAGGCCGATGTCGTCGATGGTCAGCCCGGCCAGGCGCAGCGCGCGCTCGGTGGACGGGATCGGGCCGACGCCCATCACCTCGGGCTCGACGCCGACGAAGCCGTACGACACCAGGCGCATGCCGATGGGCAGGCCCAGCTCGCGGGCGACGTCCTCGGCGGCGAGCAGGCAGCTGGTGGCGCCGTCGTTCAGGCCCGCCGCGTTGCCCGCGGTGACCTTGCCGTGCGGGCGGAACGGGGTCTTGAGGGTGGCGAGCTTCTCCATGCTGGTCTCGCGCGGCGCCTCGTCGGCGGTGGCCAGGCCCCAGCCGGTCTCCGGGTCGCGGGTGGCGACGGTGACCAGGTCGCCCTGCAGCTTGCCGGCGGCGTACGCGGCCGCGGTCTTGCGCTGGCTGGCGAGGCCGAACGCGTCGGCCCGCTCCTTGGTGAGCTGCGGGAGCCGGTCGTGCAGGTTCTCCGCGGTGGCGCCCATGACCAGCGCCGAGGGGTCGACGATCTTCTCGGCGAGGAAGCGCGGGTTGGGGTCGACGCCCTCGCCCATCGGGTGGCGGCCCATGTGCTCGACCCCGCCCGCGATCGCGACGTCGTACGCGCCGACGGCGATGCCGGAGGCGACCGTGGTGACCGCCGTCATCGCGCCCGCGCACATCCGGTCGATCGCGTAGCCGGGGACCGTCTTGGGCAGGCCCGCCAGCAGCGCGGCGGTGCGGCCGATGGTCAGGCCCTGATCGCCGATCTGGGTGGTGGCCGCGATGGCCACCTCGTCGACGCGCTCCGGCGGCAGCTGCGGGTTGCGGCGCAGCAGCTCGCGGATGCAGCGGACGACGAGATCGTCGGCGCGGGTGTTCGCGTAGATGCCTCCGTTCGCCTTGCCGAACGGGGTGCGCACGCCGTCGACGAAGACGACGTCGCGTACTTGACGGGGCACGGTCTGCCTCCTTGCAGTTAGGGAGCTGATCCGGATGCTACTCGTGAGTAACTAGATCGGTGCGGGGACCCGCTGTGGCTTGACTCACAAAGTGGCCTTGACCCTATGTAGAAAACCGATAGAGAATGGGCCTCATGCGTATCACCGTCTCGGTGGCCCGAGTGCTGTCGGCGTTCCTGGCCGACCCCGCCGCGGACCGCTACGGCCTCGACCTGATGAAGGCGACCGACCTGCCCAGTGGCACGCTCTACCCGATCCTCCAGCGGCTGCAGCAGGCCGGCTGGATCGCGGCGCACTGGGAGCAGATCGACCCGGCCGCCGAGGGCCGCCCGGCCCGCCGCTACTACCGGCTCACGCCCGAGGGCGCGGCCGACGCCCGCACCGCGCTGGCCGAGCTGCACGCCGCCACCTCGCCCGGCGCCGCCGGGCAGTCCCAGGCCAGGCCCGCGTGGTGAGCCGCCTCGCCGACCGCCTGGCCCGCGCGCTGCTGCGGGCCGCGGCCGCCCGCCAGCCGCTGGCGCTGCGCGCCGACCTGCACCGGGAGTGGCTGGCCGAGCTGCACGTGCTGGCCGCCGAGGGCCGGATCAAGCCCCTGCTGGGGTACGCGCTGAGCCTGGCCGCGTCCCGGCCCGCGCCCGGCGAGACGCTCACCGAGGGCGGCCCGGCGCTGCGCCGCGCGGTAGGACACGCCGTGCTCGTGCTGCTCGCGCCCGCGCTCTGCCACGGGCTGCTGGTGGTCAGCTTCCTCGCGATGGGTGTGCTGCGGGACCGCCTGCTGCCGGCCGTCCTGGGCGACGGCGCCCTCGTCTACCGGCTCCAGTTGCCGCTCGTCACGCTGTTCGCGCTGTGCTTCGCGGTGCTGATGGGCTGGGCCGGCCGGCGGCTGGGCGCGCGCGGGCCGCTGCGGGGCAGGTGGCCGGTGGCGATCGTGCTGCTGGTGGTGGTGGCCGGCACGGCGATGCTGGCGGACGCGCTCACCGGGTTCAACCTCGGCGGCGCCATGGCGGTGTGGGTGCCCAGCCTGCTGCTGGCCGTCCTCGTGGCCGGGCGCAAGGCAGGCCTGGGCAGGCCCCGGCGCGGCTGGCTGCTCGGCGCCGCGATCATGGTGCTGGCGATCGAGGGCGCCATGCTCGTGCACACGCTCCGGCACCCGAGCGAGGCGGTGACCTGGCACTACGAGTACGCCCTGCTCTGGCTGCCGGCCGTGCTGGCCGACTGGTCGTTCGGCCTGCCCTATCCCACGGCCGAGGAGCTGTTCTGGCTCGGTGACGTGCTCCCGGCCCTGCCGCAGCTCGTGCTGCTGCTCTCGGCGTACGCGATCGGCTACGCCGTCGGCGCGGCCCGCCCGGCTCAGGAGCCGTCGCCGGGCGTCTCCTCGGCCTCCTCGTCCGTCTCCGCCGCCGGGGGCGGGACGAGCAGCGCCTGAGCCAGCTCGCCCGCGAGCAGGCCGCACTGCCAGGGCCGGGCGCCGAAGCCGCGGAGCACCTCGGTGACCGTGGCGGCGTCCGGCTCCACCGGCGGCTCCCACGCCAGCCGGCGTACGAAGTCCGGGGTGATCAGGTTCTCCGGCGGCAGGTGGTGCTCCTCGGCGGTCCTGGTCACCACCTCCTTGCAGCGGGCCAGGCGCGCGGCGGCCTCCGGGTCCTTGTCCGCCCAGCGGTGCGGCGGCGGCGGGCCGTCGAACTGCGGCGTCGTCGGCAGCGCGTCGTCGGGCAGGCTGCGCGCGTCCTCCAGCGCCTCCAGCCAGGTCGCCGCGAGCCGGCGCACCGAGCGCCCGCCGAAGCCGGGCAGCAGCAGCAGCTCGCGCTCGGTCTTCGGGTTCATCTCGGCCGCCGCGACGATCGCCGCGTCGGGCAGCACCCGGCCGGGCGCGGTGTCCCGGCGCACCGCGATGGCGTCCCGGGCGTACCACAGCGACCGCACCCGGGCCTGGGCGCGGGCGCCCCGCACCCGGTGCATGCCGGAGGTGCGCCGCCACGGGTCGGTGCGCTGCCGGGGCGGCCGGGCGCCCCCGGCGACCAGCGCGGCGAACTCCTCGGCAGCCCATTCGGACTTGCCCTGCCGGGCCAGCTCCACGTCGAGCGCGTCGCGCAGCTCCACGAGCAGCTCGACGTCGAGCGCGGCGTAGGTCAGCCAGTCGTGCGGCAGCGGCCGGGTCGACCAGTCGGCCGCCGAATGATGCTTCTCCAGGGTGCGGCCCAGTAGCTGTTCGGTCAGCGCGGCAAGCCCGACCCGCTCGAAGTCGGCCAGCCGGGCGGCCAATTCCGTATCGAAGAGACGGCGCGGCCGCAGACCCACCTCGGACAGGCACGGCAGGTCCTGGCTGGCCGCGTGGAGCACCCACTCGGTGTCGGCCAGCACCTCGTCCAAAGCCGACAGATCGGGCAGTGGCACGGGGTCGATCAGAGCCGTGCCGGCCCCCTTGCGGCGCAGCTGGACCAGGTATGCCCGCTGGCTGTAGCGGAAGCCGGAGGCCCGTTCGGCGTCCACCGCGACCGGGCCGGTGCCCGCGGCGAAACGGGCCACCACCTCGGCCAGGCCGGCAGGTGTGTCGACCGGGGCAGGGGTGCCGTCGGCCGGCTCGGTCAGCAGCCTCGGTCCCGCGCCGTTCGACGTCCCGTCCGGCGCCACCTCGCCCGTCGGCGTGCGGTGGCGGGTCCGACGGCGCAGGGGTGCGTCCTCGTCGGTCATGGTCACACCGTACGGCCAGGCACCCGGGGTTGGCGGCAGCACCCCGGTATGGCGCGTCGGTGGAGGTTTCATGCAGGCCCGTAAACAGGGATGTTGGGATTCGCCGCCACCGAGTATGTTGTGCCAGCCGCTCGGACCTGGGCGGTGCCACGGGGAGGAAACACCATGACCACGGGTCCCGAACCCGCCACGCCCGCCGCCGCGTCCGCGCCGCCGCCGGCTCCGGCCGCCGCGCCGGTCCCCGGGGCCGTCCCGCAGGCGGCCGCGCAGCCGGTCCCGGTGGCCCCGGTCGTCCCGCAACAGGCGGTGCCCGGACCCTTCCCGCCGGTCCCGGGTCCGGTGGCCGGTCCGTTCGCGCCGGCCCCCGCCCCGCCGCCCTGGCCGCACCCGCAGGCGGTGCCACCCCACGCGGTGCAGCACGCCCTGCCGCCGTATCCGCCCGCCGTGCCGCCGCACCCGCAGGCGCTCCCACCGCATCCGGTGCCGCACGCCGCGCCGCCCTACCCGGCGCCGCCGCACGTCGTGCTGCCCGCCGGCCACATGCTGCCGGGGGCGCCGCCGGTCGCGCGCCCGAGCCTGCTGCGCCGCCTGGCGCGGCCGGGCGCGCTCGTCGCCGCCCTGCTGGTGATCCTGGTCGGGCTCGTCGCCTGGCAGACCGTGCGCATCGAGCAGCTCGGCGGGGCGCTGGAGCGCGCGGACGACCGGCTGAGCCGGTTGCAGCAGGAGGACAAGGGCCGCCTCGACGCGGCCGAGTCCCGGCTCGGCGAGCTGGAGAAGGAGGTCGGCGGCGCGTTCAATGTGGAGAAGGTCGCCGCGGCCGTGCTGCCCAGCGTGTTCCGGGTCGAGGCGGGCCGCTCCATCGGCACCGCGTTCGCGGTCGGGCCGCAGGCCGCCGACGGCGGCACCAACCTCTTCACCAACTACCACGTGGTCGAGGAGGTCTGGAAGAAGGGCGGCCGGACCGCCGAGATCACCCGCGCCGGGCAGCGCTTCAACGTGAAGATCGTCCGCGTCGACAAGGTCCGTGACGTGGCGCACCTGCACACCACGGCGAAGTTCAAGGGGCTGACCGTGGCCGAGGTCGCGGCCAAGCCCGGCCAGCAGGTCATCGCCGTCGGTGCGCCGCTGGGCCTGACCGACACCGTGACCAGCGGCGTCATCAGCGCGATCCGGGAGACCGGTTACGAGGAGGGGCCGATGGTGCAGTTCGACGCCGCCATCAACCCCGGCAACTCGGGCGGCCCCGTCATCAACGGGCAGCAGGAGGTCGTCGGGATCGCCGTCGCCGGATACCTGGAAGCCGAGGGCCTCGGGCTCGCCATCCCCATCGCCGACGCCTGCAAGAGCATCGACATCTGCTGACCGGAACCGTTTCCGGCCCGGCATGCACCACGCACCACCATCACGGAGGAAGAGAGACATGACCCACCCCGCGTCCCCGCCCGACGAGGCGACCGCGCCGGTGCCGGCCGCCGCGCCGCAGCCCGCCGCCGCGGAGACCGCAGCACTGCCCGTCGCGGCCCCGGCCGTGACCGCGCCCCAGGCCGCCGCCCCGGCCGCCCAGCCCGCCGCCGCCCAGCCCGTCCCGGCGCAGGCCGTGCCCGCGCAGGCGGCGCCCACCGCGGCGTACCCGGTCGCGCCGCAGCAGGCGTACCCCGCCGCGCCGCAGCAGGCGTACCCGGCGGCGGCCTACCCGGCCGGCTACGCCCCGATCCCGGCGCAGCCGGAGGGCTACCCGGTGTCCGCGGTGCCGGTGTCGGCGTACCCGACCTCGGGCTACCCCGGCTACCCGGGTTACCCGGCCGCCGTGGCCGCGCCGCCGAAGAAGTCGAAGGCGACCCTGCTGCTGGCGATCGCCACCGGCGTGCTGGTCCTCACCACCGGCGTGATGACCACGCTGTTCGTGCTGAAGTCCGGTGAGCTGAGCGACACCAAGGCCACGCTGACCCAGCAGGTCGCCGAGCGCGACAAGACCATCGCGAACAAGGAGAGCGAGCTCTCCACGCAGAAGAACGTGCTCGACACCACCAAGGACACCCTGGAGAAGTCCCAGCAGGACCTGGAGGGTGTGCAGAACGAGAACAAGGCCATGACCTCCTGCCTCGACAAGCTCGACGCGTTCTTCAGCGCGCCGACCGAGGCCAAGGGCAAGGCGATGGACAAGGCCTGCAAGGCCTACCTCTGATCTCTCCCGCGTGAGCGAAGCTCCCGTCCGGCTGTCTGCGCGGCCCGGCGGGAGCTTCGGTCATTCAGGGACGGTCAGCGGTGGTCGCCGCGGCGCAGCGGCAGGGCCGAGACGCCGACCGGCGGCAGGCCCGCGGTGGAGGCCAGCAGGGCGCACCAGGCCGCGACGTGGCCCTCCAGGTGCAGGTCCAGCGGGCTCCAGGAGGCGCGCAGCTCCAGGTCGGTGGTGGGCGGCCCGTCGGCGGCCAGCGCGCCGAAGCGGCTGGAGATGGTCTGCGTCACCGTGCCGCCGATCGCGGCGTAGCCGGAGCTGTGCGCGTCGAGCGCGTCCACCAGCCAGCTCCAGCCCACCTGGGGCAGCAGCGGGTCGGTCGCCAGCTCGGGCTCCAGCTCCGCGGTGACGTACGTGACGAGCCGGGTGTCGCCCTCCCACGCCTCGTGGCCCGCCGGGTCGTGCAGCAGGATGAGCCGCCCGGTGGTGACCTCCTCGCCCCGGCGGAGCACGGTCGCGCCGAGGGCGAACGCGTACGGGGCGAGCCGGCTCGGCGCGGGCACCTCCTCCAGCGCGATCTCGTCCCGGGCCTGGGCGGCACGCAGCGCGGCGACGGCGCGCGTGAACGTCTCGGGGAGTACGGTCGTCAGCGCCATAGCCGTACCCTAGGGGTCGCCGGGACCGTTGTCCCGCTTCGGCGCGCCGATAGCTCACATCCGTGCGACCCGTTCGGCGAGCGTTTTCCGTCCGGTGGCACGATGGCCTGGATGAGCAGCGCAGAGCAGACCAGTCCCGGGAGCCGCCCGACGGCGGGCTCCAACTTCGTCCGAGCGTGCCGCGGCGAGCCGGTCACGCACACGCCAGTGTGGTTCATGCGGCAGGCGGGGCGCTCCCTGCCGGAGTATCGCGAGCTGCGCGCGGGCGTACGCATGCTGGAGTCGTGCCGCCGCCCCGACCTGGTCACCGAGATCACCCTGCAGCCGGTGCGCCGCCACGGCGTGGACGCGGCCATCTTCTTCAGCGACATCATGGTGCCGCTCGACGCGGCCGGGGTGGACCTGGACATCGTGGCCGGCACCGGCCCCGTGGTCGCCGAGCCGGTCCGGACCATGGCCGACCTGGACCGGGTGCGCCCGCTCGACCCGTCCGCCGTGTCGTACGTGGACGAGGCGGTGCGGCTGCTGACCGCCGAGCTGGGGGACACCCCGCTGATCGGCTTCGCGGGCGCGCCGTTCACGCTGGCCAGCTACCTGGTCGAGGGCGGCCCGTCGCGCAACCACACCCAGACCAAGGCGCTGATGTACGGCGACCCGGAGCTGTGGCACGCGCTGCTGGCCCGCCTGGCCGACATCACGCTGACCTTCCTCAAGGTGCAGATCGCCGCCGGGGTGAGCGCGGTGCAGCTGTTCGACTCCTGGGTCGGCGCGCTCTCCGAGGCCGACTACCGCGAGTACGTGCTGCCCCACTCGCGCGCCGTGCTGGAGGGCCTGACCGGCGCGGGCGTGCCGCGCATCCACTTCGGGGTGGGCACCGCGCTGCTGCTGCCCGCCATGGCCCAGGCCGGCGCGGACGTCGTCGGCGTCGACTGGCGCACCCCGCTGGACCAGGCCGCCAAGCTCGTGCCCGGCCACCCGGTGCAGGGCAACCTCGATCCGGCGGTGCTGTTCGCGCCGTGGGAGGTCGTCGAGCGCGAGGTGCGCCGCATCCTGGCCGAGGGCCGGACCGCGCCCGGCCACGTGTTCAACCTCGGCCACGGCGTGCTCCCGGAGACCGATCCCACCGTGCTCACGCGCGTCGTCGAGCTGGTCCACGAGCTCAGCGCCCGATGACCGCGCACACCGTCGTCGTCGGGGGCGGCATCGCGGGCCTGACCACCGCGCTGCGCCTGGCGGCGGCGGGCCACCGGGTGACCGTGGTGGAGCAGTCCGACCGCCTCGGCGGCAAGATCAGCACACGGCCCGACGGCGTCGACACCGGAGCCGAGCAGTTCCTGATGCGCGACCCGGCGGGCGGCCCCAGCGGCGCGATGCGCCTGGTCGACTCGCTGGGCCTGGCCGAGCGCCTGGTGCACCCCGTGGCGGGCGGTGCCGGGCTGTGGGTACGCGGCGCGCTGCGCCCGATGCCCACCGGCCACGTGATGGGCGTGCCCGGCCCGCAGACGGCGCTGGACGGCGTCGCCACGCCCGCCGACCACGACACCGACCGCGGCACGCCCGTGCTGGCCCCCGGCGAGGACCGGGCCGTCGGCGCGGTGGTCCGCGAGCGCCTCGGCGACGAGGTCGTCGACCACCTGGTCGACCCGCTGCTCGGCGGCGTGTACGCGGGCAGCGCCGACGGCCTCTCCCTGGCCGCGACCATGCCCGCCCTGCACCGGGCGCTCGGCGAGGAGCACACCCTGCGGCAGGCGGTGGCCCGCACCACGGCCGCCAGCCGCGCGCACGGCTCCGGTGCCCCCGTCTTCGGCACCCTGCGCGGCGGCCTCGGCGGCCTGATCGACGCGGTCGCCGCCGACCTGCGCGCCCGTGGCGTGGAGATCCGCACCGGCCTGCCCGTCCGCCGGCTGGAACGCGACGGCACCGGCTGGGCCGTGTACGTCGGCGCGGCCGCCCCCGACGCCCCCGCGAGCGCCCGCGGCCCCCGACTGACCTGCGACAACCTCGTGCTGGCCGCCCCCGCCCGCCCCGCGTCCCGGCTGCTGCAGCCGCTCGCGCCGGACGCCGCCGCGCTCGTCGGCGCCCTCGACTACGCCAGCATCGGCCTGATCACCCTGGAGCTGGCCGGCGTCGAGCTGCCCGCGCTGAGCGGCTTCCTGGTCCCCGCCGACCAGGGCCTGACCATCAAGGCCGCCACCTTCTTCAGCACCAAGTGGGCCCACCACGCCCGCCCCGGCGGCGTGCTGCTGCGCACCAGCGTCGGCCGCCACGGCGAGCAGACCGCGCTCCAGCGCCCCGACGCCGAGCTGGTGGGCGCGGCGCTCGCCGACCTGAGCACGGTGTTGGGCATCCCGCTGCCGACGCCCGCCGCCGCCTCCGTCACCCGCTGGGGCGGGGGACTGCCGCAGTACGCCCCCGGTCACGTCGACCGGGTCGCCGCCGCGCGTGACCTGCTGAGCGGGCTCCCTCTCGCCCTGGCCGGCGCGGCGTTCGACGGCGTCGGCATCCCCGCCTGCGTCAACTCGGCCGAGCAGGCCGCCGACCGGATTCTGGAAGGATCAGAGCAATGAGCGAGCAGGAACAGAGCAACGCCGCCCGGCTGCGCGAGCTGAACGACACCATCCGGTACACGATGTGGTCGGTGTTCCGCGCCAAGGCCCCGATGCCGTCGATCCGGTCCGAGGCGGCGGGCGAGGTCGAGGGCCTGTTCCACCAGCTCGCCGAGAAGGACGTGACGATCCGCGGCGTGTACGACGTGGCCGGCCTGCGCGCCGACGCCGACGTGATGATCTGGTGGCACTCCAGCTCCGCCGACGCGCTCCAGGACGCGTACGGCCTGTTCCGGCGTACCGCGTTCGGCAAGTGCCTGACGCCCGTGTGGTCACAGGCGGCCCTGCACCGCCCTGCCGAGTTCAACAAGAGCCACATCCCGGCGTTCCTGGCCGGCGAGGAGGCCCGCCGCTACGTCTGCGTCTACCCGTTCGTGCGCTCGTACGAGTGGTACCTGCTGCCCGACGCCGAGCGCCGCGAGATGCTCGCCGAGCACGGGAAGATGGCCCGCGGCTACCCCGACGTCCGCGCCAACACGGTCGCCTCGTTCGCCCTGGGCGACTACGAGTGGATGCTCGCCTTCGAGGCCGACGAGCTGCACCGCATCGTCGACCTGATGCGCGACCTGCGCGCCTCGACGGCCCGCCGCCACGTGCGCGAGGAGGTGCCGTTCTACACCGGCCGCCGCCGCTCGGTCGAGGAGATCGTCTCCTCCCTCCCGTAGGAACGCTCCCACGGTAGGGGTCGCGAGAAATCGAACGCAAACTGTAGGGCATCCCGTGCAACTGATTTGCACGATCGTGCCCTACACTTGCGTACCATGACGCGCAGACTCGCCGAAGTGGCGAAGTACGTGGGAGTGAGCACGGCCACCGTGAGCCGCGTGCTCAACGGCCGGCCCGGCATCTCCGAGGCCACCCGCACGGCCGTGCTCACCGCCCTGGACGTGCTCGGCTACGAGCGCCCGACGAAGCTGCGCGGCGAACGTGCACGTCTGGTCGGCCTCGTGCTGCCCGAGCTGCAGAACCCGATCTTCCCCGCCTTCGCCGAGGTCGTCGCGGGCGCACTGGCCAAGCGCGGCTTCACCCCCGTGCTCTGCACCCGCACCGCCGACGGCGTCGCCGAGTCCGACTACGTCGACATGCTCCTGGAGCAGCAGGTCTCCGGCGTCATCTTCGCCGGCGGCAACTACGCCCAGGCCGACGCCGAGCACGAGCACTACCGCCGCCTGCTCGACCGCGGCCTACCGGCCATCCTGGTCAACGCCGGCATCGAGGACCTCGGCTTTCCCCGCGTCTCCGCCGACGACGCCGTGGCCACCGAACAGGCCTACAACCACCTGGCCTCCCTCGGCCACGACCGCATCGGCCTCATCCTCGGCCCCCCCGACCACATGCCCTCCCAGCGCAAACGCCAGGCCTTCCCCGGCCCCGACGACCTCGTCGAGCGCACCATCTTCTCCATGGAGGGCGGCCACGCCGCCGCGGCAAGACTGATCGCCCGCGGCGTCACCGGCATCATCTGCGCCAGCGACGTCCTCGCCCTCGGCGCCGTCCGCGGCGCCCGCCGCCTGGGCCTGTCCGTCCCCGCCGACATCTCCCTCGTCGGCTACGACGACTCAGCGGTGATGACCTGCACCGACCCACCCCTGACCACCGTCCGCCAGCCCATCGAGGCCATGGGCCAGGCCGCCGTAGCCCTCCTGGTCAGCGAGATCGCCGGCAACGTGGTCCCCGCCGACGAACTCCTCTTCGAAACCGAACTCGTAGTCCGCGGCTCCACCGCCGCCGTAACCCCCACCGCCCCCCGCGTCCCCGCCCAGGCCCGCACCGCCGACTGACCCCACCCCACCCCACCCCACCCCACCCCACCCCTCCGCCCGCCCCGCCCGCTTGATCGTCCAACTTGCCAGGCAAGTGGGTGAAAGCGCGCGCAAGATACGCCCAGGTGCCAGGCAAGTCAGACGATCAAGTCGCCCGCGCCGCCCCCCCCGGCGCCCCGCCGCCGACCAGCTCCCCGCACCGCGTACCCACACAGGCCCTGTCGCCACCAGCGACGGGGCCTGTCCCATTCCCCGGGACCGCGCCTTCGCGTGGCCCGGTTTGTCCGTTTCAAGCGGCGATGATCGCGACTTCGTGTCCAAACCTAAGGCCACACCTCACCTTCCGACACGAACTCGCGATCAAGACAGCACCGCCCCACCACCAGCGCCCACCGCGCTGAAACGTTGCGTAAACGCACCCGCGAACCCCACCCCGCACCCTCCTCGGCGCCGCCCTTCACCACGCACGCCACCGCGGCTGACGCCAGAACGCCACCTTCCCACCACTGACCTGCACTTTCATGACACCAGTGCAACGCCTAACCGACGAACGACCGCAAAGACACGACAGCATGCCGAGATGATTGCGAAACCATCTCGACACATCTTCAGTGAGCCCCGCCACACACATCCCTTGCAGCGCTTACATCACCCCGCCACGCGACAACCGTCCGTCGAAATTTTGCGTAACTATCTTGATACCTTGCGGCAATGAGTCGCCATCGCTACAGTGACTTCACGTAAGCCTGACCTTGGAAAATGCGAGGCAGGTCACACGGAAGCCAGCGCAACAACACGACGCCGCCGCGGAGACCTCTCGCCGCGGCTCATGTAGATCAAGAATCCTGTTCCCGAAGGGATGGACAGATGTCCGTACCGCACTTCCGGAGGGTCGCCGCGATCGCGCTCGCGGCCGGCCTGGGACTGGGCCTCGCGGCCTGCTCCACCAAGGGCGATGACGAGGCCGACGCCGCCGGCAAGACCATCATCACGGTGGACTGCATGCCGGTCGGCGCGCAGAAGAACCTGCTGCAGGCCTGGAACGACGACGTGAAGGCGTTCGAGGCGGCCAACCCCGACATCAAGATCAAGAGCGTGTCGGTCGGCACCCAGTGCGCCAACCCGCCGGACTTCACCGCCCGCCTCAACGGCGGCTCGATGACCGACGTGTTCTACGGCTACATGACCGACGTGCAGCAGGTCATCGACTCCGGCCAGGCGATGGACATCACCGCCTACGCCAACAAGGACAACATCCCCACCTGGGACGACGTCCTGGCGGACGCCAAGAACACGTTCACCAAGGACGGCAAGGTCTGGGGCATCCCGACCAAGAACTACTCGATGGGCCTGGTCTACAACAAGACCCTGTTCGCCAAGGCCGGGCTGGACCCGAAGAGCCCGCCGAAGACGTGGGCCGAGGTCCGCGACGCCGCCAAGAAGATCGCGGCGCTCGGTGACGGCGTCGCCGGCTACGGCGAGTACAGCTCGGGCAACACCGGCGGCTGGCACTTCACCGCCGAGCTGTTCGCCCAGGGCGGCACCCCGGTGTCGGCCGACGGCAAGAAGGCCGACTTCAACAACGACATGGGCAAGAAGGTCCTGCAGAACCTCAAGGACATGCGCTACACCGACAACAGCATGGGCTCGCGCCAGCTGCTCGGCTGGGGCGACCTGCTGACGCTGGCCGGTGCCGGCAAGGTCGGCATGTTCGTGGGCGCGCCGGACGCGACCACCGCGATCGTGACCCAGTTCCAGGGTAAGTACGAGGACTGGGCGATGGGCCCGATGCCCGGCCAGGACGGCCCGGCCAAGGGCACGCTGGGCGGCGGTGAGGGCTACTTCTTCAAGGCGGGCCTGTCCGAGGACCAGATCAAGGCCGGTCTGAAGTGGCTGGCGTTCGAGAAGCTCACCCCGGGCAAGGGCCAGTTCGACTACGTCCGCGCCAAGGGCCTGGGCGAGCAGGTGGGTCTCCCGCAGCCGCAGCTGTTCACCCCGGGCAGCGCTTCGCAGAAGGCCGAGTTCGACCTGCGCAAGGCGAACGGCAACATCGCGCCGGACGACTTCGCCGCCTTCGAGAACAACCCGGTCCCGATCAAGTTCGAGCCGGCCAACGCGCAGGGCATCTACGCGATCCTCGACAGCGCCATGTCGGCGATCCTGACCAACCCGAACGCGAACGTCGACGCAGAGCTGAAGAAGGCCGAGGAGAAGGTCAACCAGCTCCTCGCGCAGGCCGCCAAGTAATCAGACGGCGGGGGGCCGGCCCGGCGCCGGCCCCCCGCCCTCCGCGCGGACCTGACCTCACCCTTTCCCTCGGGAGTGAAGACATGGCGATCGCCACCGTTCCGGGCACCGGCATCGACGTCGGCAGCCAAGCGCCCCAGCCGCCCGCGGATCCACGCCGGGCCCGGCGCAACCGCCGTATCAAGGACAATCTGACCGGATACGGGTTCCTGGCCGGCGCGGTCATCTGCTTCGCCTTCTTCTCCTGGTACCCGATGATCCGCGGCGTCGTGATGAGCTTCCAGCGGACCCGGCGCGGCGAAACCACGTGGGTGGGCTGGGACAACTACGACCGCATCATCAACGACCCGAGCTTCTGGATCGCCTGGAAGAACACCCTGTACTTCACGGTGCTGGCGCTGATCCTCGGCTACGCGGTCCCCTTCTTCCTGGCGGTGCTGCTCAACGAGTTCCGGCACGCCAAGGGTTACCTGCGCGTCCTGGTCTACCTCCCGGTGATGCTGCCGCCCGCGTCGGCGCTGTTCCTGTTCAAGTACCTGGCGTACGACCCGAGCGACGCGGGCCTGTTCAACGCGATGCTGAAGGCGGTGGGCCTGCCCACCTCGCAGTGGATGCAGTCGGCCGACATGACGATGCCGGCCATGGTGCTCGCCTCGACCTGGATGAACATGGGCGGCGCGATCCTCATCTACCTGGCCGCGCTGCAGAACATCCCGGGCGAGCTGTACGAGGCGGCCGAGCTGGACGGCGCGGGCATCTGGCGGCGGATCACCAACGTGACCATCCCGCAGACCCGGCTGATCCTGTCGCTGATGGCGATGCTCCAGGTCGTCGCGACGATGCAGCTGTTCATCGAGCCGCTGATCCTGGCCAACGGCGCCGGTACGCAGGACTCGGCCACCTCGGTCGTGTACCTCATCTACCAGCACGGCTTCTTCCAGAACGACCTCAACGGCGCGGCGGCGCTGGGCGTGATCATGCTCGTGGCGCTGATCGGCTTCTCCGCCGTGTACGCCCGGCTGAACGCGAAACAGGACTAGGGGACGAGTCATGGCGCAGATTTCCGAGACCCGGTCACTGATCTCCTTCGCGCAGGTCTCCCGGGGCCGCGGTAAGGCGATCTACTGGGGCCTGCTCATCACCGTGCTGATCGTCTTCACGCTGGTCTTCATCGGCCCGCTGTACTGGATGGTCACCGGCGCGCTGAAGTCCAGCCCGGAGCTGGCGCAGACGCCGCCGACGCTGTGGCCGAGCGACCCGCAGCCGGCGAACTACTCCGACGCGTGGGAGCGGCTGGCCCTGGCCAAGCTGCTGTTCAACACGGTCTACTACGCGCTGGGCGCGCTGGCGTTCCAGCTGGTGCTGGACACGGCGGCGGCGTACGCGCTGTCGAAGCTGCGGCCCCGGTTCGGCAACATCGTGCTGGGCGCGATGCTGGCCACGCTGATGATCCCGGCCATGGTGCTGATCATCCCGCAGTACGTGACCGTGATCGACATGCCGATCCTGGACATCAGCCTGATCGACTCGCCGTTCGCGATCTGGCTGCCCGCGGTGGCCAACGCGTTCAACATCTTCCTGTTGAAGCGGTTCTTCGACTCGATCCCGGAGGACCTGATGTCGGCGGCGACGATGGACGGCGCGGGGTCGATGCGCATCCTGTGGTCGATCATCCTGCCGATCTCGCGGCCGATCCTGGGCGTGGTGTCCATCTTCGCGGTGACCGCGGTCTGGAAGGACTTCCTCTGGCCCGCGCTGGTCATGCCGTCACCGGAGACGCGCACCATCAGCGTCGGCATCTACGCCTTCTCCGGCGGCACGCCGCAGAACGTGGTGGTCGCGGCGGCCGTCATCGCCGCCATCCCGACGATCATCTTCTTCCTGATCTTCCAGCGGAGCATCATGTCCGGCCTCACCGCCGGCGGCCTCAAGGAGTAGCGGGCCCGGTCCGCTCCGCTCGTTCCACCTCCAGTTTCGCGTTCCCGTAAGAGGAAGCAGGTATCTCTCGTGGTTGACATCGGAGCCATCGCGCCGAGGGGGGTGCGCCCGGCGACGGACGCCTGGTGGCGTGACGCCGTCATCTACCAGGTCTACGTCCGCAGCTTCGCCGACGGCAACGGCGACGGGGTGGGCGACCTGGCCGGCGTGCGCGCGCACCTGCCGTACCTGCGGGACCTGGGCATCGACGCCATCTGGTTCAACCCGTTCTACGTGTCGCCGCAGGCCGACGGCGGCTACGACGTCAGCGACTACCGCAACATCGACCCCATCTTCGGCGACCTGGCTGAGTGCGAGGAGATGATCCGGGAGGCGCACGCGCTGGGCATCCGCGTCATCGTCGACGTGGTCCCGAACCACTGCTCCGACCAGCACCCCTGGTTCCAGGCGGCGCTGGCGGCCGGGCCCGGCTCGCCCGAGCGCGACCTGTTCTGGTTCCGGCCGGGGCGGGGCGAGAACGGCGAGCTGCCCCCGACGGCCTGGACGTCGAACTTCGGCGGCGGCACCTGGACCCGGGTCGCCGACGGCGAGTGGTACCTGCACCTGTTCGACGGCGCGCAGCCCGACTGGAACTGGGACCACCCGGCCGTCCGGGAGGAGCACGAGAACGTGCTGCGCTTCTGGTTCGACCGGGGCGCCGACGGCATCCGCATCGACTCGGCCGGCCTGCTGATCAAGGATCCGAACCTGCCCGAGGTGGGCACCACCGAGCGGCACCCGTTCGAGGACCTGGATGAGGTGCACGACGTGTACCGCGCCTGGCGGCGCATCGCGGAGGAGTACGGCGGCCGCGCGCTGATCGGCGAGGTGTGGATGCCCGACATCGAGCGCTTCACCAACTACCTGCGCCCCGACGAGATGCACACGGCGTTCAACATGAACTTCCTGTGCAGCGCCTGGGACGCCCCGAAGCTGCGCGAGGTCGTCGACGACACGCTCGGCTCGCACGCGCCCGTGAACGCGCCTGCGACCTGGGTGCTGTCCAATCACGACGTCACCCGCCACGTCAGCCGGTACGGCCGCGAAGACACCTCGTTCTCGTTCAAGGGGCGCACCCACGACACCCCGGTGGACCTGGAGCTGGGCACCCGCCGCGCCCGCGCCGCGATCATGCTGGCGCTCGCGCTGCCCGGCTCGGCGTACCTCTACCAGGGCGAGGAGCTGGGCCTCTGGGAGGTCGAGGACATCCCGGCCGAGCTGAAGCAGGACCCGATGTGGCACCGCACCGCCGGGGCCGACCCGGGCCGCGACGGCTGCCGGGTGCCGCTGCCCTGGTCGGGCGCGGAGGCGCCGTTCGGCTTCAGCCCCGAGGGCGCCGCTGAGAAGCCGTGGCTGCCGCAGCCGGCGGCGTGGAAGGCGTACACCGCCGAGGCGCAGACCGGCGACCACGGCTCGATGCTGGAGCTGTACCGCCGCCTGCTGGGCCTGCGCCACAACGAGCCCGCGCTCGGCGACGGCCCGATGTCCTGGCTGGACAGCGACCCGCAGGTGCTGTCGTTCCGCCGCCCCGGCCCGGACGGCCTCGACGTGATCTGCGTGGTCAACCTCGCCGACTCGCCGGTGGAGCTGCCCGCGCACGCCGCGGTGCTGCTTGCCAGCGGCCCGCTGGACGGCACCCGCCTGCCCGCCGACACCGCGGTCTGGCTCCGCCCCGCCTGACCGTGGACACCGCGGTTCGGCTCAGCCCCGCCTGACCGTTCACCCCGATCCATCGCCCAGCGGGCCCGAAAGGAGCCCGAAGCTCAGCATCGCCAAGGCCGTGGCGGCGCGACCCCACCCCGCGCCGCCTCAACCGCTCCGGTCCCCCCGTCCCACACCGGAAGGCAACACAGGCAATGAACGAGCACAGCAGTCTCCGCATACCGACGAGAAACGCCCGGCGCACCGGGCTGGCCGCCGCTGCCGCCAGCTCGGTGCTGGCCGCCGCCGCGCTGGTGGCGGTCTCCGCGGCCGGCGCTCTGATCCCCGCGCCAGCCCAGGCCGCGTCGCTGTCCCCGCTGGCCGTGCCCGGCCGCGGCGCGACGGTGGCGTTCACCGAGTTCGAGGCCGAGGAGCAGCCGACCAACGGCACGATCCTGGCGCACACCCGCTACTACGGCCAGCTCGCCTCGGAGGCCTCCGGCCGCCAGGCGGTCACCCTGGACGCGGTGGGGGAGTACGTCGAGTTCACCCTCACCAAGCCCGCCGACTCGATCAACTTCCGGTACAGCCTGCCGGACAACGCGGCGGGCACCGGCCGCGACGCCACCATCGACCTGCGGGTCAACGGCAACTTCCTCAAGAGCGTGCCGGTGACCTCGAAGTACGGCTGGTTCTACGGCGGCTACCCGTTCAACAACAACCCGGGCGACACCAACCCGCACCACTTCTACGACGAGCAGCGCAGCCTGCTCGGCAGCACGTACCCGATCGGCACGAAGATCCGGCTGCAGGTCAACTCGACGGCGCAGTCGCCGAGCTTCACCATCGACCTGGCCGACTTCGAGGTCGTCGGCGGCCCGAAGAGCAAGCCCGCCAACGCGATCGACGTGGTGGCCGACTTCGGCGCCGACCCGAACGGCGGCACGGCCGACAACACGGCGAAGTTCCAGGCCGCGGTGGACGCGGGCAAGGCGCAGGGCCGGGTCGTCTGGATCCCGGCGGGCACCTACACCGTCTGGGACCACATCGTGGTCGACGGAGTGACCCTGCAGGGCGCGGGCATGTGGCACAGCGTGCTGACCGGCCGCCACCCCACCAACCGCAACCGCGCGGTGGGCGTCTACGGCAAGTACGTGGCCGGCGGCGGCTACGGCGGCGAGATCCGGCCGCACGAGGCGGGCGGCCCGAGCCGCAACGTCACCCTCAAGGACTTCGCGATCATCGGCGACATCCGCGAGCGGGTGGACAACGACCAGGTCAACGCCATGGGCGGGGCCATGACCAACTCGGTGGTCGACAGCGTGTGGATGCAGCACACGAAGGTCGGCGCCTGGATGGACGGCCCGATGGACAACTTCACCATTCGCAACAGCGTGATCCTGGACCAGACCGCCGACGGCGTGAACTTCCACACCGGCGTGACCAACTCGACGGTTACCAACACGTTCGTCCGCAACACCGGCGACGACGGCCTGGCCATGTGGCCCGAGCGCATCCCGAACGTCAACAACACGTTCTCGTTCAACACGGTGGGCGTCACGATCCTGGCGAACAACATCGTGTCGTACGGCGGCCGGGACATCAAGATCACGGACAACGTGGTCGCGGACAGCATCACCAACGGCGGCGGCATCCACATCGGCAACCGCTACCCGGGCGTCAACTCTGGCCAGGGCACGGCCGTGGCGGGCACCTTCACCATCGCCCGCAACACGCTGATCCGCACCGGCAACTCCGACTACAACTGGAACTTCGGCGTCGGCGCGATCTGGTTCTCCGGCCTCAACGAGCCCATCAACGGCGCGACCATCAACATCACCGACACCGACATCCTGGACAGCTCGTACGCGGCGCTGCACTGGATCGAGGGCGGCGCGACCGGGATCCACTTCAAGAACGTCCGGATCATCGGCGCGGGCACCTACGCGCTCCAGGTGCAGTCGCAGGGCCAGGCCACGTTCGAGAACGTGACCGCGTCCGGCATCGCGCAGAGCAACCCGATCCACAACTGCGTGGGCCCGTCGTTCCAGATCACCCAGGTCGGCACCAACTCCGGCTGGTACGCCAACCCGCCCGCGTGCACCGGCATCTGGCCCACCCCCGTGTGGACCGGCGGCCCGACCACGCCGCCGAGCAACAGCCCGCCGCCGCCCAGCTCCCCGCCGCCGCCCTCGGCGCAGCTGAGCCTGAGCACCTCGAACCTGGTCTTCGGCACCCAGAACGTGGGCACCACCAGCGCCGCGCAGACGGTCACGGTGAGCAACCCCGGCTCGGTCGCGGTCAGCCTGAGCGGCGTCGCCGTGAGCGGTGACTTCGCCCGCACCACCACCTGCGGCGCGACCCTCAACCCGGGCGCGAACTGCACGGTGTCGGTCACCTTCACCCCGACCGCCACCGGCACCCGCAACGGGCAGCTGTCCGTCGGCAGCAACGCCCAGGGCAACCCGCACGTGGTGAACCTGACCGGCTCCGGCTTCAACCCCAACGGCAACCTCGCCGCGGGCCGCCCGGCCACCGCGACCAGCCAGACGCAGTCGTACGCCCCCGGCAACGCGGTCGACGGCGACGTGAACACGTACTGGGAGAGCGCCAACAACAACTTCCCGCAGTCGATCACGGTGGACCTGGGCGCGAGCGTCAACGTCAACCAGGTCGTGCTGAAGCTGCCGCCGTCGTGGGGCACCCGTACGCAGACCCTGCAGGTCCTCGGCTCGGCGGACGGCTCGAACTTCAGCAGCCTCGCCGGTTCGGCCGGCTACACCTTCAACCCGGCCACCGGCAACAGCGCGACGATCAACTTCACCGCCGCGTCGCGCCGCTGGGTCCGGGTGACGGTCACCGGCAACACCGGCTGGCCCGCGGGCCAGTTCAGCGAGTTCGAGGTGTACGGCAACGGCACCCCGCCCCCGCAGACCCCGGCGATCGGCCTGTCCACCTCCAGCCTGGCGTTCGGCAACCAGACCGTGAACAGCACCAGCGGCGCGCAGACGGTGACGGTGACCAACACCGGCACGGCGTCGGCGACGCTGGGCGCGGTGTCCGTCAGCGGCGACTACGCCCGCACCACCACCTGCGGCTCCTCGCTGGCGGCGGGCGCGTCCTGCACCATCTCGGTGACGTTCACGCCGACCGCCGCCGGGACCCGCTCCGGCACGGTCAGCTTCACCAGCAACGCGCCGGGCAGCCCGCACACGGTCAACCTGGCCGGCAACGGTGTCGTCGCGAACACCAACCTGGCGCTCAACCGCCCGGTGACCGAGAGCGGCCACGCCGACGTGTACGGCGCGGGCAACGCGGTCGACGGCAACGCCAACTCCTACTGGGAGTCGCTGAACAACGCCTGGCCGCAGACGATCACGGTGGACCTCGGCGCGACGACCTCGGTGTCGCGGATCGTGCTGAAGCTCCCGCCCGCGACCGCCTGGGCCACCCGCACCCAGACCCTCTCGGTCCTGGGCAGCACGAACAACACCTCCTACAGCACGGTCAAGGCCTCGGCGGGTTACGTCTTCAACCCGTCCTCGGCCAACACCGTCACCATCACCTTCCCCGCGACCAGCCAGCGTTACCTGCGCCTGAGCTTCACCGGCAACACGGGCTGGCCCGCCGGCCAGCTCTCCGAGTACGAGGTCTACGCCTCGTAACCAGAACCCCGGTGGGGAGGGTGAGCGGCCCTCCCCACCGGCTTAGTGAAAGGAAGGGCACCTTCTTATCGTTCTACGTATAGGAAGGTGCCCTTCTTAACGTTTCAGCCCACGGCTTCCGGACCGTTGCGTGATCCGGTCCACCGGTTCGCCGGGCGTACGGCCCGACGACGGCCGGTTACAGTAACCGGCGTGACGCGCAGACTCGCCGAAGTGGCGAAGTACGTGGGGGTGAGCGAGGCGACGGTGAGCCGTGTGCTCAACGGCAAGCCCGGCATCTCGGAATCGACTCGCACCGCCGTGCTGACCGCCCTGGACGTGCTCGGCTACGAGCGGCCCACCAAGCTGCGCGGGGAGCGGGCGCGCCTGGTCGGCCTCGTGCTGCCCGAGCTGCAGAACCCGATCTTCCCGGCGTTCGCCGAGATCGTGGCGGGGGCGCTGGCGCAGCGCGGCTTCACCCCGGTGCTGTGCACCCGCACCGAGGAGGGCGTGGCCGAGTCGGCGTACGTCGACATCATGATGGAGCAGCAGGTCTCCGGGGTGATCTTCGCGGGCGGCCTCTACGCGCAGGCCGACGCCGAGCACGAGCACTACCACCGCCTGCGCCAGCGCGGCCTGCCCGTGGTGCTGGTCAACGCGGCGATCGACGGGCTGGGCTTCCCGATCGTGGCGGCCGACGACACGGTCGCGGTGGACCAGGCGTACGGCCACCTGTCCTCGCTCGGCCACACGAAGATCGGCCTGCTGCTGGGCCCGGCCGACCACGTGCCCTCGGCCCGCAAGCTGGCCGCGTTCAAGCAGCGCACCGGGCAGGCCAAGCCGCCGGTGGCGCGCACCATCTACTCGATGGAGGCCGCGCAGGCCGCCGCGGTGCGGCTGATCAAGGACGGGGTGACCGGCCTGATCTGCGCCTCCGACGTGTTCGCGCTCGGCGCGGTGCGCGCGGTACGCCGGATGGGGCTGCGCGTGCCGGAGGACATCTCGGTGGTCGGCTACGACGACTCGCTGTTCATGGCCTGCACCGACCCGCCGCTGACCACGGTGCGGCAGCCCATCGGCGCGATGGGCCAGGCCGCGGTGGCCATGCTGGTGTCCCAGGTCGACGGCGGCGAGGTCGCGCCGGACGAGTACCTGTTCGACCCCGAGCTGGTGGTCCGCGCCTCGACCGCGGTCGTCCGGGCCGCCTGAGCCGGCGCGCCGCCCGGGTCAGCCGCGGCGCATGGGGATGTGCGGGATGCCGTCCTCCAGGAACTCCGGCCCGCTGGGCGCGAAGCCGTACTTGGCGTAGAACTTCGCCAGGTGCGCCTGCGCGTCCAGCACGACCGGGGCGTCGCCGACCACGGCGAGCGCCGCGGTGAGCAGCTGCCCGGCCAGGCCGTCGCCGCGCGCTTCGGGGGCGGTCACCACGCGGCCGATGCGGTACACCGTGCCCTCCGGAGTGTCATCGGTGAGCAGGCGGAGGTAGGCGACCGGTTTGCGGTCGACCTCGTACCACAGGTGCCGGGCGCCGGGCTCGGTGTCGCGTCCGTCCAGCTCGGGGTAGGGGCACTCCTGCTCGACGACGAAGACGTCCACGCGCAGCTTGAGCAGGGCGTACAGGGCAGCGGCGTCCAGGTCCTGGAAGCTCGCGGTACGGAAGATCATGGTCGTTGCCGGGATCACCGTTGAATCGTATTCGGTGAAACGGCTCACCCTCACTTTCGGCCGGGACCCGTCGTGATTCAGTATTTAGACCGACCAGTCAGTTCAAAAACTTTGCGGAGGGTACGCGTGGCGGCGGCACTGCTGGAGGCCGAGGGGCTCGGGCTGCGTACCCGCCAGGGATGGGTCTTCCGCGACCTGGACCTGCGCGTCGGCGCGGGGGAGCTGGTCGCGCTCACCGGACCCGCAGGTGGCGGCCGCACCAGCGCCCTGCTCGCGCTCGGCGGTCGCTTCCGGTTCACGCACGGCCGGGTCACCGGCCCGGGGCGCACGGCATTCGGCCTGGTCCCGGGCGTCAACGAACCCGAACCGGCGCTCACCGTCGCCGAGCACCTCGGGGAACGGCTTCGCCTGCTGGGCCGCGCCCGCCCCTGGCACCGCCTGCGCCGCCTCACCGCCGGTCCGCTGCTCGCCGACCTGCCCCCGGGCATCGCACCCGGCACCCTCGCCCGCGACCTCGCCCCGCTCGACCGGCACCGCCTGATGATCAGGCTGGCCCTGCTGGAGGACCCCGACGTGCTGCTCCTCGACGACCTCGACGTCTCGCTCACCCCGGCCGAGACGCAGACCCTCCTCAGCGAACTCGACGCCACCGGCCGCGCCGCCGTCTTCACCTGCCGCGGCCCGGCGTTTGGAAGGGCACCTTCTACTACGGAATCCGATAACAAGGTGCCCTTCCTTTCTCTCGTGGGGGTGGGGCGGTGAGTCTGGGGCGGCTGGAGCTGCGGCGGTTCCGGCGGCACCGGATGACGCGGGCCGCGCTCGTCGTGCTCACTCTGGTGCCGCTGCTGTACGGGGCGCTGTACCTGTGGGCGTTCTGGGACCCGTACGGCAACATGCACCGCATCCCCGTGGCGCTCGTGCTGCAGGACCGGGAGGCGAGGGACCCGGACGGCGCGGCCGTGCACGCCGGACGTGATCTGGCCGAGGAGCTGGAACGGCGGCAGGTGTTCGGCTGGCACCGGGTGGACGCGGCCGCCGCCGAGGCCGGGCTGCGCGACGGCACGTACCAGCTCGCGCTGCGCATCCCCGCGGACTTCTCGGCCGCGCTGGTCACCGGGCCCGACCCGGCGGCGGACGCGCGCGCCGGACAGCTCACCGTGGTCAGCGACGACGCGGTCAACTACATCTCCGGCATGCTCGCCCGCAGCGCGTTCACCGAGATCCGGGCGGCGGCGGCCGAGTCGGCGGCGGGGAGGTACTTCGACGGCATGCTGATCGGGTTCACCGATCTCAAGTCTGCGCTCGGCGAGGCCGCCGACGGGGCGGACGCGCTCGCCGACGGGGCCGGGCAGGCCCGCAACGGGGCCGGGGCGCTGGCCGACGGAGCGGGTGATGCCGCAGCAGGGGCGGGCACGCTCGCCGACGGGCTGGCGCAGGCCGAGTCCGGCTCGCGGACGCTGGCCGCCGGGCTGGCCACGCTGGAGGCCGGATCGGCGCAGCTCGCCGACGGGGCGGCCCGTGCGGCGGCGGGCGGGCAGCGGCTCGCGTCCACCGTGGACCGTGCGGCCGACCGGGTGGAGCCGGTGCTACGCGAGCATGCCGGCACCGTCGAGCGCGGGGCCACCGCCGTCGCCGACGCCGCGCAGGCGCTCGCCGAGCACCTCGATCTGCTGCCGGGGCTGGCCGAGCAGGCGGTGCGGCGTACCGGCGAGGTCGTCACGTCCCTGGACGCGCTGGCCGCGGCGCACCCGGAGCTGCGCGACGACCCGGCCTTCACCGCGGCCCGCCGGGCCGCACAGGCCGCCGCGGACACCGCCCGCGACCTCGACCGGCGCCTCGACGAGGCCGGGCTGCCCGAGGTACGCGCGAAACTGCTGGCCGTCGCCGCGACCGCGCGTGCGGTGGCGCAGGCCGCGCCACACCTGGCCGACGACGTCGCGGCCGCCCGGCGCAGCGTCGACGAACTGGCCGCCGGGCTGGCCGAGCTGTCCACCGGTGCCGACCGGCTGCACGGCGGCATCGCCACGGCCTCGACCGGGGCGAAGTCGCTGCACGGCGGGCTCTACCGGCTGTCCACCGGCGCGCGGCAGCTCGACGGCGGGTTGACCGCGCTGTCCGGTGGCGCGGGCAAGCTGGCCGCGGGCCTGGCCAAGCTCGACGACGGCGCCCGCGAGCTGGCCTCCGGCCTGAGCGACGGCGCGGCCGAGGTGCCGGGGTACGACGCCGACAGTCGCGCCGAGCGGGCCGGGGTGCTGGCCGCGCCGGTGACGCTGGACCGCGACGTACGCCACGCGGCCGCCGCCTACGGCACCGGGTTCGCGCCGTACTTCCTGGCCCTGGCGCTGTGGGTGGGCGCGATGCTCACCTTCATGCTGCTGCGGCCGATCACCCGGCGGCACCAGATGACCGGCGCCCCCGCCTGGCGGGTGGCGCTGGCCGGCTGGCGGCCCGCCGTCGCCGTCGGCGTCGCCCAGGCCACCGCGCTGTACGCCGTACTGCGCCTGGCCCTCGGGCTGGAGCCGGTGCACCCGTGGGGCATGTACCTCTACCTGCTCGCCACCGTGCTCGCGTTCACCGCGGTGCTGCAGCTGCTCGGCGCGGCGCTGGGCGCGTCGGGCCGGGTCGCCGCGCTGATCCTGCTGATGCTCCAACTCACCGGCTCCGGCGGCACCTACCCCGTGGCCACCAGCCCCGCCTTCTTCCAGGCCATCCACCCGTACCTGCCGATGACGTACGTCGTCGACGGCCTGCGCCACCTCATCCTCGGCGGCTCGGCCGACACGGTCCTGACCGGCGTCCTCGTCCTCCTGGCCGTCACCGCCCTGGCCCTCACCCTCACCACCCTCACCGCCGCCCGCACCCGCCGCCTCACCCCCGACAAACTCCACCCCGCCCTCCCCATCTGACCACGCCCACCGCCGCCGGCTGCTGCGTCGATCATGAACTTATGGCACGGTTCGGCGGCGTGTCAGCGGCACAACTTCATGATCGATTTGGGATCCAGGCGGGGTGGGGCAGGATGGGGCGGGTGGACGGGCGGACGGCGCGGCGGGACGCGACCAGGCAGAAGCTGTTCGAGGCGACCATGGCGCTCATCGCCGAGCAGGGGTTCTCGGACACCACGGTGGATCAGATCGCCGAGCGGGCCGGGGTCGCCAAGGGGACGGTGTACTACAACTTCGCGTCCAAGACCGTGCTGTTCGAGGAGCTGCTGCGGTATGGCGTGGGGCTGCTCACCGCCGACTTCCAGGCGGCCGTGGCGGACCGGGCGCCCGCCGACGCGATCGCCGCGCTGGTGCGGACCGAGCTCGGCTTCATCCAGCGCTATCGCTCCTTCGCGCAGCTGCTGCTGTCGGAGATGTGGCGTACCCACCGCGACTGGCAGCAGACCCTGCTCCTGCTGCGCGAGGAGGCGATCTCGGTGATCGCGGGCACGCTGCAGCAGGGCGTGGACAGCGGGGACTTCGCCGCCGATCTCGACGTACGGCTGTCCGCGTCGGCGCTGTTCGGGGTGTGCCTCGTCGTCGCGCTGGACTGGCTCGTGTTCACCCCCGAACAGCCGATCGAGCAGGTCGAGAACGCGGTCCTCGCGATCGTCCGCAGCCGCGCCGCAGTGCAAGGAAGGGCACCTTCTTAACGCTATTCGTAGTAGAAGGTGCCCTTCTTAACGCCTCGCAGGGGACAGGCCGGGGCGGCTGGCATACTCACCGGTCATGGTGCTGTCGCGGGGCTGGTCGGTGTTCCTGATGCTGGTCGGCGTGTGGACCTGGGTGATCTGGCCCCGGTTCGCCGTCGCGATCTGGAACGACCCGCGGGCGTGGTCGGCGGGCGTCGTGGGCGACGGCACGCCGACGAGCTTCCTGTGGGTGCATGCGCTGCTGATCGCCGCGTCGCTGGCGCTCGGGACCACGGTCGGCGTGCTGGGGATCAAGGGCTGGCGGGCGAGCCGGGCCGCACGTTAGGTCCCGCCGGGCCGGCCTGCCGGCGGCCTACTCCGGCAGGTGGCAGACGGCTTCGACGTTGTTGCCGTCGCGGTCGCGGACGAAGGCGCCGAAGTAGTCGGCGTGATACTCCGGCCACAGGCGGGGCGCGTGCAGCACCTCCGCGTCGGCGGCCACGGCGGCGTCGAAGAACGCCTGGACGGCTGCCCGGTCCTGCGCGACGAAGGCGATGTGCGCCTCGCGCGCGACGCCATCCGTCGTGACCGGACCGAGCCAGAACACCGGCCGGTCCGTGCCGTATCCGATGACGTCGCCGAACTCCAGCAGCCGCCGGCCGCCGAGCGGGGCGAGCACGGTGTCGTAGAAGTACGCGGCGGCCGCGACGTCGGCGACCTGGATCGACAGGTGATCGAGCATGCCCGTCACCCTAGACCCGCCGGGCTGCGCTGGAGGCGGACCCGCCGGGCTGCGCTGGAAGCGATGATCGCCGTCTCGTGTCGAAACCTTGCGTCAGACCACACCTTTTGACACGAACCAGCGATCAACGCTTCCCACCCAGCCACCCAGGGTTAAGAAGGGCACCTTCTACCACGGAAAACGATAAGAAGGTGCCCTTCCTTTCAGTGGGTGCGGCGGGCGGTGACGGCGGCGGCGAGGGTGGCCAGGGTCTGCTCGGTGGTCTGCCAGCTCATGCAGGCGTCGGTGACGGACTGGCCGTAGACGAGGGGCTCGCCGGAGTCGAGGTCCTGGCGGCCGGCCACGATGAAGCTCTCCAGCATCACGCCGCCGATGCCGTGCTGGCCCTCGGCGATCTGCGCGGCGATCTCGTCGGCGACGACGGCCTGGCGCTCGTGGCTCTTGCCGCTGTTGCCGTGGCTGGCGTCGATCACCAGGTGGTGCTTGAGGCCCGCCTTCTCGGTCAGGGCCAGCGTCGCGGCGACCGACTCGGGGCCGTAGTTGGGGCCGCTGCGGCCGCCGCGCAGGATCACGTGGCAGTCCTCGTTGCCGGTGGTGGTGACCACGGCGGCGCGGCCGTCGGGGTCCACGCCGAAGAAGACGTGGCTGTTGCGGCCCACCTCACAGGCGTCGATGGCGCCCTGGATGCCGCCGTCGGTGGTGTTCTTGAAGCCGACCGGCATGGACAGGCCGGAGGCGAGCTGCCGGTGCACCTGGCTCTCGATGGTGCGGGCGCCGATCGCACCCCAGGTCACCGCGTCGGCGATGTACTGCGGGCTGGTCGGGTCGAGGAACTCGCAGCCGACGGGCATGCCGAGATCGAGGATGTCGAGCAGCAGCGTGCGGGCGGTACGCAGGCCCCGGTGCACGTCGTAGGTGCCGTCCAGCCCCGGGTCGTTGATGAGGCCCTTCCAGCCGATCGTGGTGCGCGGCTTCTCGAAGTAGACGCGCATCACGACGCACAGCTCGCGCTGGTGCTGCCGGGCCGCGTCGGCGAGCCGCCGGGCGTAGTCCATGGCCGCCTCGGTGTCGTGCACCGAGCACGGGCCGACCACCACGAGCAGGCGGTCGTCGCGGCCGGTGAGCACGTCGCGCACCTCCTGGCGCGATCGTTGCACCAGCGCGGCGCGATGCTCGCCGAGCGGCAGCTCGGTCAGCAGCTCACGCGGCGGCTGCAGCGGCTCGAACGAGAGCACGTGTACGTCGTTGGTCTGGGTCATCGGAGCGTCTCCCGGTTCTCAGGGACGGGCCCCGCCCTGATGAGGTCCCAGGCCAGCCCGTCCTTCGACATGGCAAAGGGCGAAGACGTGACGTCTTCGCCCTGCTGGCTCTGGGTGGTCTCGCGGTCAGCGCATCGAACCGCCGGCTCCACCCAGAGCCAGCGTAAAGCGCCAATACATGCGAACCACGAGAGCGACCTTACCCCATCCCGCGCCCGTCCATCCAACTTCCCGTATGGCGGAACCGGACACCCGGGCAGGTATGTCCGCGCCTGTGGCGACGCTCATGGCACGGTCCGCGCCGGTACGCATACTGTGGACCATTCCGGGCGGTCCGAGGAGCGGGCCGCGTGACGAGGGGGGCGGCAGGTGCCGACCGCACAGGAACTGCCCACCGAACCGCTGCACGCCACGCGCACGCTGTCCGACAACGTCTACCGCTGGCTGCGCGAGCAGATCGTGCTCGGCAAGATCGGCCCGAACGAACCGCTGGTCGAGGCGGTCATCGCGGAGAAGCTACAGGTCAGCCGTACCCCCATCCGGGAGAGCCTGCAGCGCCTGGCCGCCGACGGCCTGATCGTCTCCCACCGCCGCCGCTGGATCGTGCGCCAGCACGGCCGGGACGAGATCGTCGCCATCTACGAGGTACGCATGGCGCTGGAGTCCTTCGCGGCCCGCTTCGCCGCCCAGCGCGCCACCGACGCCGAGTTGGCCGCCATCGCCGCACACTGCGCCAGCTGGACCGGCACCGGCAGCAACGACGACTTCGTGGTCTTCAACGACCGCTTCCACCACATGATCGTCGAGGCCGCGCACAACCCCCGCCTGGCCCGCGTCATCGAGCAGAACCACCTCTACTTCTTCAACGACCAGATCGCCGCGCACTACCGCCCCGACGAGGTCGCCGCCTCCCAGTCCGAGCACGAAGCCCTGGTCGAGGCACTCCACACCCGCGCCCCCGACCGCGCCGCCGACCTCTCCCGCCACCACGCCGAAACCGCCCTCGACCTGATCCTCACCCGCCTCTTCTGACCCGGCCCCTCTAGCGCGGCGATCTTGCGTGGGTTGTGGGTGCGACACGCACTAAACGGGCAAAGGGGCAACACTTCGCGCAAGATCAACGCGATCTTGGGCGGAGGCGGGGGAGCCAGCCGGGGACCTCGCGGCGGTAGGCGTCGTAGTCGGGGCCGAACTGGCGGCGGAGGTGTGGTTCTTCGTAGAAGTGGACGAACGTCACGAACGCCAGGAAGACGCAGGCGGTGTAGGCGAGCAGCGGCAGGCTGCCGAACAGCAGCGCCTGGCCGAGGATCGCGGACAGGATCGCGACGTACATCGGGTTGCGGACGTAGCGGTAGAGGCCGCCGACGACCAGGTGCTGCGGCGGTGCGGCGGGCATGGGGGTGCCGGCGCCCTCGGTCACGAACCGCGCGAACGCGTTCACCACCACGGCGGTGCCGACCAGGATCAGCAGCACGCCGAGGGCGCGTACCGGCGGCCACCAGTGGGCGGCGGTCCGCCATCCGGTGATCAGCCAGGGCGCCAGGCCCGCGACCACGCACGGCGCGGCCAGGAAGAACGCGGCGCTGCCCGCCGCCGCCGTCGATCTGCGCACGCCCCAGTCTCACCCGCGAGAGCCGGTCACGGCGATAGGCTTCGGGCGTGTCCTATACCGGTGACGTGACGCGCGGCGGATCCGCCGACGTACGCGAACTCGACGAGCTGACCATCAGCAAGGTCTCGGTCGGCCCCCACGACAACAACGCCTACCTGCTGCGCTGCAACGGCACCGGCGAGCAGCTGCTCGTCGACGCGGCCAACGACGCGCCGACGCTGCTGGCCCTGGCCGGTGACCCGGGCCTGGCCACGGTGGTGACCACGCACCGGCACGGCGACCACTGGCAGGCACTGTCCGAAGTGGTCGCGGCGACCGGTGCGACCGCGATCGCCCACCCCGCCGACGCGGGCGAGCTGCCGGTGAAGGCCGAGACCGTCGAGGAGGGACAGACGGTGCGCGTCGGGCAGGTCGAGCTGGAGGTCATCCACCTGGTCGGGCACACACCCGGCTCGATCGCGCTGCTCTACCGCGACCCGCACGGGCATCCGCACCTGTTCACGGGCGATTCACTGTTCCCCGGCGGCGTGGGCAACACGTGGGGCGACCCGCAGGCGTTCGCCTCGCTGCTGCGCGACGTCGAGACGAAGATCTTCGACCGGCTGCCCGACGACACCTGGTTCTACCCCGGCCACGGCAAGGACAGCACCCTGGGCCGCGAGCGCCCGTCGCTGCCGGAGTGGCGCGCCCGCGGCTGGTGAGCGGGCTCAGCACTCTGGCGCGCGCTCACCAGCTCGCGGCACCGTCGAACGAGGTCGGGGCCGGGGCGTAGCCGAGCCGTTCGCGCGCCGCGCTGATGTCGAGCGTGCGCTCCACCGCGAGGTGGCTCGCCGCGTAGCGGGTCAGCCGGGGCGGGCGCGGGCTGCGTACCAGCCGGAACAGCAGCTCGGCGGCGGTGGCGAGCGGCCACACCGCGCGCAGCGGCAGGTACACCGGCCGGGCGGCGATGCCCCGCGCGGCGAGCACCGCCCGCAGCGCGTCGTCGAGCAACACCGGCGCGGCGTCGGTGACGTTGAAGACGCCGCGCTCGACCGGGCCGGTCGCGGCCAGCACGCAGGCGCGGGCGAGGTTGGCGGCCGAGGTCAGGCTGACCCGCTGCCGCCCGTCGCCGACGGCCGGCAGCCACCGGCCGCGCACCGCCGACAGCACCCGGGGCAGCAGCGTCGGGTCGCCGGGGCCGTAGATCGCGTGCGGGCGCAGGATGATCGCGGGCCGCTGCGCCATCGCGGCCAGCACCAGCCGCTCCGCCCGCGCCTTCGACTCCCCGTACGCGTTGAGGTAGCGCCCGGCCGGTGCCTCGTCCTCGGCGGCCAGCACGGTGGGACGCCGGGGGTCGTACACGCTGGCGGTGCTGACGTGCACGAACCGCGCCTGCGGGAACGTGGCCAGCACGTGCGCGGTGCCGTCCACGTTGACCGCGTGGAACTCGCGCGCCGGTCCCCAGTCGGACACCGTCCCGGCGCAGTGCACCACCGCGTCCACCTCGGGTGCTTCGGGCAGCGGCCCGCCGGCCAGGTCCCAGCGCCGGTAGTCCACGCCGTCCAGGCCGGGCGGCGCGGGCCTGCGGCCGAAGCCGACCACCTGGTGCCCGACCCGGCGCAGCTCCCGGCACACCTCGCCACCCACGAAGCCGGACGCGCCGGTCACCGCCACCCTCACCGGCCAGCCTCGCGCTGCTCCTGGAGGAGGGTGCGGAGGGCGGCGCGGTCGAGTTTGCGGGCGCGGCCGGTGCGGGGGAGGGCGGGGAGCAGCACGATCTCGTCGGGCAGCGCGGCGTGGTCGATGACGTCGGACAGCTCGCGGCGGAGGCGGGCGGGCAGCGACGCCGGGTCGGCCGACGGGTCGGGCACGACGGCGAGCACGACGCGCTCATCGCCGTGCACCGGGTCGGGCAGCCCGATGAAAGCCGCCTCGGCGACGCCGGGCAGGGCGGTGACGGCGGGTTCGTAGAGGCCCGGGTACAGGTTGAACGAGCCGCGGATGAGCATGTCCTTCTTGCGGCCGGACAGCACGATGCGGCCCTGCTCGTCGAGCCGGGCCAGGTCACCGGTGGGCAGCCAGTCCAGCGGCGGGTCGCCGAGGTAGCCGGAGCAGCGGTTGGGCCCGGCGAGCAGCAGCTCGCCGTCGTCGCCGAGCCGGACCGCGACGCCGGGCAGCGGCACGCCGACCAGGTCGCCGGGCGCGCCCGACGCGGTGTGGGCGAGCTTCTCGGCGGCGGTGGCGATCGCGACGGGCAGGATCTCGGTCATCGCGTACACCGACAGCACCTGCGCCTGCGGCGCCGCCGCGACCGCCCGGCGCAGCAGCGGCGCTGGGGCCGGAGCCGACCCGAGCAGCACGTGCCGCAGGCTGTCCGGCAGCGGGCCCACGTCCAGCACCTCGGCGAGCTGCACCGGCACGGCGTAGGTGTGGGTCGCGCCGCGTTCGCGCAGCTGGTCGAGGAACACGGCCGGCGTCGCGCCCAGCGGCGGCAAGGACCAGCACGCGCCCGAGATCAGCGTGGGCAGCCCGAGCATGAGCTGGTCGGTGTGCACCACGTCCCCCGGCCCGAACGGCACCCGCGCGCGCAGCAGCTCCAGCGCCGCCGTCAGCGACGCCTCGGTGTGCACCACCGCGCGCGGATGTGCCGTGGTGCCCGAGGTGAAGATGACGGCGGCCGGGACGTCCCCGCCGTGGTCGGGGCTTTCCGTTCGCTGCTCGGGCAGCAGGCCGGGCGCGTCAGGCGCGGAAGAGATGCCGGCGGCGTTCCCGGAGGCACTGCCCCCGGACAGGTGGCACTCGGCGACCGGATCGTCGGCGGGGGAGGCCAGCAGAGCGCTCAGCGAGAGCGCGCCACCGGGCACACCGGGCAGCCGGCGTCCGGTGTAGACGTGCCGCTGCACGTCCAGCTTGGACAGGTTCGGCAGGAGCAGGCCGCGGCGGCGGGCGTAGGCGCGCACGGGCGCGAGGCGGCTGGCCGCGTAGAGCAGGGACTCGGCGGCGGACCAGCGCGGGCGGGCCAGCCGCATGCGGGCGCTGAACATCTCCGGCCCCGCGCCCGGGTCGGCGAAGATCACATGCCCGCCCGCGGCGACCACGGCGACGGCCAGCACCAGCGAGTCCAGCGAGGGCCGGACGGAGAAGAGCACCCCGTCCCCGGGCGCGAGACCGGCCGCGCGCAGCCCGTCGCGTACCGCCAGCACCCGGCGGCGCAGCTCGCCGTAGCTCAGCCGGGTGCCGTCACCCGCGATCAGGGCGGTCGCGTCCGGGGTCCGCGCGGCCTGCGCCAGCACCAGTTCGACCAGGCTCATCGCACCACCACCAGCTCCCGGTAGGTCGGGATCAGCACCCCGCGCGCGGCGGTGCGGCGGACGATCCGCAGTGGCGCGGCGGCCAGCACCGTGCGGGCCACCGCGCGGATCTCGGCCATGGCCAGCGGGTACCCGATGCAGAAGTGCGGGCCCGCGCCGAACCAGAGCCGCCGCAGCTCCGGCGGCTGCGGCCGGTCCAGGTCGAACGGCCCGTACGCCAGGCAGCAGTTGTGCGTGGCGAGCAGCACCCGCTCGCCGGGCCGCACCCGCAGCCCGCCGACCACGGCCGGGGCGTGCACGCTGCGCAGCATGACCGGGGTCGGCGTGCTGACCCGCATCGCCTCGTCGATCGCCGGGTCCAGCAGGTCCGGGTCGGCTGCCACCCGGTCCAGCTGCCCGGCGTCGTGCAGCAGCGCGATCAGCCGGGGCACGAGCGTGGCCACGGTCTCGGTGCCGGTGAGGAAGAACGCCCCGGCCGCGCCCCGGGCCTCGGCTTCGGACAGCCCGAGCGTGCGCATCCGGCCCATCACCGTGCTCTCGTCCCCGGAGCGGTAGGCGCGCGCCGCGATGTCGCCGATCGGGTCGAGCACCTCCCGGGCCCGCCGCACCTGCGCGGGGGACAGCGTGCGGGTACGCAGGCTGACCATCGCCACGATGCGCTCGCCCTGGTGGAACATGTGCCGGTGGGCGGCCTCGCCGTCCGCGTCGAGCCCGATCACCGCACAGATCACCGCCCCGGCCAGCACCCGCATCGTGTCGACCAGGTCCACCGGCTCACCCGCGCGCAGCCGGGCGGCGAGCGCGTCCAGCGGCCCGGTCAGCACGTCCGCGCACAGGCGCGCGGTGTACGCCGGGGTGAACAGCTCGGTCAGCCGCCCGCGCAGTGCCCGGTGCGCCGGGCCCTCCATGTTGAGCAGCACCGACGGGCCGAGGATCGGGGTCCACAGGTCGCCGGACGCGCCGGGCCCGTCCTTGCGGAACGTGTCCCCGTCGAGCAGCACCTCCCGGGCCAGCGTCGCGTCGTTGACGACCACGCCCAGGCCGGGCACCCGCACGATCGGCCCGCGCCGGGCGAGCAGCCGCAGCAGCGGGTACGCCAGCGGGTGCGCGCGCCGGTAGAGGCGCCGTTCCCAGACCTCCGGGGTCAACGGATGTCCACCCGGTCCGGGGTGTAGCGGTGGTCGGCGTACCAGGCCAGCGTGCCGACCAGCCCGTACGCGCGCAGCCGGCGCACCGAGCCGTACACCACCATGTCCCGGCGCAGGCCGAACTCGCCGGTGATCCGGCGCACCCGGTTCACCAGCGCCCGGTCCTCGTGCACGTCCTCGATCCGGGTGCGCGGGAAACCGCCCGCCGCCTCGTACAGTTCCGCCGTGATCGCCATGTTGCAGCCGGGCATCATCAGGTACGGCCCGACGTACGCCGCGTCGCGGTTGCCGGGCCGGAACCGGCCGAAGGTCGCCGCCAGCGACACCACCGAGGGCAGCAGCCGCCGCTCCCACCAGCGCAGCGGGAACTCGTCCGTGCGCGGCCGCAGCGGCCCGCTGAGCATGCGCAGCCCGTCGCCGAACCCGCGCCGCACCGCCGCCGTCCAGCCGGGCACGGGCAGGCAGTCGGCGTCGGTGCGGGCCAGCAGCGTCGCGCCGTGCGCGATGGCGTATCGCATGCCGGTGTCGGCCGCGCAGCCGGTGCCCTTCTCCGGCTCGCTGATCAGGTGCAGGTCCAGGTCCGCGGCGTGCGCGCGGGCCGTCTCGGCGGTGCCGTCGGTGCTCGCGTTGTCGACCACGACCAGCGTGAACGCGCGATCGTCCTGCTCGGCGAGGCGGCGCAGGGTCGCCCCGAGCGACGCCTGCTCGTTGTACGCCGGGATCACGACCCAGAGCGGGTGCCCCATCACAGCTCCGCGAACATGACGCCGACACTGACCCCGCCGGCCAGCCCGATCAGCGCGACCCGGTCACCCGGCCCGCACCGCCCGTCCTGGATGGCCGTGGCCAGCTGCAACGGCAGCGTCACGCTGGCCAGGTTGCCGTGCTCGGGCAGGGTGACCACCAGCCGGTCGGCCGGGATGCCCAGCCCCTCCCGCAGCGTCTCCAGGTAGGGCAGCGTCACCTGGTGTACGCACACCACCGCGAAGTCCGCCCAGGACAGGCCCACATCGGACAGCATCGCGAGGAACATGCCCGGCCCGGCGCGCAGGAACGCGTCGCGCATCCGGCGCGCGTCGCCGCTGAAGTAGGTGGCGTCGGGGTCGCGCGGGCGCATCGTGCCACCGGCGGGCAGCGTGCCCAGCTCCCAGGCGGTGGAATCGGCGGCGAAGCGCCGGTGCAGGATGCCGCCGGTCTCCGCTGCCTCCAGCAGCATCGCCGCGCCGCCGTCGGACAGGGTGTACCCGGCGAACGCGTCGGCGAACTGGGCCCGGTCACGCACCTGCCAGCGCACCGCGCGGGAGGGCACCTCGCCGGTGCAGACCAGCACCCGCCGGTGCTGGCCGGTGGTGATCAGCGCCTCGGCCAGCTGGACCCCGTTGAGGAAGCTGTTGCAGGCGTTCTTCACGTCGAACACCGGGCAGGACGCGCCGAGCTTCGCCGCCACGATGTGCGCGGTCGCGGGCTCGATCAGGTCCTGCGAGGCCGAGCCGAACACGATCAGATCCACGTCGCGCGCTGACAGGCCCCGGTCGGCCAGCAGCTTCTCCGCGGCCGCGACGGCCAGGTCGGAGGCCTGCACGTCGTCGTCGGCGTAGTGGCGGTGCCGGATGCCGGTCAGCCGCTCCACGATGTTCGGCAGCGGCCGGAAGCCGTCGCTGCCCGCCACGATCCGCTGCTCCACCGCGGCGCTGTCCACGCGGCCGGGCGGCAGGTACGCGGCGACCCCGGCGATACGGGCTCTCATCGTTGTCGTCCCCCCAGGTCGTCGGCGGCGTTCAGCTTGCCCTACCGCCTACCCGCTACGGTGCGGGGGTGAATCCTGCTCACCCCTCGGCAGTAATCCCCCGTCCGGCACGAGGTCGGCGCGTCGCGCGCCGGCACGAGGCGAGGCTACTGCGCGCGGGCAACCCGGCCCTGTTCGCGCTGCTCAGCATCGGGCGGCTGACCGGACCCATCCGGCGGCTGCCGAAGGTCGGCTGGGTGGTCACCGATCCGGTGCTGTCCCGGCGCATCCTCAACGACGCCAAGCACTTCAGCATGCTCGGCGAGGGCGGCGTCGGCGACCTGTGGGGGCAGCTGTTCGGGCCGGAGATGGCCGCGTTCTTCGGCGGCTCCCGGCATGCCGAGCTGCGTACGCTGGGCCGCGACCTGTTCACCGAGGACAGCGCACGGGCGCTGGTGGACCGGGCGCAGGGGCCGCACCACGCCCGGCTGCGGGCGCGGCTGGCCGCGGGGGAGACCGTGGACCTGGCCGAGCTGGTGCGGACCACGTCCGCGTACACCGTCGCCGACCTGCTCGGCATCGAGCTGGCCGACGACGCGGCGGCGCGGGCGCTGTTCGACTCCGCCGAGCGGCTGGCGGCGCTCGCGCTGGGCACCCAGACCTCGACCGCGCTGCCCGCCGAGACGATCGAGCGGGCGAAGGGCCTGGTCACCGAGATCACCGGCGGGGTGGCGGAGGCCTACCGCACCGGTGGGCCGGACACGATCCTGGGCCGGTGCCGGGGCGTCGGCATCAGCGAGGAGCTGGCCCGGGGCCTGGCCACGCTGCTCGCCATCGCGGGCACCGAGACCGGCGCGTCGTCGCTGACCCGCACCGTCGCCCTGCTGCACGACACCGGACAGCAGCACGCGCTGCTCGCCGACCGGTCGCTGCTGCCCGGCGCGGTGCGCGAGGGGCTGCGGGTGACCACCCCCGCACCGGTCATCGGGCGGCACATCGCCGCCGACGCCGAGGTGGGCGGGCGGACGCTGCGCAAGGACGGGCGGGTGATGATGCTGACGTACGTCGCCGACAACGCGGCCGGGCCGTTCGACGTGACCCGCGAGTACGTGCCGGAGACCCGCCAGCTGTGGTTCGGTGCGGGCCGGCACCTGTGCCTGGGCGCGGCGGTGGCCCGGGTGCAGCTCACCCGGCTGCTGGAGACGCTGCTCGCCGACGGCCGGCCGTGGCAGGTCGTGTCGCGGCGGCCCGCGCGGCGGGTGCTGGTGCCGACGTACGCCTCGCTGCTCGTCCGCTCGGCCGACCATTAATGATCGAAAGTTGATCCATTCGGGCCGACGCGGCGCGTGATCATGCGTCAGGCTGCGGACTGCTGTCTCGAGAGACCGGAGTCCCCAAGCCATGCGCCGCTTCACCCTGCCCCTCGCCCTCACCGCCGTCCTCTTCGCCGCCGCCGCGTGCGGCACCCCGGCCGACACCACCGAGGCCCAGGCGACGCCCAGCGCGGCCGCCGCTGCGACCTCGGCCGCCCCCGCCCCGAGCCCGTCCCCGACCGGCTCCAAGTACCAGGTCGTCTGCGACGGCCTCAAGACGCAGGTCCTCGAGGTGTTCACCGTGTCGGGCGCCTACGACGGCCTCGTCAAGGGCGTCTACCAGGGCGGCGACGCGGGCAAGAAGGCCGCGCTCGCCGAGCTGAAGAAGGCGCTGACGGACTACCGCGACGCCCTCGCCGCCATCGTCGACGGCACCACCGACGACACCCTCGGCAAGGCGGCGAAGGCCGACGTCGCCAAGGTGAACGGCTGGCTCGCCGACCTCAAGGCGGCCGGCACCGACTACGACGGCAAGGCCGCCAAGTCGGCCGGGAAGATCCTCACGGGTGTGCTCGGCGGCAGCGCGGTCCTCGGCCTCTGCAAGGCCTGAGCTGACCGGGTGTACGGCTGCCAGGAAGACCTGGCGGCCGTACACCGCATGTGCGAGCCGGTGCCAGGTGTGGCTACTGCTTCAGGTCGAGGAGCATGGCGTCGTAGGTGGGCGCATCGGCGAACGGCTTCAGATCCCCGATCTTGTACCAGCCCCATGACCGATAGGCGGTGACGGCCGCGACGTTCTGCGGTTGTACGAGAAGCGTTGCCCGCTCCTCCGGCCGCGTCTGCATGAGCCTGTCGTGTAGCGATCGCGCGAAGCCGTGTCGCCGCCACGCGTGGCGAACCATGATGTAGGTGAGCGCGAAGGTCCGGTGGCCGTCCTCGGCGACCAGTTCCGGCGCGACGTCGGTCAGCAGCCCGCCCCACCAGCGTGACCCTTCGGGCAGCGGGTAGCCGAGCGCGTATCCGACCAGTCCGACGCCGTCCAGGTGACCCATCGTGAGGGCGAATCCCTCGCGTTGCCCGTAGGCCAAGAGCCGCTCCCAGTGGCGATCCTCGGTGAAGAACGGGCTTCCGATCTTGTCGGCGTAGGCGTCGCGGTAGACATCCAGCAGGTCCTCGCGGTGGGCATGCATCTCTGCGGCGCCGAGCGCCGTTGTCTCCAGAACAGGCACAGCTTCCCCGATCATCGTTGGGCGGAGTAGCGAGTGAGGAAGCGCTCGACGGGTGATCTGGTGCGGTGCAGCGCAAGGTCACCCGCTGCGGAGGCCAGTTCGACGTTGACGACGTGGCTGACGACTTCGCCACTCAAGTCATCCAACGCGTCGTTCGCGCTCTGAGCCGCCTCGTCGACCTCCCCGAGATGGAGACGAACCTTCGCAAGCCGTGCGCGATACAGGGCCCTGTTCCGCGCGAAGGCGTCGCCGTGTGCCGCTACTGCCCGTGAGCAGGGTCTCGGCACGGCGCATGTCGCCGAGCCGCATCGCCGCGGTGCCCTCGATGCCGTCGAGTTCCTCAGGGCTGATGAAGGAACACCAGTAGCCGTGCTCGTCATCGCCTGCATGGTCCAGCATCGTGCGTGCCCGGGACATGGCGCTGCGCGACTCGGCGCGCTCCCCGGACGAGGCGTAGGCGGTAGCCCGGCGAATCTGGGGGACGATGGCCATCTTCCCGAACGCGATGCGCTCGGCGGCCTCCGCATAGCGAACCGCCTGGCGCGGCATCCCCAGAAAAGTGCTCTGAAAGGCCAGATTGACCAGGGCGTGCACCTCAATGCTGGGGTCCGTCGTCTGACGTGCGAGCGACAGGGCCTCGTTGTAGCAGGACCGAGCCGCGTCATGATTTCCGCCGTCGAAGGCGAGCCATCCGGCGCACATCTGAGCACGGCCGATGGCGGCCAGCAGCGCCGCTTCGACCTCATCCGTGTAGGTGCCCTGTTCAAGTAGGTGGTAACCCTCTCGGGCGACTCCCGAAGCGGCTTGCCACAGGTTGGCCCCGCCGTGTTGATGGCCGAGCGCTCGCAGGCGAGCGACCGCGCGGTCAAGCGGTTCTACGTCGGAACCGCCGACTCTGCCGACACGTATCGTGCAGTCCCGCATACCGCTGAGGCTGGCGACCGCTGCGGCAACGCCAGTGGCTACAAATTCCCTGCGCCTCACAGGGTCCGAGGTTACTGCCGTGGCCGCCGTGGCTGCGCGCTGAACGTGGGCGATGGCGATCAGTTCGCCGTCGGCTTCGAGTGCGATGTCGACAGCCGCCGCGAGCAGTTCGGTGGGTCGCCGCCGGCCGTTCTCAGCTCTCGAAAGATGTGTGAAGTCCACGTGCGCAAGCTCGCTGAGCTGCCGTAACGACAGCCCTCGGGCCAGCCGCCGCCGGCGCAGTTCGGAGCCGAATGTCGTATCGCCCATGCCCGTCCCCATCGATGTAAACCGGAATGTTGTCAGTCATCCGAGAGCAACTGACAACACCTGTTATGCGCGTAGCCGCTGCTACACGCTGGGTACAGGCGCGGGCCGGGAGCGCATGCGAAGTCCTTCCGGCTCGTGCCACTCAGCAGGCTAACCCGCATGGGGGAGGGGATCAACGATGGTCACTGACATGGCTGTCCGCGTCATCGGCCTCGGCTCGGCGATCACGGCAGCCGAAAGCCTCGCGGCGATACACGTCGTCGCCGAGGACGGTCGTTGCGCCTGGTGCTGGGACGAGTTCGGCATCTGGACGCCGCACCCGTGCACCGCTCGCCAATGGGCGGATCGGGCGCGCGCGACCGTCGAGCGCACCGGAAGGGCTGACACGTGAGCGTTGCGACGGCAGCGCGTGGTGCGGTCCGACTGCCGGACTCGGCCGAGGAGGCACAGTTGCTGATCGACCAGCACCTGGTTTCCGTGCCTTACACGGGTCGGTGCCTCAGTTGCGGCGAGCCTGCTCCATGCCGCTCGCGTGAGCTGGCGCATGCTGCGTTCCGCCGACTGGGAAAACTGCCCCGGCGCATGAGAAGACTCCCGGACGCCGTCCGGTAGACGGGGCGGCGGATCGCACCCCGCCGCCCCACCCCACCCCACCCCTGAAGCTCAGCCGGTGAGCGCTGCGCGGCGTCGGCGCAGGAAGTTCCGCTCGGCCTCGTTGGCGGTGCGGGCGATGGCGGCGTCGTACGCGCGCGCCGCCTCGGCGTCGCGGCCGAGCCGGTGCAGCAGGTCCGCGCGCACCGCGTGGTAGAGGTGGTCGCGGTCCAGGTCCAGCCCGTCCAGCAGGGCGAGTGCCGGGCCCGGACCGGCCGTCTCGGCCACGGCGACGGCGCGGTGCAGCGCCACGACCGGGCCGGGCGTCAGCGCCAGCAGCCGGTCGTAGAGCGCGACGATGCGCGGCCAGTCCGTGTCCGCCGTGGACGGTGCCCCGGCGTGCTGGGCGCTGATCGCGGCCTGCAGCACGTACGGGCCGGTGCCGCCGCGGCGCACCGCGTTGCGCGCCAGCGTCAGCCCCTCGGCGATCAGGGCGCGGTCCCAGCGGGAGCGGTCCTGCTCGGGCAGCGGCACGAGCTCCCCGGCGGCGGTGGTGCGGGCGGGCCGCCGGGCGTCGGTGAGCAGCATCAGCGCGAGCAGCCCGAGCGCTTCGGGTTCGTCGGGCATCAGCTCGGCCAGCAGCCGGGCCAGCCGGATCGCCTCCGCGCACAGGTCGGCCCGGACCAGGTCGGGGCCGCTGCTCGCCGCGTACCCCTCATTGAAGATCAGGTAGAGGACGGCGAGCACCGACCGCAGCCGGTCGGGGAGGTCGGCGTCGCGCGGCACCCGGTACGGGATGCCCGCGCCCTTGATCTTGTTCTTGGCGCGGACCAGCCGCTGTGCCATGGTGGCCTCGGGCACCAGGAACGCGCGTGCGATCTCGGCCGTGCTCAGGCCGCCGAGCAGCCGCAACGTCAGCGCGACGCGCGCGGCGGGGGCGAGCGCCGGGTGGCAGCAGGTGAAGATCAGCCGGAGCCGGTCGTCGGGCACGGGCCCCTCCTCGGCGGGCTCGTCACGGGCGTGCAGCAGCGCCGCCTGGGCGTGCCGGCCGTCGCGGGACGCCTCCCGGCGCAGCCGGTCCACGGCCCGGTTGCGGGCGGTGGTGATGATCCAGCCGGCCGGGCTGGGCGGCATCCCGGCCTCCGGCCAGCGCCGGGCCGCCTCGGCGAACGCGTCCTGCACCGCCTCCTCGGCCAGGTCGAGGTCGCCGAAGGCGCGCACCAGCACCGCCACCGCGCGGCCGTACTCCGCGCGGTAGATCCGCTCCAGCTCGCCGGGCACTCAGCTCCCGCCGGGGTGCATGGGCCGCACCTCGATGGGCAGCGTGGTGGCCCGGGCCGCCTTGCCCGCCCAGTCCAGCGCCGCGTCCAGGTCCGGCGCGTTGATGATCCAGAAGCCGCCGACGTGCTCCTTGCCCTCGGTGAACGGGCCGTCGGTGAGCAGGATGCCGTCCCCGTCCGCGCGGACCACGGTGGCCGTCTCGGGCGGCAGCAGGCCCGCGGTGCGCACCAGCGCGCCGGCCGCCTCCAGCTCGGCGTTCAGCTCGGCCAGCGCGCGCATCACCGGGTCGAGGACCTCGGGCGGCGGCGGACCGCCGTCGGGCTGGTAGATGCTCAGCAGGTACTGCTTCATGACGCCTCCTCGGGTGGGCGAGCGGATGTCCTCTCACCCTCTATACGAACGCGGGCCGTCCGGATCGACACCACGCGGTGGCTTTTGCCACGCATCGATCGACCCTCTTCCCCGGGACGGGTACGTCGCGGTAGCGTGAGCGTCCCCTCACCCCCCGGAGTCTTCCGTGCCCACCACCGAGCCCGTCATAGCGGATCGGCTGATGCTGGTCAGCATGCTCACCGTCGGTGACTACGCCATCGAGCTGTCCGAGACCGTCATGGTCCGGCCCGGTCAGCGGCACTGGGTCGAGGGCAGCACGTTCTACGTGCAGTCGCCCGACGGGCGCACCCGCGCGGTCGACGGCAGCGCCTACCCGATCTGCCGCCGCTGACCGTTTCGCCACCGCGCACCGACCGACGCTCGTGACGCGAGCCTGTCGGCCGTCCGTGGCAGCATGCGTCCTTCGGGACGATGCTGCGGAGGTGGTTCATGGCGCAGGTGAACGTGCACGTGACGATGTCGCTGGACGGCTTCATGGCCGGGCCGGACGTCAGCGTCGAGCAGCCGATGGGCGTCGGCGGCGAACGCCTGCACCGCTGGCTGTTCGACGACGCCGACGAGGCCGACAAGGCGGCCGCGCGGCAGCAGTTCGCGCTGACCACGGCGGTGCTGCTGGGCCGGCGCACCTTCGACGTCGGCATCGGCCAGTGGGGCGGCACGCCCTATCCGGTGCCCTGCTTCGTGCTCACCCACCGGCCTGAGCCGGACCGGGCCGAGAAGGAGGGCACGTTCACCTTCGTCACCACCGGGCTCGACGACGCGCTGGCGCAGGCCCGCGCCGCCGCCGGGGAGGGCGCCGTCACCGTGATGGGCGCCGACGTGACGCAGCAGCTGCTCCGGGCGGGCCTGCTCGACGAGATCCACCTGCAGATCGCGCCGGTGCTGCTGGGCGCGGGCCGACGGCTGTTCGAGCACCTCGGCACGGACCACATCGAGCTGGAGCAGCTCGGCACGCACCAGTCCGCGCAGGTCACCCATGCGCGGTTCCGCGTCGTGAAATAGGTACGGCCGTCACTGGCCCGGCGGCGCGATCGCGGCTACCTTCGGCTGCATGTCGTCCGGTGAGGTCGTGCTCTGGGTGGTGCTCGGGCTGGCCGCCGTGGCCCTGCTCGCGTTCGCGGTCATCTTGCTGCGCTTCGTGGGCCGGGCCGCGCTGTCGTACGCCAGGCGCAAGCCGGTGCAGGCCGTGGCGTTCTTCGTGATCCCGGGCGGGCTGGCCACGTTCACCGCGGCGTTCTTCGGCGCCGGGCTGCCGCTGGCGATGGGCATCGGCCTGGCGACGGGGCTGGCGGTGTTCCTCCTCGTCGGCATGGAGCTGGGCTGATCAGCCCGGTCGCGTTTGGACAGCCTGACGAGCGCTGCGGCACAATGGCCGCATGACGCAGTGGGAGTACGCGCGGCTGGAGTACCGATCGGCAGGCACCCTGGGCGCCGACCGCTTCATGGACTGGGACGCGGTGTTCCACGACGACGACGGGCCGGAGCGCTGGGGCACCGACGAGCGCTTCGACGACCTGCGCCACCTCAACCGGGCCGGGCAGGCGGGCTGGCAGGCGTACGACCGGGGCGCCGTGTTCCTGCACACCGAGCCGTATCGCCTGTTCGCCGTCACCTACTCCCTGCGCCGGCCCGTCGAGTAGCCGTCAGGCGGTGCGCCGCCCCAGGTAGAGCAGCGTCTCCACGGCCAGCGTCACCTTCTCCGGCAGCCGCTGCAGCAGCGCCGTGAACAGCGCCTCGCGCGTCGCCTCCGGCAGGATCCGGTAGGTCGGCTGCGTCGACAGGTAGGACACGTAGTCGTCCGCCGACAGCGTGCGCTCCCAGGTGTAGAGGTGCTCGGCCAGCTCGCCGAACTCGGGCAGCGCGGCCAGGTCCGGGCCCGGCCAGTACTGCGACAGGTCGGCGCCGTCGGCGGGCTCCTCGTCGATCATGGCGTGCGGCGCGTACCCGGCGTGCACCTCGCGGACCAGCGCGCGCAGGCCGTCGTCGGCGACGCGGTCGAAGTTCCAGAACAGCGCCAGGGTGCCGCCCGGGGCCAGCGCCGCGGCGGCCCGCGACCAGCGCTGCGAGCCGTCGGTCCACTGCCACGCCTGCGCGCAGAACAGCAGGTCGAACGCCAGGTCGGGGGTGTAGTCCTCCCACAGCGAGACGACCACCCGCACCGACGGCTGCCCGGCCAGGCGCTCGGTCAGCAGCGCGGCCATCTTCGGGTCCGGCTCGACCGCGGTGATCTGCAGCCCGCGCGCGGCGAACGCGGTGGTCGCCTTGCCCGTCCCCGCGCCGACCTCCAGCGCCTGCACGCCGATCCCGGTGTACGCGAGCACGTCGTCGACGAGCCCCTCCGGATACCCCGGCCGGATGCGGTCGAACTCCTCGGCGATCTCACCGAACATCAGGCCCTGGGCGCGCGCTTCACTCATTGGCGAGAGCGTAGTGCCATCCGCCCCACTCCTCCACCCGAGCAAGGAAGGGCACCTTCGTCGGCTCGCGTCAGCGAGACGAGCAGCGGCTCGGCTCGTTCTACGTAGTAGAAGGTGCCCTTCCTGACACTCAGGCCCAGTCGTCGCCCGCTTTCAGGCGCTGCCGCAGCAGCTGCTCCAGCGGCATCGACTCGCCGTCGCGGGCGCCCCGGCCCACGATCAGCGGCGGGTCGGCGGGCGGCACCTGCGCGCCGGTCAGCCGCGCCCGCAGCGAGGCGGGCACCCCGAGCACGTAGAACGTGCCGTCGGGGGTCACCGCCAGCGTGCGGGCGCGCTGCAGATACCAGCCGCGCAGGCCGGTGCGGTAGCGCCCGCCGCCGTCGTACGCGAACGCGGTCAGCGCGGTGGTGCGCAGGCCGCGCGCGCCCGCCTCGGCGGCGAACCGGCGCACCAGCTCCCTGGCCCGCTCCGTCTCCGCCGCCCGCTGCCGCTGCTCGGCCAGCGCGTGCTGCGCGACCGCCTGATCGCGCCGCGCACGCCACTCCGCCTGATCGTCCACGGTGCCGACCCTAGCGCGGCCACTGCGCGGCGACGTACCCGGCGAGCGCGGCCAGCATCACGGCGCCGACCGCGGCCAGCGCGGCCAGCCGGTTGCGGCGGCGCCGCGCGATCCGGTCCCGCACCGCGGCCAGCCGCGCGGTGCCGGCGGGCACGTCGTCACCGGCGGGCAGCCGCAGGCCGCGTCGCCACCAGGAGTTGTACGCGTTCAACAGCACCTTCCGGACCTAGGGCCGACATGCGCCGCGGACGGGATCAGTTCGCCGGCATCACCGCCACGAACCAGTCGCCGGTCATGTGCTCGGCCTCGACCGAGATGGTCAGCTCGTCCGGGTAGGACAGGCTGAGCCCGCGCCGCTGCGCGTCGTCGGAGGCCGGCTCGAAGACCGACTGCCATACCGCCTGCTCGTAGTCCCACCAGGTCTTGACGTCGACCGGCACGCCGTTGATCAGGACCCGCAGCACGCCCGGCGTCTGCGCGGCGGCCATGATCCGGACCCCGCCGCGCTGCCAGTCATAGGTGCCCGTACGCGGACCGTCCGCCGTGATCAGCACGCTGCCGGGCAGCGCCGCGGCCGGCCGCGACAGCGGCGCCAGCGTGGCCGGGCGTTCCGGCAGCGGCACCTCGCCGAACGGCACCGCCTCACCGACCAGCACCGCGAGCACCCCGTCGGCCGGGGCCGGACCCGGCGTGGGCGAGGACGCCGACTGGGAGCCCCCGTAGACGTAGCCCACGTCCAGCGAGTACGTGACCGCCATCGGCTTGCCGATCTCCACCCCGGCGTCGCGCAGCGTGTCCGGGGCCGGTTGCAGCCGGGCGTCGAAGGACAGCCCCCGGGTGTCGCACTCGGCGGTGCCCAGCGACCTCCCGTTGATCCACACATTGATGATCAGCGGCAGCGCGTAGCCGGAATGCGTGCACGCCGGGAAGAACGCCAGGTCCAGCGTGGACGGAGTCATCGTGAACCCGCTCTGCCCGGCGGCGAAGCTCGCCGACTCGCGCTCCACGATCCGGTAACCCTGGTGGAAGTCGGGCACCCCGGCGAACTGGTCCGGGCCCCGGCCGGGGCCGATGGCGTACCCGGCGATGCCCGCCAGCACCACCGCGCAGGCCGCGGCGACCGACGCGAGCTTGGCCCGGCGCTGCTGCGCCACCCGCTCCCGCACCGCCACCAGCCGCTCGTTGCCCGCCGGGGCGTCCTCGCCCGGCAGCGGCAGCGCCTGCAGATCCGGGTCGACCCGCAGCCGGGCCAGACCCTTGGCCGCGTAGCTCTTCACCGAGCCGGGGGAGATGCCCAGCGCCTGCGCGATCTCGGCCTCGGTCAGGTCCTCGAAGTAGCGCAGCACCAGCACCACCCGCTGCTGCCGGGACAGCCGCCCCAGCGCCCGCCACACCTCGTCGCGTTCGTCCACTGCCGACTGCGGGGCGGCCATCGGCTGCTCGGGCAGCACGTCGGTGGGGCGCTCGCCGTTCCAGCGCCGCCGCCACCAGGAGCGGTACGTGTTGACCAGCACCTGCCGCACGTACGGCTCCGGGTCGCCGTGGATGCGCCGCCACGCCGACCACGACTTCACCAGCGCGGTCTGCAGCAGGTCCTCGGCCAGGGCGTGGTCGCCGGTGAGCAGGTACGCGATGCGCAGCAGGTGCCGCGATCGCGCCATGACGAACTCGTCGAACTCCGCCGTGCCGGCCATGCCTCGCGCGCCCTCCCCATCGGTGCCGTTCAGCAACAGCTACTCGCTGGGGTACAGCATCGGTTGTGGCCCGTCGCGGTGAAATCGGCGGGACCTACTCCTTCGAGGGGTAGAAGGCCACGAACCAGTCGCCGGTCATCCGCTCGGCCTCCACCGAGATCGTGACCAGCGACCCCGGGACCGGGTCCCAGCGGCCGCCGCTGATGCGGTTCCGCCCGGCCTGCAGGGACGCGGAGATGGGTGCGGTTCCCCAGGGCGGGGTGACGCTGCCGTCGTTGCTTTGAACGGTCCACGGCAGGGTGCCGAAGTCGAGCGTGTGTATCGCCACGCCGTCCACGGAGATCCGCAGCCGTCCGGGCGTCTGCGACCGGGCATGCAGGATCAGCGACCCGCGCCAGACCACGGTGACGCTGGGCGGACCACCGGCGTCGATCCTGGTGATCTTCGCGGGATCGACGGACTTCAGCACGCGATTGAGCGGAGTCGGCTGCGTAGACGGAGTGACCAGTGGAAACTCCTCGAATGAGATCAGTTCGCCGATCGACACGGCCACCGTGCCAACCGGCAGCGGCTCTTCCGTCTGCAACTTCAGGCTCACCTCGGCCGGCTTGCCGGGGACAAGGCCCAGCCGCGCCGGGTCCAGTACGCCGAAAAAGCTCTTCAAGGCGATCGGCTCGTCCACGCACGCGCCCGACCACGCCTCCCGGCCGTTGACCCGGGCGTACACCGCGACGTTCAGCGACCCGGGAAAGCGGCAGGTCACGAACAGCGCCTCCGGCCGCTCACCCGGCGTCCAGACCAGTGCCCGGTCCAGACCTTCGGCGTAGCCGTACTGCGCAGACGGCCCCAGCCGGTAGTAGTCGACGTCGAACGGCATGGTGCTGGTCTGCGCATACGTCGGAAGCTGGAGCCGGAACGCGGGCTCCGGCAGGGTCTTCGCGCGCACCTGCGGCAGCAGGGCATACGCGGCGACCAGCGCGATCGCGGCCAGGCAGGCGGCAGCGACGGTGATCGCCGTGCGCCGCCGGCGCCGCCGCTCGATGCGCCCGCGCACCGCGACCAGGCGCTCGTTGCCGACGGGCGCCTCATCGCCGGACGGCAGGGGCAGCGCTTGCAGGCTGGGGTCCAGCCGCAGCTTCGCCAGTCCTTTGGACGCGTGGGTCTTCACCGATCCGGCGGATATGTCGAGCGTCCGCGCGATGTCGGCCTCGCTGAGGTCCTCGAAGTAGCGCAGCACCAGCACGAGGCGCTGCTGCCGGGGGAGCCGGGACAGCGCCCGCCAGACCCGGTCGCGCTCGTCGACGTCCGCCTGCGGCACGGGTCCGGCCTGCTCGGGCAGGATCTCGGTCGGCCGCTCGCCGGTCCAGCGCCGCCGCCACCAGGACTTGAACGTGTTGGCCAGCACCCTGAGCACGTACGGCTCCGGGTCGCCGTCGATGCGCCGCCAGGCCGACCAGCACTTCACCAGGGTCGTCTGCAGCAGGTCCTCGGCCAGGGCGTGGTCCCCCGTGAGCAGGTACGCGACGCGCAGCAGATGCCGCGCGCGCGTCGTGACGAACTCGTCGAACGTGGCCGCCTCGGCCATTGCCGTACCTCCGGGTCTCGCTGGTCCACAGCAGTTACGCACCGGAAGCTGTCCGAGGTTGAACCGTGCGGGTGCGAATCTCGGGATGCGCGAGGATAGCGGGGTGGAGATGTGGAACAACCCGTCGTGCTCGAAGTGCGCCGCGGCGCGGGAGACGTTCGAGCTGGCCGCGGTGCCGGTGACGCTGCGCCCGTACCTGACCGCGCCGCCGACCGCAGCCGAGCTGGCGGACGTGCTGGGACGGCTGGGCGCGCAGCCGTGGGAGATCTGCCGCCTGGGCGAGCCGGTCGCCGCCGAGCTGGGCCTGGACAGCTGGCCTCGCGACGAGGCGTCGCGCGAGCGCTGGATCGCCGCGATGGCGGCCCACCCCGAGCTGATCCAGCGGCCGATCCTGCTGCTCGACGACGGCACCGCCGTGGTCGGCCGCACGCCGGAGGCGCTCAGCCAGGCACTCTCGGCCGCCCGGCCTGCGGAGCAGCCTCCGCCGCGGTGACTCGTCCGGCGCACGCCGCGGCTCCCTGGGCGTTGCCTGTCGTGAAGATCGCGGTCTCGTGTCAGAACCTGCGGTCTGGCTGCACTTTGTGACACGAGATGGCGATCTTCACGGGTGGACAGCACCCCGCCCCTGAAACAGGCGCGGGATCAGGTCAGGGCAGGAGGGCGTTCACGTCGCCGTATGCCAGGCCGCCCTCGACGGCGGTGTAGGTGCCCTTGGCCTGCAGCTCCTCGGCCGCGCGGCGGACCACCGCGTAGGCCGCCTCGGCGACCGACGAGCCTAGGCTGACCCGGGCCACGCCCAGCTCGGCCAGCTCGGCGACGGTGGGGGAGCCCGGCCCGACCAGGATGTTCAGCGGCGCCCCGACCGCCGCCACCAGCTCGGTGATCACCGCCGGGTCGGCCGTGCCCGGCACGAACACGCCGTCCGCGCCCGCGTCGACATAGGCCCGCGCACGGGCGAGCGCGTCGGCGACCGTGCCGCCGTGGAAGAACGTGTCCACCCGCGCGTTGACGAACAACCCGTCCCCGGCCGCCGCGCGGGCCGCCGCGAAGCGCCGCGCCGCCTCCACCACGGTCAGCTGCGGGGCAGCGCCGCTACGGTCGCTGTCCTCAAGGTTGATTCCGGCCGCGCCCGCCGCGATGACCAGCCGCACCGTCTCCGCGACCCCCGCCGCGTCGTCGGCGAACCCACCCTCGATGTCGGCGGTCACCGGCACCGACACGGCGGCGACGACCCGGGCCACCAGGTCCACGGCGCGGTCCCGGTCGAGCACGTTGCCGTCCTTGGCGCCGAGGCTCCACGCCACGCCCGCGCTGGTGGTGGCGACGGCCGCGGCGCCGGCCTGCTCGACGACCCGCGCACTGGCCACGTCCCAGGCGTTCGCGAGCCGCAGCGGGTCACCGGGCCGGTGCAGCGCACGGAAGACGTCGTACTTGTCAGCAGTCATGGCCACAGTCGATCACGAGCCACCGACATGGGACCGGCGGTGATCGGACCTGACCGTCCCGCCGCCGGGGAGCCGGTATGGTGCGTCGATGCGACAGACGTCGACGAGCCGCGCCTTCGCGGGCGCGCTGAGCACGGTCCAGCTGGTGCTGGTGCTGGCGTACGCCTACGGGGCCGTGGCCTACCTCACCACGGACGCGCTGTACTTCCCGGAGCAGTCGCCGCCCGGCTGGTCCTGGCCTGCGGTGCTGGCGACCGCGCTCGGCTTGCCGCTGGCTGTGCTGTGCCTGGCCTTGGCGGCAGGCGCGTGGCGCTCGCCGGAGGTCCGGTCCGCGCCGCGGGTGCGTGTCGCACTGGCCGCCACCAGCGTGGCGACGCTGCTGGCGCTGCTGGTGATGGCCACCCCGCCCGGCTGGGAGCTGTTCGACTGGTACGTCAGCTGACCGGCTGCTGCTCCGGCTCCGCGCGGCGCACCGTGCGCTGCTCGGCCCACTGCGACGTCTCGGACGCGACCAGGCTCTCCACGTTCTCGACGAGGATCGTCTCGGCGCGGTCGGCGTCGTAGGGCGCCGCGCCCGCGCTCCACATGACCGTCTCGCGCTGCAGGGCGACCAGCGTGGCGCTGAACCGGATCCAGCTCTCACCCGGCCGTACCAGCTGCCGCAGCCCGGCCAGGACCGCCACCAGCGCGCCGAGCACCGCCGTCACCGCGGCCGGGGCACCGAGCGCGACCGCGGCGGGGATGCTCGCCGCGACGACGACGGTCACGCCCTCCAAGGTGTAGTTCGCGATGCGCTGGCGGCGCACCTGCCGCTCGTACCACCCGAGGCGCTCGTGCACGCTGAGCGGTAGCGGGGCGCCGCCGGGCGAGGTGAGCCGCTGCCACCACACGGGCTGTTCCGCCATGCCGTCCGCCTCCCGGTCGCCGAAGTCCCGATGATGGTGGCACGGTCCTTCCCGGACGGACAGTCCTCGGTTCGGTCGTAGTCCCGACGGTTTCGCGTCACGGTCCGGGCACTCTCGGTACGCGAAATTGTCGGACCCCGCGTTTAGCGTGCGTCCCATGAGGCCGGACACGAACGACCCGCGAGCGGTGGAGCGTACGTTCACGGAGATCATGCGAATCAACGACGTGCTCCAGGCGAGCCCGCTGAGCGTGCTCGCGGCGCGGTTCCGCGGGCTGTCCCGGCAGCTCGCGGCAGGCGAGATCACGCGGGAGCAGCTGGAGGCGCGGATGGCCGAGAGCCGCCGGATGCTGGGCTTCCCGGTCGACGGCGAGCGGGAGGCGTGCTGATGGACGACGCTGCGATGCGCCGCGAGTTCGAGGCCATCCTCGCCGCGAGCGGGCTTGCGGTTCCTGCCACGCACAGCCTGCTCAGCTTCCGGATCCGCTACTGGGCCCGGCTGGTGCGGGCCGGGCGCATGACGCGCGCCGAGTTCGACCAGCGCGTCGCCGCCGCCCGCCGCGAGCTGCGCGCCGCCGGCGACTGACGGCACCTGCGGAGAGGCGTCCGCCTGAACGCCTCTCCGCATACCCCCTAGGCCTTCTCCTCCAGGTCCAGGCAGACGCTGTTGATGCAGTAGCGCGCGTCCTTCGGGGTGAAGCCCTCGCCGTCGAACCGGTGCCCGAGGTGCGAGTCGCAGTTGGCACAGCGCACCTCCACGCGCACCATGCCCAGCGACCGGTCCTCGATGTACTTGATGGTCCCCGGCAGCGCCTCGTCGAAGCTCGGCCAGCCGCAGTGGCTGTCGAACTTCGTGACGCTGTCGAACAGCGCCGTCCCACACGCACGGCACTTGTACGTGCCCGCCGTCTTGGTGTTGACGTACTTGCCGGACCACGGTGCCTCAGTGCCCGCCTGGCGCAGCACCCGGAACTCCTCCGGGTCGAGGCGCACGCGCCACTCCTGCTCGCTCAGCTGGCTGACGTTCTGCTCCATGCCTCGACCGTACGCGGTAGCGTCGGGCCATGCCCAAGGCGCAAGCGCTCGAATACGAGGTCGGTAACCGTACCGTAAGACTCAGCAGCCCGGACAAGGTCTTCTTCCCGGAACGCGGCTACACGAAGCAGGACCTCTTCGAGTACTACCTGGCCGTGTCCGAGCCCATGCTGCGCTACATGCGGGACCGGCCGACGATGCTGCAGCGCTTCCCGGACGGCCTCGACGGGGAGATGTTCTTCCAGAAGCGGGTGCCCCAGCGCGGCGTGCCCGAGTGGATCACCACCGCGGAGATCAAGTTCCCGAGCGGGCGCAAGGCCGACGAGCTGTGCCCGCAGGAGCCGGCGGCGCTGCTCTGGGCGGCGCAGATGAGCACGGTGGTGTTCCACCCGTGGCCGGTGCGCGCCCCCGCCACGGAGAACCCCGACGAGCTGCGCATCGACCTCGACCCGCAGCCAGGGACCGGGTTCGCTGACGCGGTCAAGGTGGCCGCGCTCGCCCGCGAGGTGCTGAACGACGCCGGGCTGGTCGGCTACCCGAAGACCTCCGGCGGCCGGGGCATCCACATCTACGTGCGGATCAAGCCCGACTGGCCGTTCGTCGAGGCGCGGCGCGCGGCGATCGCGTTCGCCCGCGAGCTGGAGCGGCGCGACCCGGTGGCGATCACCACGGCGTGGTGGAAGGAGGAGCGCGGCGAGCAGGTCTTCATCGACTACAACCAGATGGCCCGCGACCGCACCATCGCCGCGCCGTACTCGCTGCGGGCCAACCCGCGCGCCACGGTGAGCACCCCGGTCACCTGGGAGGAGCTGGCGCAGGTCGAGCCGGACGACTTCGATCTGCGCACCGTGCCGCCGCGGCTGGCCGAGGTCGGCGATCTCTACGCCGGCATGGACGACGTCGCGCACGACATCTCCACGCTGCTGGAGTGGTGGGAGCGGGACGAGCGGGATCACAAGCTCGGCGAGATGCCGTACCCCCCGGATTATCCGAAGATGCCCGGCGAGCCGATGCGGGTGCAGCCCAGCCGCGCCCGCACCGACCACGCCGAGTGACGCCTACTGGGGCGGGCAGACCGTCCCGGCCGGCGGCACCTCCAGGTTGATCAGGAAGTTGTTGACGTACCGGTTGATGCAGCGCGTCTCCGGGTAGGCGGTGTGCCCCTCGCCGTCCCAGGTGAGCACGACGCCGACGCCGAGCATGTCGGCCAGCTTCTGGGTCTGCTCGTACGGCGTCGCCGGGTCGCCCTTGGTGCCCACCACCAGGATCGGCGGCGCGCCCTCGGCCTTGCCCGTCGGGTACGGCTCGGGCTCGGTGGGCCACACCGAGCAGGTGAGCATGCCCACCGCCAGCGGCGCGCCGAACAGCGGATACTTCTGCCGCCACTCGGACTGCAGCTTGCGGATCTCCGCGATCGTGGCCGGGTCGCCGTCGTCGGCGCAGTTCACCGCCGCGTTGGCGTCGAACAGGTTGGTGTACTCGCCGTTGGGGCCGCGGTCGGCGTAGGAGTCGGCCAGCGCGAAGATCGCCTCGGACTTGCCGTCCTGCAGGTCGGCCAGGGCCTGCCCCAGGTCGGGCCAGCGGGCCTGGGTGTAGAGCGAGGACACCACGCCCCAGAAGATCCAGCCCGGGGTGGCCTTGCGGCCGTCGGGGTTGCCGACCGGGTTGGTCTCGGCCTCCTGCATGAGCTTCTCGACGACCGCGCGGGCGTTGCCGTCGATGGGGCACTGGCTCTTGTTCTCGGTGCACCAGGCGGTGAAGTTGTCGAACGCGCGCTCGAAGCCCATCGCCTGCTTCTCCGACGACTCGATCGAGGTCTGCGTCGGGTCGACCGCGCCGTCGAGCACCATGGCGCGGATGTTCTGCGGGTAGAGCTGCGCGTACACCGCGCCGAGCAGGGTGCCGTACGAGTAGCCGAGGTAGTTCATCTTGCCCTCGCCCAGCGACTCGCGGATCGCCTCCATGTCCCGGGCGGCCTGCTTGGTGCCGAACAGCCCCAGGCGCTCGCCGTACTTGGCCTTGCAGCCGTCGACCATGCGCCGGGTGAGCGCGTCGACCTCCTGGAACTCCGGCCAGGTGACCGGGTCGGGGTCGGACGCGAAGGTGGCGTCCAGATCGGCGTCGGTGTAGCAGTCGACCGGCGTGGACCGGCCCACGCCGCGCGGGTCGAACCCGACGATGTCGAAGCGCCGGGTGATCTCGACGGGCAGGCCGCGGGTGAGGTACGCCGCCAGGTCGATGCCGGACGCGCCGGGCCCGCCCGGGTTGACCATGAGCGCGCCGATGCGGTCGCGCTGGTCGGTGGCGCGGGCGCGCATCACCTCGATGTCGATGGTCTGGCCGTCGTCGGGCTTGTTCCAGTCCGCCGGGACCTTCACCGTCTTGCACTCGAAGGTGAAGTCGGACGGCGCCTTGCCGAGCAGTGCGGCCGGGATCTCCGGGCAGAGCCGCCAGCCGGCCTCGGGGCTCGCCGCCGGGCGCGGGCTGCCGCCGAAGTTCGGCAGCGGCAGCACGCATCCGGTGGTGGTCATGGTCGCGGCCACCAGCGCGACGACGGCGCGGGCCACCCTGTTGTACCTGAGACGCACGAGCGTGTTCACTCCCCCCGGAGACGGATCCGCCCGAGCCTACGGGGTACCCAGTACCTCGTCGACGTTGAGGCTGATAGGACGGTCGAGTTGGTCATAGGAGCAGGACCGGGGGTCGCGGTCCGGCCGCCAGCGCTTGAACTGGGCGGTGTGGCGGAAACGGTCGCCCTCCATGGCGTCGTAGGCGACCTCGACCACCAGCTCGGGGCGTAGCGGTTCGAAGGCAAGGTCCTTACCCCCTGTCCAGCGGCTGGGCGCTCCCGGCACGCGCTGACCGTCCGAAGCCGACGCCCACGGGTGCCCGGTGGGGTTGCGGTACGGCTCCAGCTCGGTGAGCAGCTCGGCCCGCCGCGCGGCGGTGAACGACGCGCTGACCCCGACGTGGTGCAGGGTGCCCTGGTCGTCGTAGAGGCCGAGCAGCAGCGAGCCGACCACCGGCCCCGAGGTGTGGTATCGGAAGCCGGCCACCACCGCGTCCGCCGTGCGCGAGTGCTTGATCTTGTGCATGAGCCGCTTGTTGGGGGCGTACGGGATGTCGGCGGGCTTGGCGATCAGTCCGTCCAGCCCCGCGCCCTCGAACGCGGTGAACCACTCGCGCGCCGTGTCCGGGTCGGTGGTCACCGGGGTCAGGTGCACCGGCGGCTCCACGTGCGCGAGCGCCTGGGTGAGCAGGGCGCGGCGCTGGGCGTACGGCTGGTCCATCAGCGACCGGTCGTCCAGCGCGAGCAGGTCGAACGCGATGATGTCGGCCGGGATCTCGGCGGACAGTTTGCTCACCCGGCTCGCGGCCGGGTGGATGCGCTGGCTGAGCAGGTCGAAGTCGAGGCGGGGGATGCTGCCCTCGTCACGCCGGATGATGACCAGCTCGCAGTCGATCACGGAACGCGGGGGCAGCTGCTTGAGGGCCTGGTTGACGACCTCGGGGAAGTAGCGGGTCAGCGTCTTGCCGCCGCGGCTGGCGAGCTCCACCTCGTCGCCGTCGCGGAAGATGATGCAGCGATATCCGTCCCACTTGGGCTCGTACGTCATACCCGGCTCGGTGGGCAGCTTCGACACCGGCTTGGCCAGCATCGGCTCCACTGGGGGGTTAACCGGCAGATCCATGCCACCAGTCAACCAGCAAACCCCCCATCCCGCGCCGAACCTCCCCGTTGATCATGAACTTATGTCACGGTTCGGCGGCGTGTCGTGGCCACGAGCTCCTGATCGACAGCGCAGCCTTCTGATCGACAGCGCGGCGGCGTCAGGCCGGTGAGCCGAGGCTCGCCTGCTCCTGCTCGAAGCGGAACTCGCGGATGAAGCAGTCCCGGGGCTGACCGACCGCGAACAGCACGCAGTCCGCGACCGACCGGGCCGTGAGCATCGCCTGCGCGGTACGCGGCCCGTCCTGCACGAAGTCCGGCGGGAACAGCGAGATCACCCGGATGCCCTCGGGGCGCAGCCGGTGCGACAGGATCCCGGCGAGCCCGGCCTGCGCGTGCTTGGCGGCGTAGAAGGCGGGATGGGCGGTCGAGCGATGGTGTCCCGGCTCGCCACAGCCGGAGATCAGGTTGACGATGTCCGGTCGTGCCGACGCGCGCAGCAGCGGCAGCAGGTGCTTGACCAGCAGGGTGGTCCCCGTCGCCGCCCCGCCGATCAGGTCGGCGACCGTCTCGTCCGAGGCGTCGGCCAGGTCCGGGCCTTTCGCGTACGCCGCCGCGTTGTTGACCAGCACATCCAGGTGCCCGGTACGCGCGGCGACGGCGGCGGCGAACTCGCGTACCGCGCCCGGATCGGCCAGGTCGCACCTGAACGCCTCGGCCCAGCCTCGGCCGTCCCGGTTGATCAGTTCGGCGGTGGCACGCGCGGCGTCGGCATCCCGCGCCGACAGGTACACCTGCGCGCCGCGTGCGGCGAAGTCGGTGGCCAGCAGCCGCCCTGTGTCGCGCCCTGCTCCGGTGATCGCCACTCGTAGTCCCTCGAAGTTCATGCCGCCGATCCCACCACCTCAACCGCGCTGGAGGTCAACCACCGCCCCGTCCCAACGCCGCCACTCCCCGGGCCGACGGTGATCACGGTGCCGGGGTGGGGACGCGCCGTCGAACACGTCCATAAGTTCATGATCGACGCAGCGGAAAGCTGCAACAAAGCTGCACACGGGATGGGTTGTGTTAGGGAAAGCGCTTTCCTATGCTGCGGGGACGAGTTGAGTTACATCGATGTTTCGATGTCGCGGCGAGGAGGAAGGCGCATGAAGGTACGTACCAGGCTCGCCACCGCCGCGGTGGCGGCCATGACGGCGGCGGTGGTGCTCTACGCGGGCACGGCCAGCGCGGCCACGATGTTCAGTGACGACTTCAACGACGGCAACTCCACCGGGTGGACCACGTCCGGGGGGACCTGGACGGTGGGCGCGGACGGCACGCCGGTGCTGCGGCAGTCCGGGACCAGCTCCGACGCGCGGGCCCGCGCGGGCGCCACCTCCTGGTCGAACTACACGGTGTCCGTACGCGTGAAGCTGACCGCGGTCAACGGCACCAACCGCTTCGCGGCGGTGCTGGCCCGCGCCCAGTCCAACACCAGCTACTACTACCTGGCCCTGCGCACCAACAACACGGTCGAGCTGAAGAAGCTGGTCGGCGGGTCGTCCACGACCCTGGCCAGCGCGGCGGTCACGGTGACCACGGGCACGTGGTACACGCTCAGCCTCAAGGTCAGCGGCAGCGGCCTGGAGGGCAGGGTCAACGGCGGCAGCACGGTGACCGCGACCGACAGCCAGTTCGCCACCGGCCAGGTCGGCGTCGCGACCTACAACGCGGCCGCCAACTTCGACGACGTGCTGGTCGTGGACGCGGCCGGACCGTCGCCCAGCCCGAGCGCGAGCAGCAGCCCCGGCAGCTCGCCGAGCGCGAGTGCGAGTCCCAGTCCGAGCGCGAGCCCCAGCGCCAGCCCGAGCCCCAGCGGGCCGCCGCCGAACCCGCCGGGTCCCGGACAGCCGGACGGGTTCGCCACGGTCGCCGGGTACGGCCAGGCCACCACCACGGGCGGCGCGGGCGGGCCGACGGTCACCGTGGACACCACCGAGGAGTTCCTCGACTACATCGCGCGCACCGGGCCGTACACGATCCAGGTGTCGGGCACGATCACGCTGCCGACCGGCAACACCGACGGCATGCACAACGTGACCTCGGACAAGACCATCGTCGGCCTCGGCTCGACCGCGCGCCTGGTGGGCGGGGGCCTCAACATCGGCCTGCCGATCAGCGACGCGGTCACCTCGCCGCCGGCGAACGCCGTACACAACATCATCATCCGGAACCTGTCGATCAGCGGCGCGAGCGACGACCTGATCAACGTGCAGATGTTCTCGCACCACATCTGGATCGACCACAACGACCTGTCCGACGGCGGCGACGGCGCGCTCGACATCAAGCGCGGCTCCGACCTGCTCACCGTGTCCTGGAACAGGTTCCACGACCACGACAAGACCACCCTGGTCGGTCACGACGACGCCAACGGCGCGCAGGACACCGGGCGGCTGCGGGTGACCTACCACCACAACTTCTTCGACCGTTCCGACCAGCGCAACCCGCGGGTGCGCTTCTCGCCGCTGGTGCACGTCTACAACAACTACTACTTCGACAACAGCTACGGCATCGCGTCGACCAACGAGTCCGGCCTGTTCGTGGAGGGCAACTACTTCTACAGCGTGAACAACCCGGGCCGGGTCGAGTTCAGCGGGCCGCTGGGCCGCATGGTCGAGCGCAACAACATCCTCGTCGAGTGCAACCACCCCATCGAGGTGCGCGGCACCGTCACCGACCCGGCGACCTTCTACCCGTACACCGTGGACCCGCCGGCCTCCGTCCCGACCATCGTGCCCGCCGGTGCGGGCGTCGGAAAGATCTGAGGGGGTACGCGATGAGACAGCGCGACGATTCCGGGACGCCCAGAGTGCGGACCCGCCGCAGCATGGTGCACCGGGCCTGGGCCGCGACCGCGGTGCTGGCCGCCACGATCGCGGTCAGCGCGTTCGCGGTCGGCCGGGCCGACGCGGCCACCCTGCTCAGCGACGACTTCGCCGACGGCAACTCCGCCGGCTGGTCCACCTCGGGCGGCAGCTGGTCGGTCTCGGCGCAGGCCTACCGCCAGTCGAGCACCGGCGCCGACGCGAAGGCGCAGGCCGGTGCGACGGTCTGGACGGACTACACGGTGCGGGCGCGGGTGCAGCCGCTCGCGTTCGGCAACAGCACCCGCGCGGCCGGGGTCACCGCCCGCGCCCAGAACATGACCAGCTTCTACGCGCTGGTGCTCACCGGCGGCGGCACGGCGCAGCTGCGCCGCGTCTCTGGCGGGGGAGTGACCGTGCTGGCCAGTGCTCCGGTGCCGGTCAGTACGGGCACCTGGTACACCCTCGCGCTGTGGGTGAACGGGTCGCAGCTGTCCGGCGCGGTCGACGGGGTGACGGTGGTCAGCGCCACGGACGCCACGTTCGCCGCGGGCCGGGTCGGGCTGGTCGCCTCGTACACCAGCGCGGTCTTCGACGACGTGACCGTCGACGGCGGGCCGGGCACGCCGCCCAGCCCCAGCGCCAGCGCACCGCCGTCGCCGAGCGCGTCGCCGCGCCCCAGCCCCAGCGCGTCACCGAGCCCCAGCGCCAGCGCTTCCCCCAGTCCGAGCGCGTCGCCGTCGCGGCCGCCGAGCCCGTCGCCGAGCACCAGCCCCGGCCCGGTCCCGCCGAACCAGGCCGACGGCTTCGCGGGGGTGAACGCGCTCGGCCAGAACGGCACCTACGGGGGCGTGGGCGGCCCGACGGTGGTCGTCGACACCACCGAGGAGCTGCTCACCGCCATCGACACCATCGGCCCGATGATCATCCAGGTGCAGGGCGCCATCACCATCGACAGCAAACGCGGCGTCCGCCCGAACAAGACGATCATCGGCCTCGGCTCGACCGCGACGATCAACGGGGGCGGGTTCGACTTCTACCGGTCGTACAACGTCATCGTGCGGAATCTGACCTTCACCAACGCCGAGGACGACGCGGTCAACGTGGGCCAGAACTCGCACCACGTCTGGATCGACCACAACCGCTTCGTCGCGCCCGTCGACGGCTCCATCGACATCGTGCGCGGCGCCGAGTACGTCACCGTGTCCTGGAACCACTTCGACCACACCGACAAGTCGATGCTGATCGGCCACTCCGACGGCAGCGGCAGCGAGGACATCGGCCACCTGAAGGTGACCGTCCACCACAACTTCTTCGACCACAGCCGCCAGCGCCACCCGCGCGTGCGCTGGGGCGACCCCGTCCACGTCTACAACAACTACTTCCTCGGCAACGAGCTCTACGGCGTCGCCTCCACCCAGAACGCCGGCGTCCTCCTGGAGGGCAACTACTTCGAGAACGTGCCCTACCCCTGCTTCTCGGCCAGCGGCTACGCCGACAGCGGCCCCGGCCGCCTCGTCCAGCGCAACAACGTCTTCGTCGCCTCCGGCCCCTGCGAAGTCTCCGGCACGGTCGCCGACCCCGGCGCCCACTACTCCTACATCGTGGCCGCCCCGGGCACCGTGCCCGCGACGGTCACCTCCGGCGCCGGCCCAGGCCGGCTCTAGCGGTGGCGGTGGGGCGGCCCTCGGACCGCCCCACCGGCCGGAGCCGCCCCTCCACCGCGTTGATCATGAACTTATGGACGTGTTCGGCGGCGCGTCCCGACCCCGGCACCGTGATCACCTGACTGCGGCGGGGGCGGCGGCGTAGGTTCGGGCAGGTGGGCACGTTGGTGTCGGTGAACGTGGGGATGCCGCGGGACGTGGTGTGGCACGGGCGGACCGTGCGCACGGGGGTATGGAAGCAGCCCGTGGCCGGGCCGGTGATGCTGCGGCGGCTGAACCTGGACGGGGACGGGCAGGGTGACCTCGGCGGGCACGGCGGCGAGCAGCGGGCGGTGCTGGTGTACCAGCTCGACTCATACCGGCACTGGCAGCGGGAGCTGGGCCGTGACGACCTCAGCCACGGCAACTTCGGCGAGAACTTCACCGTGGACGGGCTGCCCGACGACGAGGTGTGCATCGGTGACCGCTACCGGGTCGGCGAGGCCGTGGTGGAGGTGACCCAGCCGCGGGTCACGTGCTACCGGGTCGGGCTGCGGATGGGCGAGCCGCGGCTGCCCGCGTTGCTGGTCGCGCACCACCGGCCGGGGTTCTACCTGCGCGTGCTGACCGAGGGGCTGGTCCAGGCGGGGGACGAGTTCGTCAAGCTGTCCACCGGGCCCGAGGCGATGACCGTCGCCGAGATCGACGCGCTGCTGTACCTGCCCGGCCACCCCCGGGACGGGGCCGAGCGGGCGCTGCGCATCCCCGCGCTGAGCCCCGGCTGGCAGGAGTCCATGCGGGCGCTGCTGGCCCAGGAGGAGGGCCGGGAGGGCAACGCGGGCCTGGTCGCCACCGTTGCGCCGCCCGCCTGGGCCGGGTTTCGCCCGCTGACCGTGATCGGGTACGAGGAGGTCACGCGGGACGTGTTCTCGCTGCTCCTAGCCTCTGCCGACGGTGTGCCGCTGCCCGCCGCGCTGCCGGGGCAGTTCCTCACCCTGCGCCTGCCCGCCCCGGACGGGCCGCTGATCCGCAGCTACTCGCTGTCGGGGACGCCGGGCGATGCGGTGTACCGCATCAGTGTCAAGCAGGAGCCGCACGGCGCGGCAGGGGCCTACCTGCGCGCGAACATGCGCCCCGGCGTGACGGTCGAGGCCGCCGCGCCGCGTGGCACGTTCACGCTCGAACCCGGCGACGGGCCGGTGCTGCTGCTGTCGGCGGGCATCGGGGTCACGCCGGTGCTGGCCATGCTGCACGCGCTGGCGGCGCAGGGATCCGCGCGCCAGGTGTGGTGGGTGCACGGTGCGCGCGACCGCGCCGAACACGCGTTCGCCGCGGAGGCGGCGGCGCTGCTCGCGCGGCTGCCGGGCGGACACGCCCACATCTGCTACAGCCGCCCCGGCCCGGACGATCTCGCGGGCCGTGACTTCACCACCGCCAGCCGGGTGACCGCCGATGTGCTGCGCGGCCTGCGGCTGCCGGTGGACACGGTCGCCTACCTGTGCGGACCGGCGGCGTTCATGACGGAGGTCTCGGCCGCGCTGGGCGAGCTGGGCCTGAGCGCGGTGCACACCGAGCTGTTCGGCGCCCAGCCGGGCCTCACCCCCGGCATCGCGGCAGCCGCCGCGGTGGCACCGCATGCGCCGGCGGGTGACCCCGGACCCGGTCCGGCCGTGTCGTTCGCACGCAGCGGGCTGACCGTCCCCTGGGATCCCGCCTTCGCCAGCCTGCTGGAACTGGCCGAGGCGTGCGACGTGCCGGTGCGCTGGTCATGCCGCATCGGCGTATGCCACACCTGCGAGAGCGGCCTGCTCTCCGGCGACGTCGCCTACCTCCCCGACCCGGTCGACCCGCCCGCCGACGGCAACGTCCTCATCTGTTGCGCCCGACCGCAGACCGACCTGACCCTCGACATCTGACGGCCCCGTCCATCCAGGTGATCACGGTGCCAGGGTCGCGACACGCCGCCGAACACGCCCATAAGTTCATGATCAACCCGGAGAGGGGGTGGGTGGGGGAGCCGGCGGGTCAGTAGGTGTGGAAGGTGCGGAGGGGCTGGCGGGGGCCGTATTTGGGGGCGCCAAGGCCGGAGAGTTCGATGAGGTGGCAGACGCGGCCGCGGTGGCCGGTGAAGGGGGAGAGGAGTTCGAGCATGCGGGCGTCGGTGCCGCGGGGTTCGCCGGCCAGGGCGTAGCAGACGAAGTTGGGCAGGTGGAAGTCGCCGACGGAGACGGCGTCGGGGTCGCCGAAGACGACCGCGGCGGTCTCGGCGGCGGTCCAGGGGCCGATGCCGCGGATGGTGAGCAGGTGGGCGGTGAGGCTGGCGCTGTCGGGGCGGCGTTGGAGGCGGGCGGCCTGGGCGGCGACCCGGCGCAGCGTGTCGGCGCGCTTCTGCTCCAGCCCCAGCGGGTGGAACTCGTAGTACGGCGTGGCGGCGATGACCTCGGGCTCGGGCGGCAGCCACAGCCGCTCGGCGGGGCCCGGGGCCTTGCTGCCGAACTTCCGGACGATCGCGGAGTACGCCCGGTAGGCCTCGGTGCCGGTGACCTTCTGCTCGCAGACGGCGCGCAGCAGGCGGGGGAAGGCCAGGCGGGTCGCGGGCAGGCGCAGCCCGGCGTGTTCCCGCGCCAGCCGGGCGACGAACGGGTGCGCCTGCGACAGCTCGGGGAAGCCGGTGAGATCGTCGCGCAGCCCGGCGATCGCGTCGGCGTGCCCGGCCAGCCAGCCGGCGCCCTCGCCGTACGCCTCGACGTGCAGGTGGCCGGCCGCGGAGCGCAGGGCGAGGCTGCCCGGTCCCTCGGGGGTCCGGGCAGCCAGCCAGTACACGCCGTCGATCCAGCGCGAGCAGGGGTCGTGCCGGCCGAGGCTGAGCTGCCCGAGCGTGGTGGCGATGTCGTATCGCTCGGGCAGCTCGTGTCGCTCGGTCACGGCATCGAATCTGCCACGCTCAGACGGCCAGCCACAGTGCGGGGGTGGTGGCGGGCTCCCAGCCGGTCAGCGAGGTGTGCGCCTGGCGGCAGGTGTAGACCTTGCCGCCGTACGTCACGCGGGCGCCGACGGCGTAGCTGACGTTCGGCGCCCAGGCCGGGGTGCTGCCGGTCGGGCTGGCGCTGGGCGACGCGCTCGGCGACGTGCTGGGGGAGGTGCTGGGCGACGGCGACGCGCTCGGCGAGGTGCTGGGCGACGGCGACGCGCTGGGCGACGCGCTCGGGGAGGCCGAGACGGACGGCGATGGGACGGTGCCGCCGATGACCACGTCGGCGCAGGAGTAGAACGCCTCGGGGCTGTCCGAGCGCTGCCAGATCATGTAGATCAGGTGGCGGCCCGGGTGCCCGGCCGGGATGGTGCCGGTCAGGCTGTAGTAGCCGTCGACGACGGCGGGGTCGGTGACGTTCAGGAACGGGCTGGCCTCGAGGTCGCTCCAGCGCAGCGGCGTGAGCGGGTTGTAGCCGGGCCGGGTGATGTAGAGCTGCCAGTTGCCCCGGTGCGGCGCGGTGGCGCGGATGCGGAACGTGTACGCGCCGGACGCGGGCAGCGTCGTCGTCTTCCAGTCGCTGCGGCCCAGGTCGAGGCCGGCGTACTTGCTGCGGTTGGCGCTGCACAGCTTGCCGTCGGGGATGAGGCTGCGGTGCTGCCCGGCGGCGTTGGCGATGTTCACCTCGTTCCAGTCGTAGAGCGGCTGGGTGCCGCCGAGCGCGACGACGGCCTGGCAGGCGGGGGTGTCGGGGGACTCGGGGCCCTCCAGGTAGCAGGAGTAGACCCGGCTGGCCGGGGTGGTCATGGTCCCGTGGCTCGACGCGCTGCCCGACAGGGCGAGCACGGCAAGGGTGGGCACGATGGCCAGCAGGGTCGTGGCGACGGCAGCGCGGGAAGCGACGCGCATGCGATTCACCTCTCTAGGGAAGTTCTCCAATAAGGAAACTTAACTAAGAGATGAACGTACGCCCCGCCGTCACGGTGATCAATGCTCCGAGACCCGACCGCGACCTACCGTTCAGGTATTTCAGCCAAAGTTAAGGAACGCCGCGTCGTCGGCCGCCAGTTTCCCGGAAAGTGCAGGCCTAACCGGGCCGATACGTGCAGTTTCCCCGAAACTGCCACCCCGGCGGGGCGCGTCAGGCGGCGGTGCGGTGGGCGGCCAGGGCCAGGGCGCGGTGGAGGAGTTTGCCGTCGCCGAGGAGGTGGCGGAGTTTCTTCTCCAGGCCGGCGATGGGGACCAGGTTCTGCGGGGCGCGGGGGTCCTTGTACGGCAGGGACGCGAAGCGGGGGATCGTCGCCGTGGACAGGTCGGCCAGGGCTACCGCCTGGTGCTCGGGCACCTCGGCCGAGCACTCGACGCGCACCACGCCCGCCCAGGGCGAGGTGCCGCCGTGCGGCAGGCGCAGGTACCAGGTCAGACGCTCGTAGACACCGGTGATCCGGAACAGCGGGGTGCGCTGGCCCGCCTGCAGCGCGGCGACCACGCCGATCAGGCGCTCGGGCAGGTACTGCTTCTGCTGGGTCTTGATGTAGCCCAGGGTGCGCGGCAGCGCGTCGCGGCTGCGCAGCGGGCCGTCCACGATGAGCAGGTCACCGTCCTCGCGCAGCTGCCGGGATACCTCGATCTCCAGCTCGGTGAGCGCGCCCTGCAGCCGGTTGGACAGGTCCTTCTCGTCGGCGTTCAGCACAGACTCGGCCCGGTAGCGGGCGGCCTGGCCGGCGTCCACATCGGTGGGCTGCTCGGCGGCGGTGAACAGGGTGCGCTCCACCTTCACGCCGGTGACGCTGGCCCCGGTCGAGCGCTCGCAGCGCACCACCCCGGCCGCGTACGAGCTGGCCAGGCCGGGGCGGGTCACCCCGTCGTGATCCTCGATCCACAGCCGCGCGTCGGTGCGGCGTACGCCGTCGACGAGCAGCACCACGTCCGGGGCGCATACGCCCGGCGGGGTGTCCAGGGGCCGCCAGGACGCCGAGGGCAGCTCGATCTCGGGGTCGAGCTTGGCGCTGCTGGCCTCGGCCGGTCCGCGATCGGAGCCCTCGATGCTGGCCCCGAAGCCCGGATCCCAGGCGTCCACATGGAACTTCATGAGATCTGTCTACCAGCCCTCGTCTATCCGAGCCGCTCCACGCGGGCGGTGCGGGCGTCCTTGGTGATCTCGAAGCGCACCGGGATGCGCTCGGCCAGCGCCTGGACGTGGGTGACCACGCCGACCATCCGATCGCCGGTGGCGGCCAGGTTCTCCAGCGTCGCGGCGACCGTGTCCAGGGTGGACGCGTCCAATGTGCCGAAACCCTCGTCCAGCATGATGGACTCCAGGCTCGCCGTCGGGGACAGGCCGCCGAGCTGGTCGGCCAGCGCGAGCGCCAGCGCCAGCGAGGCCTGGAACGTCTCGCCGCCCGACAGCGTGCGCACGGTGCGCCGCAGCCCGGCGTCGTGGTGGTCCACCACGAAGAACTCGCGGTCCTCGTGGATCAGGTCGTACTGCCCGTTGGACAGCTCGCGCAGGATCGCCGACGCGCCGTCGACCAGCGCGTCCAGCGCCTCCTGCAGCAGCCACGCCTCGAAGTTGTTGGCCCGCAGGTGCGTGGCCAGCGCCGTGGCCACCTGCTTGTCGGCCTCGACCGCGGCCCGCTGCGCGCGCAGCGCCTCGGCCTGCGCCCGCCGCTCCAGCAGCGCGTCCCGCGCGGCGGCGGCGCGCTCCACGGTGACGGCGGCGGCGCGCTGGTGCTCCCCGGCGCCGGGTCGGCGCAGCTCGGCGGCGGCGAACAGCTCGTCGAGCCGGTGCACCAGGCCCGCCGCGTGCTCGCGGGCCTGCGCCAGCCGGGCCCGCTCGCCGTCCCGGGCGGCCTGCGCGGCCCCCGCCTGCTCGCGCGCCCAGCCGTCGAGGGTGCGCCAGGCGGCGGCCAGGTCGTCGCGGTCGGCCGGGGGCGGGGTCAGCGCGGCGACGCTGTCGCGGGCCGTGTCGAACGCCCGCCAGCCCGCGGTCAGCCGGTCCTGCGCCTGCTGCGCGCCCGCGGCCGCGCGGCGCTGCTGCTCCCGGGCGGTACGCAGCGCGGCGGTGGCCTCGGTCAGCTCCCGGCGCAGCGCCTCGGCCGCGGCGAGCTGCTCGCGGAGCACGGGCACCGGTGCGGCACCCTCCAGCACGCGGGCCACCTCGGCGGCGCGCGCGGTCATCGGCTCGTGCTGTGCCGTGGCGCGGGTAAGCCGACGATCGGCCTCGGTGACGCGGCGGTCCAGCTCCTCCCGGCCGGAGCGGGCCGTGGCCAGTGCCTTCTCGGCCTGCTCGACGACCTTCTTGGCCGCGGTCATCGCGGGCTGGTCCGGCATGGCCGGCACCTTCGCCACCGGCTGGGTGCAGACCGGGCAGTCGTGTCCCGCCTTCAGGTCCCGCCGCAGCCAGGCCGCCCGGTCGGCGGTCTGCGCGGCGAGCAGCGCCTGCTGCGCCTCGGTCAGGCCGGTCTCGGCCTGCTTCTCCCGGGCCAGCGCCTGCTGCTGGGAGCCGAGCGCGGCCTCGTGCACCTGCCGGGCCTGCGCCGCGGCGGCGGTCAGCTCGGCGAGCTGGGTCTGCAGGCGGGCGGACTCGGCGTACGCCTCCAGCAGGCCGCGCAGCACCGTCGGGTCCGGGGCCGCCTCCAGCTGGGCGCGCACCTTCTCCTCGGACTCCTCGGCGGTGCCCACCGCGATCGCGGCGTCCTGCGCGGCGGCGGCGGCCGACCGGGCCGTCTCGGCCAGCGTCGCCACCCCGGCCGGGGTCGCGACCGCGGTCAGCACGCGCAGCCGCTGCTCGGCGGCGGCCGCGTCGGCGGCGACCTGCTCGGCCTGGCGCTGCGCCGCGTCCAGCTCCGGCAGCGCCGCGTCCACCGCGGCGGCCAGCACCCGGACCCGCTCGACGCGCTGCTCGGCGGCCTCGATCGCCTCGTCGGACGCCGCCGCGGTCAGCTCGGCCAGCACCGGCTCGGTCGCGGCCAGCTTGCCGTTGGCCTCGGTGACCAGCCCGGCGGCCCGCTCGCGGATCTTCTCGTACACGTCCAGGCCCAGCAGCCGGACCAGGATCTCCTGCCGCTCGGCGGGCCGCGCGTGCAGGAACGCGGCGAACGCGCCCTGCGGCAGCACCACGCACTTCACGAACTGGTCGTACGGGAGGCCCACCACTTCGGACACGGCGTGGTCCAGCTCGCTCGGGGTGCCGGCCAGCGCCTCGCCCAGCTCCTCCAGCAGCTCGTCACCGTCCAGCACGGACGCGTCGAAGCCCGGGGTGAGCGCCTGGAGCCCGGCGGCCCGGGTCGCCACGCGACCCTTGCCGTCGCGGCGGACCACTCGCGTCGCGGCGTACCGGGTGCCCCCGGCCTCGAAGATCAGCCGGACCGCGGCCTCGGTGGCGGACGGGGCCAGCGCGTGCGCGACGCTCTTGCCGCCGCCCCAGCGCGGCGCGGTGCCGTACAGCGCGAAGCAGATCGCGTCCAGCAGCGTCGACTTGCCCGAGCCGGTCGGCCCGACCAGGGCGAAGAAGTCGCAGTCGGTCAGATCGACCGTGGTCGGCTCCCGGAACACCGTGAAGCCGCGCAGGTCCAGTCGCAGCGGTCTCATCGCAGGTCCTCTCCTCGGCAGGCCCGGTGCCCTCGGCCGCAATGCTGCCGGATCACCCCGACACTTCCTGATAGAGCCGCTCGAACAGGTTCTTCGTCGCCGGGTCCTCGTGGCCGCGGTGGGTCAGGTAGTCCGAGAACAGCTGCGGGGCGCTGCGGCCGTTGCGCTGCGGGCGCGCGGTGCGCGTCGCCGCGTCGGGCAGCACCGACGGGTCCACCCGGATCTCCAGCGCGCGCGGATACAGCTCCTGGACCTGCTCGCGCAGCCCGGCCCGGGGCGGCTCGGCAACGTACACCCGCAGCCAGGCGTCGTCGGCGTTGTTCGCCTCGGCCTGGGCGGCCAGCTCCGCCAGCGTGCCGCGCAGCGTACGCAGCGGCGTCGCCGCGGGCAGCGGCACCGTGCGCGCCCGCGCCGACGTCTGCGCGGTGACCTCGACGATGGTGACGCTCGGGGTGTTCTCCTCCTCGCCGAAGTCCACCGCGATCGGCGAGCCGCTGTAGCGCACCGGGCACGCGCCCGGCAGCAGCTGCGCCCGGTGCAGGTGGCCCAGCGCCACGTAGTGCGCGTTGCTCGGGAACACCGACGACGGCACCGCGTAGCCGAGGATGCAGTGCGCGTCCCGCTCGCCGCCGCCCATCGTGCCGCCGACCACGGTCAGGTGGGCGGTGAGCAGGTTGACCGCGCCCGGGTCGGTGAACGCCTCCGCGGCCAGCCGCGACATCAGCCGGGCCAGGTGATCAGCGTACGTTGCCTGCGCCTCCGCCTCGGTCAGCTCGAACATCTCCAGCGCGCGCACCGCGTACCGCTGGGACAGGAACGGCAGCGCGACGCAGCTCCACCGCTCGCCGCCCTTGGTGGTGCCGGTGACGATGTGGTCGGCGGGGTTCTCGCTGACCCGGCCGCGCAGGATGATCCCGGCCGCGTCCGCCCAGGACCGCAGCGCGTCCAGCGCCGCGCCGTTGTCGTGGTTGCCCGCGATGGCGAGCACCTCCGCGCCGGTGGCGCGCAGCGCGCTCAGCGCCCGGGTCACCACCTTCGTCGCCTCCGGGGACGGGGCGGCCACGTCGAACAGGTCACCGGCCACGATGATCAGATCGGGCTGCTCGGCCTTGGCGATCTGGACCACCGCGTGCAGCGCCGCGATCTGCTCGCTGATCCGGGAGCGGCCCTTGAGCACCTTGCCGACATGCCAGTCGGACGTGTGCAGGATGCGCATCGGGGGAGTCCTCCGGGTCCTTGTCGCAGCGGGGTTCGTGCTGTTCGGGGGCGGCTAGAAGGGGATGTCGTCGTCGGGGATGCCGTTGCGGGCACCCGAGCCGACCACGGCGAACGGGTCCGCTGCGCTGACCAGGCTCGCCAGGGTCGCGCGCGGGGCGGGGCCCGCCTCGCCGGGCCGGGTCGCCCAGGCCGGGAACGGGAACTCCACCGCCAGCGGCACTGGGATCTCCGGCTGGCCCACGAACATGGTGCCCGGCTTGGCCAGCAGCACCCGCTGGCGCTGCGCGGGCGGGAGGAAGCCGTACTCCGGGCGGCCGGCCTCGGCCGGGTCCAGCCGGCCCACCACCCGGATCGCCGAGTTGGCCACGATGCGCCGCTCCACCTCGGACGCGGTCTGCTGCGCGCCGATCAGCACCACGCCCAGCGAGCGGCCGCGCTCGGCGATGTCGAGCAGCACGTCCTTGATCGGGCTGGAGCCGTCGCGGGGCGCGTACTTGTTCAGCTCGTCGAGCACCACGAACAGCAGCGGCTTGGCCGAGCCCGCCTTCTCCTTGCGCTCGAACTCGGTCTTCAGCGTCACACCGACCACGAAGCGCTGCGCCCGGTCCGGCAGGTTGTGCAGGTCCACCACGGTGACCTGGGCGCTCTCCGCGGTGGAGATGCTGTGCGCGCGGCGCTCCGGCAGGTCGCCGCGGATCAGCCGGGCCAGGTCCCGCTTGCTGTTGATCAGGCGCCGGGCGAACGCGTTGACCGTCGCCACGCCGATCGAGCTGCCCGCCCAGACACCCCGGGTGTCCTCGTCGTTCAGCTGCTCGACCAGGTGGTCGACGAGCTGCTCGTAGCTGTTGATCCGGAAGCCGTCGAGGGTGATCGCGCCGTCGGTCGGCACCGCGTGCTTCGCCAGCTGCGCGGTCACCGAGTGCACCACCATCGTGTACTGCTGCCGCTCGTCGTCGGCGTCGGCGAACACGTACGGCAGCAGCCGGTCGGTGCAGAACTGCGCGAGCGTCCAGTAGAACGGGTCCACCCCGGTCAGCCTGCTGGCCACGTCCGGGCTGCCGGTCGGATCACCCGCCCGCGCCGGTGCGAAGACGTTGACCTGCGGGAACGGCGCGGCCTCCAGGCCGAGCTTGTGATACTGCGCGCGGGTGCGCTCGTCCAGCCGAGTGTTCGGGTGGTCGAGGAACAGCAGGTCCTCACCCTTCACGTTGAAGATCAGCGCCTTGGTGTTGACCGCGTCGCCGCCGAACACGCCCGAGCGGAACACGGAGTACAGCAGGAAGGTCGCGAAGCTGGTCTTGGTCGCGACGCCCGAGATGCCGGAGATGGACACGTGCGCGCCCCGGCTGCCGTCGAGGAAGTCCGCGTTGAGGTAGACCGGCATGCCGTCGCGGCCGGTGCCGATCGGCAGGCGGCGGTGCATCCGGTCGAACGACAGCGCACCGTCGCGCGCCGCGCCCTCCGCCCGGAACGCCACCGCGCCCGGCAGCGGCGGCACGTACACCTCGGGATCGACCCGGGTCACCGTGACCTCGGCCGCCTCCTGCACCTGCGCGGGCAGCATGCCGTCGGCGATGGCGAACACGTCCGAGTCGAAGCTCGCGCCCTCATGCCGGGCCCGCACACTGGTCACCACCCCCGCGATGGTCACCGCACCCAGGTCGGGCAACTCCCGCTGGGTCACCACGACGTCGTCGAGCTGCAGGTACGACCCCTCGGCGACCGCGACCCAGAAGGTCAGCGGACTCGCGTCCTCGGTGCCCAGCACCCGCCCGACCGGTGTTCCCGGCTGCTCCTCGCTCACCCGCACGACCCTAGCGGCCACCGGCGACAAAGCCAGCCTTCCGCGCCCCTCTCCGTGACAAGCACCGCTCCCCGTGTCGCCACCCCGACACGGGTCACTCCGATCTTCCACCAGCCAAGATCGCCGTCTTGTGTCGAAAGGTGGGGCTAGACCACACTTTTCGACACGAGTCCGCGATCAAGACTCCCTCCGCGAGGGGAACCCGGGGCCAGCCCGGGGGCCAGCGGGCCATGATCGCTAGTTCGTGTTGAAAGGTAAGCCCCAGCCTCACTTTTCGACACGAAGCACCGATCTTCCCCAGCCATCACGACCAACCCCCGGCCCCCTCCTCCTCGGCGCCAACAGGACCGAGCTCTCACGAGACCGACGGCAACGCCGGAAGGTCAGCGCGGCGGGACCACTCCGACCGCGATCAGACACCCGGTCGGCAGCGCCAACCGCCCGTCGGCAGTCCGGTGGCCGGCGGTGAGCCGCTCGTAATGCGCCCGCGCCGCCGCCACCCCCGACGGCGGCAACGTGGCCAGCACCTTCCCCAGCGACCCCATCCCGCTCGCCGGCGCCGCCCACCAGTCCTCCGGATCGGCGTGGTGCGTCCACACCACCTCCTGGCAGGACAACTCGACCAGCCCGGCCCGCTCCAGCAACCCCCGCAGCCCGTCCGGCGTACGCGAGAAGTTGACCTCCGCCGCGACTCTTGGCAGCGGCGGCGTCGGCGTGGGCAACGCGAGCGCCTCGGTCACATCCCCCCACAGCCGCTGCAGCATCGGCAACGGATACGGCCACACCGTGAACGCGATCCGCCCACCCACCCGGGTCACCCGCCGCAGCTCGGCCAGCGCCGCCACCGGATCCCCCACGTGGTTGAGCACGAAGTTCGCGGTGACCGCGTCGAACGCCTCGTCCTCGAGGTCCAGCCGCGGCAGCACCCCGTGCCGCACGTCGGCCGCGGGCGCGTTGCGCCGGGCCGCGTCCAGCATGCTCTCCTCGGGGTCGACCGCGGTGACGTCCGCGCCGCGCGCACACGCCAGCGCCGCGACGGTCCCGGGCCCGGTGCCGACGTCGAGCACCTTCACCCCGGCCCCGACCCCGGCGGCGTCCAGCAGCGCCGGTGCCGGGTACGCGCACATCAGCGCGAAGCTGCGCTCGTACGTGGCGGCACGCCCCCGCCACGCCCGCCGCTCGTACTCGTCGAACGCGGTCATCCTCACCCCCGAAGCCAGGGGTGAGGATACCCGCCTGATCAGGACCGTCCGGGCGTCTCCTTGCCGGCCAGCAGCCGGACCGCCCAGGCCCCGGTGAAGTGCTGCGGCGTGATGGTCAGCGTGACGACGGTCCCGGCGGGCGGCCGGACGAACCCCGGGATCGGCGGGAGTGACCGGTAGTCGGCGGTGTCCCAGTCCCGCGTGATGTGACCGCCCTCGTAGCTCCACCAGGTCGCGGTGTCGAAGTCGGAGCCGTCGGCGGCGAACGTGAGAACGCCGGGCGTCTGCGCGGCCATGACCAGGGAGTAGTGGTCCCGCCACAGCAGGGTTATGCGCTGCGGCCGCGACGGGTCCGCCGGGTCGCTGTGCACCTCCACCGCCTCGCTGATCGGGGCGTAGGTGATCCCATGGTTGACGACGACCAGGCGCAGATCGAGCTGCTTGAGCCGCTCGGGGCGAGACGGCAGCGGGTAGTCGGCGAAGGGCACGGGCTCGGCGACCGCCATCCCGAGCACGGCGTCGGCGGGAAGCGGCCCGGTCCGCCACTCGCCGGCCGTGGAGTCGTAGTCGCCGTACCCGGTCGCGGTCATGGTGAACACGATCGGCTCGCCCCGGGCGGCGCGGGTCCGTGCCTGCTCGTCAAGGGCACTGGTCCATCCGCCGCCGCAGGAGCCGCTGAGCCGCGGCCCGCCGTTCACCTTGATGGCGACCTCGATGGTGCCGCCGGTCAGTGCCGTCCAGCACTTCTCGATGACGGTGTACGTCGTGACGGTGGGCGCGGGCAGCCAGGTGAGGGTCAGCGTGGTCACCCCCGGCGCGGTGCGCTCGGCGGCGACGACTCTGGTGCCGAGGTGGTACTTGGGGAAACCCTTGACCGTCGGGGGTATCCGGGTGACGGCAGGATCAGGAGCGGCGCGCAGGCTGGGCGCGACGATGTATCCCACGACCACCAGGGCGATCAACGCGGCGAGTGCCCCCGCGGCGGTCGTCCTGCGGCGGCGCCGTACGGCGATCCGGCCCTGCACCTGGTCGAGCCGCAGGTGCTGGGACACGTCCGGCGGGGTGGTGGAGCGGTCGTCCAGCAGGTCCTTCAGGTCGATCATCGGAGGGCCCCCTCGAGCGTGAGCGACTCGTCCAGCCGCAGGCGGGCCAGCGCCTTCGCGGCCTGGCTCTTCACGGTGCCGACGGACACCCCCATGACCTCGGCGATCTGCGCCTCGCTGAGGTCCTCGAAATAGCGCAGCACGAGCACCGCCCGCTGGCGACGCGGCAGCCGCCCCAGCGCCCGCCACACCTCGTCGCGCGCGTCGACGTCCAGGTGCGGTTCGCTGCCCGCCGGTTCGGGCAGCTGCTCGGCGGGCTGCTCACCGCGCCAGCGCCGCCGCCACCAGGTGGCGTACGTGTTGACGAGGATGCGGCGCACGTACGGCTCGGGGTCGGCCTCGATGCGCCGCCAGGCGCTCCACGCCTTGACCAGGCTGGTCTGCAGCAGGTCCTCGGCCTGCCCCCAGTCATGGGTGAGCAGGTAGGCGGTGCGGAGCAGGCGCGACGACCGGGTCGTCACGAACTCCGCGAAGGTGTCGGCGTGCGCCACCAGTCCTCCAGGGATGTCGGTCCCCGGTACTACAAGTCGGCGGACGCTGCGGGTTGCCCGCGCTCGCGGACCGCGTGACGGTACCCGTCACCTGGGAAAGCCCGGTCAGGGGCCGGGGGTGGCCGCGTCGCGCCGCAGGTGCCGGGTCAGCAGCAGGCCTTCACCCGCGGCGAGCACGTGCACGGTGCGCATGGGCCGCGGCGGGTGCGGCGTGCCGGCGGTGATGCGGCCCGCGCCCGCCCCGGCCAGCAGCGGGGACACGGTCAGGCACAGCTCGTCGATCAGGTCGGCCGCCCCGAGCGCCCCGAGCAGCAGCGGCCCGCCCTCGCACAGCACCTGCGGCAGGCCCCGCGCGTGCAGCAGCCGCAGCCCGCCCGCCAGGTCGGGCAGATCGGCCACGTCCGCGACCGGAGCCAGCGCCCGCCGGGCCGCCGCGGGCGCGGCGGGCCCGGCCAGGATCAGCGGCCGCACGGGGGCCTGGGCCAGCGCGGGCGCGGCCGGGTCGAGCCGCAGCGTCCCCGACACCACCACCAGCCGGGGGTACGCGACCAGCCCGTGCTCCTGCCGCCAGGCACGGCGGACCGGGTCCAGGGTGAGCGGCCGGTAGTCCTCGTCCCGCAGCGTGCCGGCGCCGACCAGCACCGCGTCGCACAGCATGCGCAGCAGCCGGAACACCCGCTTGTCGTCGGCCCCGGACAGCCCGGCCGACAGGCCGTCGACGGCCACCGCCCCGTCCAGGCTGGACACGAAGTTCACCCGCAGCCACGGCCGGTCCGCGCGGGGGTAGAGCCGCACCAGTTCGTCGTCGCTCAGCCCGGCCAGCTCCCGCACCAGCGGACGGGAGCCGGTCCCGCCGCGCGCGGCGTCGCGGGTGGGGGAGGTCGGGCTCACTCGCCGGCCGCGCCGGTGGCGGGCGGCGTGGGCTGCGGCGGGCGGTGCTGGCAGTCGCACCAGCTGCGCCCCCGGCACTCGGCGTGCCGCCGCTCCTTGCAGGCCTGGCAGATCACGGCCTCACTCTATCGGGGCGGGCCAGCGGGCCGGGGGCGGACTGCAGCGCCGGGCCGGCCGCACGGAGTCACGGCATGGCGACGACGGACTCGCTCGGAGCGCCCTTGGTGCGCGGCCGGCACCCGACCACGACCAGCGTGTCGCCCGGCTCGACCGCCCCGGCCTCCTGGTAGGGCAGCGCGCGCCCGCCGCGCAGCACGGCGACCACCGGCTCCGGGATTTCGTGCGTGTGGTGCCCGACCTCCTCCGGCCGCGCGGGCCGCTCCGCCAGCTCCAGGCCGTCCCCGTGTACGAGCAGGTCCGAATACACCTCGCTGACCAGCGGCGACTGGGCCGCGACGCCGAGCAGGCGGCCCGCCGCCGCGGACGAGGTGATCACCGCGTCGGCGCCGGAGCGCAGCAGCAGCGGCTCGTTCTCGGCCTCCCGGATCGACGCGACGACCAGGCACTTCGGGTTGAGCTGGCGGACCGTGAGGGTGGCCAGCACCGCGGTGTCGTCGCGGTTGGTGGCGATCACGACCCGGGCGGCCGTCGGCACGGCGGCCTGGCGCAGCACCACCTCGCGGGTGGCATCGCCGAGCACCGCGGCGTATCCGTCCCGGTTGGCCTCGTCCACGTAGTCCTGCCGGCTGTCCACCACCACGACGTGGTCGGGCGTGACGCCGGTGGCCTGCAGCTGCCGGATGGCGTTGGCGCCCTTGGTGCCGTACCCGATGACGACGGTGTGTCCGCGCAAGGTCTTCCTCCAGCGGTCGCGGCGGTACTGGTCACGGAACCGGCGCCCGGCCACCTCGAACGCCGTGCCGATGAGCACGGCCAGGAAGGCTATCCGCAGCGGGGTGATGACCAGGATGTTCACCAGCCGGGCGGTCGGGCTGACCGGCACGATGTCGCCGTAGCCCGTGGTCGACAGCGTCACGGTCGCGTAGTAGAGCGCGTCCAGCCAGCTCATCTGGCCGTCGGCGCCGTCTCGGTAGCCCGTGCTGTCGGCCATGACGACACAGACGACGACGGCGAGGATCAGCAGCCCGTACAGGATACGGCGGCCGATGTGGCGCACCGGGTCGAACTCTCGCTCCGGCAGCTTGATCTGCCCGCGCTCGATCGCGTTCGCGGTGATCCTCTTCGGCGCGGCCATGCTCGGAGAGTATCCGACGAACGGCTGACCCTAACTCGCCATCCGAACGAATCGCTATACGTCGAACGACCACCAACCTCGTCATCCTTCCTGGCCACGGCGTTATTGATCATGAAGTGACATAGGTAACAGAATGGGAACGCTCCCATCAGCGCCCTTGACACCCACGTAACCTCACGGCAATCTCATGGGAGCGCTCCCGACCATGTGGTCCACGCCACAGGGAGCCCGATCCCTTACGCATCACCCCCACCGCACATCGACGACCTGAGAGGGGTCAGGATGAGCACGATCCTGCGGCGCCGTTCCTTCGCGGCGATCGCACTCGCTGCCGCCGTCACGCTCGGCGCAGCGGCCTGTTCGGGGGAGGAGCCGGCTCCCGGCGCCACCGAGCAGATCACCCTGAACGTGGACGTCTTCGGCAACTTCGGTTACGAAGAGCTTTACAAGCAGTACATGCAGGAGCACCCCAACATCAAGATCGTTGAGCGGGGCACCGGTTCGCAGCTGGACGCGCACAACCAGCAGCTGACCCAGCGCCTGGCCGCCGGTGCCGGCGCGGGTGACATCGTGGCCCTGGAAGAGGGCGTCATCATCTCCTACCTGGACAAGGCGAACCTCTTCGTCGACCTGGGTGAGCACGGCGCCAAGGACCTCGCGGGCAACTTCATCCCGTGGAAGTTCCAGCAGGGCACCACGGCCGACGGCAAGATCCTCGGCCTGGGCACCGACGTCGGCTCGATGGCCATGTGCTACCGCACCGACCTGTTCAAGAAGGCCGGCCTGCCGACCGACCGCGCCGAGGTCTCCAAGCTGTGGCCGACCTGGGACGACTACATCAACGTCGGCAAGCAGTTCAAGGGCAAGGTCAAGGACGCGGGCTTCATCGACGCGGTGACCAACACCTACAACACGATCCTGATGCAGAAGGCCGGTCAGGGCGCGGGCTACACCTACTTCGACAAGTCGGGTGCGATGACCATCGACACCAACCCGGCCGTCAAGGACTCGTACGACCTCGCCGTCAAGATCCTGGACGCGGGCCTGTCGGCCAAGCTCCAGGCCTGGTCGAACGAGTGGAACAACGGCTTCAAGCAGGCCCAGTTCGCCACCATCGCCTGCCCGGCGTGGATGACCGGCTACATCACCTCGCAGAACGGTGACACCGGCAACGGCAAGTGGGACATCGCGGCCGCGCCCGGTGGCGGCGGCAACTGGGGCGGCTCGTTCCTGGCCGTGCCGAAGCAGACCAAGCACGCCAAGGAGGCCGCCGAGCTGGTCAAGTTCCTGACCAACCCGGCCGGTCAGATCGCCGCCTTCAAGTCGAAGGGCAACCTGCCCTCGTCGCCGCAGGCGCTGGCGGACGCGGCCGTCAAGGCCGCGGTGAACGACTACTTCAGCAAGGCCCCGACCGGTGACATCTTCGCCAAGGGCGCGCTGGACCTGAAGCCGGTCTACCTGGGCGCGAAGAACGCCCCGGTGCGCACCGCCGTCGAGAACGCGCTCCGCACGGTGGAGCAGGGCACCAAGTCGGCCGCCGACGGCTGGAAGGCCGCCGTCGAGGACGGCAAGAAGGCTGCCCAGTAACAACGCCTCACAGAGCCGGGGTGCGCGGTCAGCTGACCGCGCACCCCGGCCATGGCAGTCACCACCTCGCCGGCCGGCTTAGCACAGGAGTGGTCATGACAGTGCAATCCTCCCCGCGACACGACGTCGCGCCGAGGCAGCGCAGGGGTGGCTCGCCGCCGCCCTCGGAACCGCGCAGGAGCAGGGGAGTGCTCGGGCGGCTCGACATCAAGTACTCCCCGTACCTCTACATCGCGCCGTTCTTCGTGGTCTTCGGCATCTTCGGCCTCTGGCCGCTGATCTACACGCTGCGGATGTCGCTCTACGACTGGGATCTCGGCTCCACCGTCGAGACCGCCAAGTTCGTCGGGCTCGACAACTTCGTGATGTTCCTGCAGGACGACGACTTCTGGAACTCGGTCGTCAACACGCTCGCGATGTTCCTCATGTCCACCGTGCCGCAGCTGATCCTGGCGCTGATCCTGGCGAACGCGCTGAACAAGCGCCTGCGGGGCCGGACGCTGCTGCGGATGGGCGTGCTGATCCCGAACATCACCTCGGTCGCCGCGGTGTCGATCGTCTTCACGCAGCTCTACAGCCGTGACTTCGGTCTGATCAACTGGGTGCTGGGACTGGTCGGCATCGAGCCGATCGAGTGGCAGGCGCACAGCTGGTCGTCCTGGGTCGCCATCTCCTCGATGGTCGACTGGCGCTGGACCGGCTACAACGCGCTGATCTTCCTTGCCGCGATGCAGTCCATTCCGCGCGACATCTACGAGTCGGCCTCGCTGGACGGCGCCTCGTCCTGGCGGCAGTTCTGGACCATGACGGTGCCCATGCTGCGGCCCACCATCATCTTCGTGACCATCATCTCGACCATCGGCGGCCTGCAGCTCTACGGCGAGCCGCTGCTGTTCACCGGTGGGGGCAACCCGCTGCTGGGCGGCTCGGACCGCCAGTCGCAGACGGTGACGATGTTCCTGATGGAACAGTTCTACATGAAGTTCGAGCTGGGCCGTGCCGCCACGGTCGCGTGGCTGCTCTTCATCATGATCCTGATATTCAGCGTGATCAACTTCCTGTTCACCCGGACCCTCCGGTCCGCGGACAGTGCGGCCAAGAAGAAGAAGGTGAAGCGATGACCGCCACCGCATACCGGCCCGGCGCCCGCGAAGCCGCCCCGCCGCCCCGCAAGCGCCGCAAGAGCATGGGCGCCGCCGAGCGGCTCTGGCACGCCAGCCCGCTCACCTACATCACCCTGCTCGCCGCGGTGGCGCTGTCCATCTTCCCGCTGTACTACATGTTCGTGATCGCCACGCGGACCAACGACGCGGTCGGCCAGACCCCGCCCCCGATCACCCCGGGCGGCGAGATCGGCCCGAACGTCGACCGCCTGGTCAACAACGAGGGCGCCGCGTTCATGACCGGCCTGGTGAACTCGGCCATCGTGGCGACCGTGGTGACCGTGTTCGTGGTCTTCTTCTCGTCGCTGGCCGGCTTCGCCTTCGCGAAGCTGCGCTTCCAGGGCCGCAACGGCCTGATGCTGGCGATCCTGATCACGATGATGGTGCCGACGCAGCTGGGCATCGTGCCGCTCTACCAGATGATGTACGAGTGGGACCTGCACAACAAGCTGCCGTCGGTGATCCTGCCGTTCCTGGTCAGCGGCTTCGGCGTGTTCATGATGCGCCAGTACGCGAGCCAGGCGGTGCCCGATGAGCTGATCGAGGCCGCCCGCATGGACGGCTGCAGCACGTTCCGCACCTACTGGAACGTGGTGCTGCCCGGCCTGCGGCCCGCGATCGCCGTGCTCGGCCTGTTCACCTTCATGGAGCAGTGGAACTCGTTCCTCTGGCCCCAGATCGCCCTGGGCGACCCGCTGAACCCGACCGTTCAGCTGTCCCTGCAGCGCCTCTCGCAGGGTTACTACAACGACTACTCCCAGGTGTTCGCGGGTACGCTGCTCAGTGTCGTGCCGTTGCTCGTGATCTTCATTATCTTCGGTCGCCAGATCATCGGCGGCATCATGGAAGGTGCAGTAAAAGCGTGACAATCCAGCAAGACCCGCAGCTCGCCTCGCCGGCGGTGGCCTTTCCCCAGAACTTCCTGTGGGGCGCGGCCACGGCTTCCTACCAGATCGAGGGCGGCGCGTTCGAGGATGGGCGTACGGCGTCCATCTGGGACACCTTCAGCCGCACCCCCGGCAAGGTGCTGAACGGCGACAACGGCGACGTGGCCTGCGACCACTACCACCGCCGGGCCGAGGACGTCCAGCTGATGTCGGATCTCGGCCTGCGGTCGTACCGCTTCTCCGTGGCGTGGCCGCGGGTGCAGCCCGGCGGCCGGGGCCCGGCCAACCAGAAGGGTCTCGACTTCTACCGCGGCCTGGTGGACGACCTGCTCGGCCGGGGCATCGAGCCCTGGCTGACGCTCTACCACTGGGACCTGCCGCAGGAGCTGCAGGACGCGGGCGGCTGGCCGGCGCGCGACACCGCCTACCGGTTCGCCGAGTACGCGGGTCTCGTGCACGACGCTCTCGGTGACCGGGTGAAGTTCTGGACCACGCACAACGAGCCGTGGTGCAGCGCGTTCCTGGGGTACGGCTCCGGCGTGCACGCCCCGGGCATCACCGACGGCGCGCAGGCTCTGGCGGCGGCGCACCACCTCAACCTCGGCCACGGCCTGGCCGTGCAGGCGATCCGGGCCGTGGTGCCGGACCGGCAGATGGGCATCACGCTCAACCTGCACTCGCTCCAGGCCGCGTCGGACTCCGCCGAGGACCGGGACGCCGAGCGCCGCATCGACGGCGTCGGCAACCGGGTCTTCCTGGACCCGATCTTCCGGGGGGAGTACCCGGCCGATCTGCTCGCCGACACGGCGGAGCTGACCGACTGGGGCTTCGTGCAGGACGGCGACCTGGCGATCATCAACCAGCCGCTGGACATGCTCGGGGTCAACTACTACACCCGGCAGGTCGTGGCGGGCCCGGCCGACGACGGCGCGCCGCAGTCGCACTGGCGGGCGGCGTCGGCGTGGCCGGGCAGCGGGCACGTCCGCTTCCTGACCCGCGAGCTGCCGGTGACCGAGATGGGCTGGGAGGTCGACCCCGACGGCCTGGTCGCGCTGCTCAAGCGCACGCACGAGGACTACGGCCCGATCCCGATGTACATCACCGAGAACGGCGCCGCCTACGACGACCGCGTGGCGGCCGACGGCTCGGTGCCGGATCCGGACCGCGTCGCCTACCTGGACGCCCATCTGAAGGCGTGCCACCAGGCGATGGCGGACGGGGTGCCTTTGCGGGGATACTTCGCGTGGTCGCTGCTGGACAACTACGAGTGGGCCTGGGGCTACTCGCGGCGGTTCGGCATCGTCCATGTCGACTATGACACCCAGGTACGCACGCCCAAGACCAGTGCACACTGGTACGCGGACGTGATCCGGCGCGGCGGGCTCGCCGCCTGACGGCACAGCGGACCCGGGGCCGGTGGCGACACCGGCCCCGGGTCCGCCCAGAACGAGGAGCAATCGATGACGACGCAGCGCACCAGGTCTGCGGGCCGGCCCACGCTGGACGAGGTGGCCGCGCTCGCGGGCGTGGGCCGGGGCACCGTGTCGCGTGTCGTCAACGGCTCGCCGCAGGTCAGCCCCGAGGCGCGCAGCGCCGTGCAGGAGGCCATCAAGGAGCTGGGCTACGTGCCCAACCGGGCCGCCCGCGCCCTGGTCACCCAGCGCACCGACTCGGTGGCGCTGGTCGTCTCCGAGTCGCAGGAGCGGGTCTTCGCCGAGCCGTTCTTCGCTGGCATCGTGCGCGGCATCAGCTCCGCGCTGTCCGACACCTCGCTGCAGCTGTGGCTGGCCATGGCGCAGACCCCGGCCGAGCGGCAGCGGGTGGAGAACCACCTCACCAGCCAGCACGTCGACGGCGTGCTGCTGGTCATGCTGCACGAGTCGGACAACCTGGTGCACCTGCTCAATCAGCGCGGCCTGCCCGCCGTGCTCGGCGGCCGTCCCGTGAGCGTCGACCAGAAGATCTCCTACGTCGACATGGACAACGTCAACGGCGCCCGGACCGCCGTGGAGTATCTGCTCTCCTCCGGCCGCAAGCGGGTGGCCACCATCGCCGGCCCGCAGGACCTCGGCGTGGGCGTGGACCGCCTGGTCGGCTACCGGGCCGCGGTGCAGACCGCCGCCGTCGAGCCGCTGATCGAGTTCGGCGACTTCTCCGAGTACAGCGGCGTCGAGGCGATGCGCCGGCTGCTGGCCCGCCGCCCCGACCTGGACGCGGTCTTCGTCGCGTCCGACCTGATGGCCGCCGGTGCGGTGCGCGCGCTGCGCGACGCCGGCCGCCGCATCCCCGAGGATGTCGCGGTGATCGGCTTCGAGGACTCCCCGGTCGCCCGGCAGACCGAGCCGCCGCTGACCACCGTCTACCAGCCCGTCGAGGACATGGGCCGGCACATGGTCCGGCTGCTGCTCAGCCGCATCCGCGGCGAGGCCGAGCCCAGCCACATCCTCCTCGACACCCACCTCGTGCATCGGAACAGCGCCTGAGCCGTCCCACGGCTTGTTCACGCGTCGTCCGCTTGGTGGACACGCGTTGACGCCGGTTCGGCAAATTGGGGAGGATATGAGTCCGCCCGCACGTCGGGCGGTGCTTTGCATCCATCATGATCGCTGGACGCGGCGTGGCTCGGCGAAGTTGCCGCGCCGGTCGCCCATCATCGGCGATCATGGGTGGGCCCGGGTGGCGGCAATGGCGGCGCCCTACCGGTGATGCGGTGCTGAGCTGCGGGGACGCGGTGGAAATGGTCTCCTGCGGATACGGTGCCGCAATGCGTACGAAACGGTAATAGGCGATGCTCGGACAGGGATCCGGCATCCGCCGGATGCCGTCGTGGAGAGGAGCCGCCATGCTGCTGAGGGTCAGAGTCGCCCTGCCCGACCGTCCCGGATCGCTGGGGCAGGTGGCCCGGACCCTGGGCGTCGCCGGGGCGGACATCGTGCAGGTGGTGGTGCTGGAGCGGCTGGGCGGCCGGGCCATCGACGACTTCACCGTGGTGTGGCCCGGTGGGGCGGGCGTCGAGCGGCTGCGGGCCGGGCTGAGCGCCATGCCGGGGGTACGCGTCGACGGCATCTGGCGCGCGATCGGCGCCCCGGTGGCGGGCGCGTTCGACGCCGAGCTGCTCACCCAGATCGCCGCGAACCCGGCCGAGGGCTTGGCCACGCTGGTCGACACGGTCCCGGCGCTGCTCGCCGCGGACTGGGCGATGGCGCTGCGGGTGCCCGCCGACTGGGCCGCGCGCGGCTCCGTCGGCATCGACGTGCGCCACGGCGCCGACGACATGGCGGTGCTCGGCGCGGTCCGCAAGCGCCCCGTCCCGCCGGTGCTCTACGCGAGCTGGCGGGCCCCGGAGCAGCTGGCGCTGCCGGAGGTCACCCCGCTGCGCGCCCGTTCCATGACCGGGCCGGACGGCACCCGCTACGCGCTGGCGCCGTTCGGGCGCGCGGGGCTGGTGCTGGTGGTGGCCCGCACGGTCGACGACGAACTGCCGGTGGCCGCGTTCCACGCCACCGAGGTGGACCGAATCGCGCAGCTGGTGCGCGCGGCCGCGGTGATCGTCGGCGACCGGCTGGACGCCGCCGCGCAGGCGCCCGCGCCCCGGGCCGCGCAAGCGTCCTCGGAGGAGCCCGCATCTGCACTCTGACCTGCGGCGATGGGCTCGGCCTGTGACCTCGGGCATAGTTAGATCTTGATAAGACCGTGTAACGGTCCCGAAACACGGCAGGCGCACGCTGATTCCTGTCGGTGCTCGCCCCCATCATGGGAGGGTCGGTGCCGGCAGGAAATGGAGCAGGTCATGGCGTTGTGGCGGGTGCGGGCGACCGTTGACGATCGCCCCGGGTTCCTCGCGGTGCTGACGGCGAGTCTGGCCCTGCGTTCGATCAACATCCTCGCGGTGCAGGTGCTCACCACCGAGGCGGGCGCCGTCGACGACTTCCTGGTGGACGCCCCCGACGCGATGACCGAGGACGAGCTGGTCGCCGCGATCGAGCGCGGCCGCGGGCGCGACGCCTGGGTGAGCCGCACCGACGCCTACGGGCTGGTCGACCCGCCGACGCACGCGCTCGGCCTGGCCGCCCGGCTCGCCGCCGACCCCGACGGCCTGCACGGCGCCCTGTCCGGACTGCTCGGCGGCGCGCTGGTGCGCCGCGAGTCCGGCGGCGCCTCGGTCACCGGGCACAGCGACTCGACGATGCGCCTGGCCGACCCGTTCGGCGACGCGGGCGTGCTGGTGGTGACCCGGCTCGCGCCGGCCTTCACCCCGGCCGAGTTCGCCCGCGCGCAGGCGCTGGTCGAGGTGGCTCGGGCCGCGAACACGCGCCGCCTGGCGAGCGCGATCGTGCTGCTGCCCGACGGCTCGGAGGTCGCGTTCCGCCCGGCCGGCTCGGCCGACCTGTCCGCGGTCCACGACATGCACGCCCGCTGCGGCGAGCGCAGCCTCTACCTGCGATACCTGGCTGGCACCCGGGGCCCGAGCCGGGCCCGGCTGTCCCGGCTGCTTACTCCCGCCAAGGGCTGCGCGCTGGTGGCCGAGGCCAGCGCCCCCGGCACCGGCGGCAACCGCATCGTGGCCGTGGCGAACCTGATCGGCGAGGGCGAGACGGCCGAGGTCGCCCTGCTCGTCGAGGACGGCTGGCAGCGGCGGGGCATCGGCAGCGCGCTGCTGCGGCGGCTGCTGGCGCTGGCCGGTCCGGCCGGCTTCCGCTCGGTCACCGTGCACACGCACTGCGAGAACGACGCGATGCTGCGTACGATGCGGCGCCTGCCGCACCCGGCGCGCACCGACCGTGACGGGTCCCTCATCAGCGCCACGATCGCCGTGCCGGAGCCTCATCCGGCGGTGTGAACCGGGTGACCAGGACAGCGGCTAGATCAGACCCTCGGTAGGCGGTCGCACACATTGTGCGATGGCTATCTCGGGGGCCGGTCTTTGATTCACACATGACAGTCCCTCACATACCTCCCACGGGATACCGTGACGCTCCGTTGACGGACTGGGACCCGGACCGGCCGGTCGACTTCGCCGAGGCCGAGGAGTTCCTGCGCACCTGCTACGCCGAGCTGCCCAAGCTCGGCCCGGTGGAGCCGCGGCTGGCCGTGGTGCGTGAGCAGATCGCCGCGCTGGGGACGTACACCCACACGCACGCCGAGCTGGTGCACGGCGCACGTATGGCCTGGCGCAACGCCAGCCGCTGCATCGGCCGGGTGTACTGGCGCAGCCTCACCGTGCTGGACCGCCGCGCGCACCGGGAGCCCGACCGCATCTACGACGACCTGGTGAGCCACCTGCACCTGGCCACCGGCGAGGGCGCGTCGCGCGGCCGGCTGCGGGCGGTCATCTCGATCTTCGAGCAGGCGGTGCCCGGCCGGCCGGTGACCCGGCTGTGGAACGACCAGCTCATCCGCTACGCCGGGCACCGTGACGGCGCCGGGATCGTCGGCGACCCGCAGTACGAGCAGTTCACCGCCGCCGTCACCCGGCTCGGCTGGACGGGCAAGGGCAGCGCGTTCGACCTGCTGCCGCTGGTGCTCCAGGTCGGCGACGCCGATCCGCGCCTCTACGAGCTGCCCGAGTCGGCGGTGCTGGAGGTGCCGATCGCGCACCCGGAGTACGGCTGGTTCGCCGAGCTGGGCCTGCGCTGGCACGCGGTGCCCGCGATCGCGAACATGCGGCTGTCCATCGGCGGCGTCGACTACCCGCTCGCGCCGTTCTCCGGCTGGTACATGGGTACCGAGATCGGCGCGCGCAACCTGGCCGACGCGCGGCGCTACAACCAGATCCCCGTCATCGCGGCCCGGATGGGCCTGGACACCAGCAGCGAGTCGACGCTGTGGCGGGACCGGGCGCTGGTGGAGCTGAACCGGGCGGTGCTGTGGTCGTACGAGCGGGCGGGGGTGCGGGTGACCGACCACCACAGCGAGTCGCGCCTGTTTCTGACCCACATGGAACGTGAGCGCCGCGCGGGCCGGGACACCCCGGCGGACTGGACCTGGATCGTGCCGCCGCTGTCCGGCGGTCTCACCCCGGTCTTCCACCGCTACTACACCGAGGCCGACCAGCGGCCGAACTTCTACCTGGACCGCTTCGCGCGCGACCTCTCGGCCACCGGCGCCCCGTCCGCGGTCCGCGTCACCCTGCCCACCCAGCGGGGCGCGCACCGCACCGGTGCCCGCTGCCCGATCACCGGCCAGACCGCCCCGATCCCGGACCTGTCTGTGGAGTTCCTCCCCGGCGACGCCCCGGCCCTCGACGCCGGTCTCCTCGACGCCGGTCTCCTCGACGCCCCGGCCCTCGACCCCGACGACCCGGACCCGTCCCTGATCGACCCGACCGCCTTCGCGCCGCCCGCGCACACCAACGGCACCCACCCGGACCCCGCCGCCCACCCCATCGTGCGCGGCGCCGTTCCCGCCGGCAGCGCCCCGCCTCCGATCCCCGCCGAGCCCGTCCCCACCCGCAAACGCGGCCTCCGCCGCCTCCTCGGCTGACCCCTGTCCCGGCGTACCCCCTCAAGATCTTGACGATCTTGCGCGAACTGTTAGGGATTTGCCCGATAGGGGCGTGTCGTCCCCACAGTCCGCGCAAGATCGCCGGGGGAGAGAGGGGGACCGGGGATGTTCATCGGGGGTTTCGGTGGGGGACATCGGGGGGCGGGGTTGGGTCGGTAGCAACGGGGCATGCCCCTGCTGTCGGTTGTTGTTCCGGTGCACAACGTGGAGCGGTATCTGCGTGCGTGCCTTGATTCGGTGCTGGTGGAGTCGACCGGCGAGGTCGAGGTGGTGGCGGTCGACGATCGGTCGCCGGATGGGAGTGCGGGGATTCTGCGGGAGTACGCCATCCGTGATCCGCGGGTGCGGGTGGTGACGCTGGCGCAGAACGTGGGGCTGGGGCGGGCCCGTAATGCGGGGTTCGCGCTGGCGCGGGGGGAGTACGTGTGGTTCGTCGACAGTGATGACCGGCTCGCGGCGGGGGCCGTGGGGGCGGTGTGTGCGCGGCTGCGGGAGTTGCGGCCGGAGGTGCTGCTGGTCGATCACGACCGGGTGTACGAGGACGGGATGGTCGAGACCGACGCGTCGAGTCCGGTGCTGCGCGGGGTGGACGGCGTGGCGTCGCTGGACGAGCGGCCGGAGTTGCTGCGGCTGCAGCACACGGCTTGGAACAAGATCGTGTCGGCGGAGCTGATCCGCGCGCATGACCTGGTGTTTCCGGCGGGGTGGTACGAGGACTTCCCGTTCAGCCATCCGGTGCTGCTGGCCGCGGAGCGGATCGCGGTGCTGGACCGGGTCTGCTACCACTATCGGCGCGGGCGGGACGGCGCGATCACGACCTCGGTGAGCGCCCGGCACCTGGAGGCGGTGGCGCAGTACCGGGCGCTGTGGGCGGGGCTGGCCGCGCGCGGGCCGCGCTTCCAGCGGCATCACGACCGGCTGTTCCGGCTCATGATCGATCACTGCCTGGCCGTCATGGGCAACGCCGACCGGCTGCCCAGCCGGGCTCGCCGCGACTTCTTCCGGCAGGTCGTGCAGCTCTACCGGGAGCACCGGCCGGCCGGTGGGTATCCGCGGCCGGGCGCACTGGGCGGGATCAAACACGATCTGATCCGGCTGGGCTGGTATCCGGCCTACGCGGCCCTGCGCGGCGCCTGGCGGAGCAGCCGTACGCTGCGCGAACGGCGTCGTGGCAACCCCTCGGCGGCTGCGGTGGCGACGGTTCCCGCGCCCCGTCGATCCGATCACTTCGATCGCCGCGAGGCTGCAATCGGTGCGGGCATGGACTATGGTCGGTGAACGCTGAACCCCCGCACCCCCAGGAGTTCGCATGCACCGACGCATGGCGGTTTCCGCTGTCCTTGCCCTGATAGCGCTCGCAGCATGCGCCTCACCCGCGAAACCCTCGGCCGGGGGCGACGTGTCTCCGGCCGCGGTGTCGGCGACCCCTGAGCCCACGCTGCTGACGCCCACGCCGACGCTGCAGCTCACGCCGTCGGCGCCGACGACGGCGCAGCCCCGGCCGCCCGCGCCCACCGTCCGGGCGATCAGCTGCACCGGGCGGATCGCCCAGAACCGGCCCGCCGCCACCGGCACCGGGCCCGGCGGCTCGGTGGTCAAGACGGGGAGCGCGGCGGTCGCGCTGACGTTCGACGACGGGCCGGACCCCGTCAACACCCCCAAGATCCTCGACCAGCTGAAGCAGTGCGGCGTCAAGGCCACGTTCTGCCTGGTCGGCTTCCGGGCCCGGGACAATCCGGCCATGGTCGCGCGCATCGCCGCCGAGGGCCACACCCTCTGCAACCACTCCTGGCAGCACCTGTTCGACCTGGCCAAGCGGGACGACACGTACATCCGCCGGGACCTGCAGAAGACCAACGACGCCATCCACAAGGCGGCGCCCGGCGCGAAGATCTCCTACTTCCGGGCGCCCGGCGGCAACTTCACCGGCAAGCTGGTCAGCATCGCCCAGGACCTGGGCATGAAGTCGATCTACTGGCACGTCGACCCGCGTGACTGGGAGAGCTCGAAGTACGGCAAGGGCACCCCGATGGTGAACCACGTCATCGCCGCCGTCGAGCGGGACGTGCGGCCGGGCTCGATCATCCTGTCGCACGACAACGGCAAGCCGGACACGATCACCGCGTACCGGACGCTGCTGCCCTGGCTGAAGGCCCGCTACACGCTCATCGGCCTGCCGGAGCTGCCCGGCCCGCCGGCCGTGCCCCCGGTGACCGCGCCGTCCCCGGCGCCGTCCCCGGTCGCGCCGCTGCCGTGACCACTCCCCGGCGAAACGAAGCTCCCGCCACGCTGTCAGCACAGCGTGGCGGGAGCTTCGCTCATGCGGCGCTCAGCTGGTGAGCGTGCCGTGCTCGACGCAGGAGGCGGTCCAGCCGGTGGGCACGACCTGGACCTTCATCCGGCGGCGGCAGTGCGTGCAGTAGCGCGGCGGCTCCAGCTCGCGGGCCGCGCGGCAGCCCGCGTGGGCGGCGACGTCGGCCGGATCGGCCTGCCCGCAGCGGTCGCAGTACGTCCCCACGGCCGCGCTCACAGCGTCGCCGACAGCGCCTTGACCGGCATCTTCAGCTCCTGCAGCAGCTCCAGATCCGAGGTCGCGGGGCGGCCCAGCGTGGTCAGGTAGTTGCCGACGATCACCGCGTTGATGCCGCCCAGCAGGCCCTCCCGGGTGCCGAGGTCGCCGAGGGTGATCTCCCGGCCGCCCGCGTACCGCAGGATGGTGCGCGGCAGCGCCAGCCGGAACGCGGCGATGGCGCGCAGCGCGTCCTTGGGGTCCATCACCGGCTGGTCGCCCAGCGGGGTGCCCGGCCGGGGGTTGAGGAAGTTCAGCGGGACCTCGTCCGGCTGCAGCTCGGCCAGCTGCGCGGCGAACTCGGCGCGCTGCTCCAGGGTTTCGCCCAGGCCGATGATGCCGCCGCAGCACACCTCCATGCCCGAGTCGCGCACCATCTTCAGGGTGCCCCAGCGCTCCTCCCAGGAGTGCGTGGTCACCACGTTCGGGAAGTACGACCGGCAGGTCTCCAGGTTGTGGTTGTAGCGGTGCACGCCCATGTCCACCAGGTCGTCGACCTGCTCCTGGCTCAGCATGCCCAGGCTGGCCGCGACGTTGATGTCGACGGCCTCCTTGATCGCCTTGACGCCCTCGCGCATCTGCTGCATCAGCTTGGCGTCCGGGCCGCGCACGGCGGCCACGATGCAGAACTCGCTCGCGCCGGTCGCCGCGGTCTGCTGCGCCGCCTTGACCAGCGACGGGATGTCCAGCCACACGGAGCGTACGGGCGAGGAGAACAGGCCCGACTGCGAGCAGAAGTGGCAGTCCTCGGGGCAGCCGCCGGTCTTCAGCGAGACGATCCCCTCGACCTCGACCTCCGGGCCGCACCAGCGCATGCGCACCTCGTGCGCGAGCTGGAGCGCCGCCGGGATGTGCTCGTCGGGCAGGCGCAGCACCTCCAGGATGTCGGCCTCCTCGAGGCCGAGACCCTCCTCCAGGACACGGGTGCGGGCGCGGTCGAGTACCGGTACTTCGCTGGTCGGCATGGGCGTACCCTACAACGCGGCCTGTTCGGGTCGGCCGAAGGCCGAGTGAGTACGTGAATGAGTTGAGCGATGGGTGACTGGCTGGGCACGCTGCGGCGTAAGGCGGAGCTGCGCGAACGCGCCGGCCTGCGCCGGGAGTTGCGGCCGCGGGCCGGTGACGACGCTCTCATCGACCTCGCCGGCAACGACTACCTGGGCCTGTCCCGGCACCCCGAGGTGCGCGCCGCCGCCGCGTCCGCGCTGGACGAGTACGGCCTCGGCGCGACCGGCTCCCGCCTGGTGCGCGGCAGCACCGACGCGCACACGGCGCTGGAGATCGCGCTCGCGGACTGGCTCGGCGCCGAGCAGGCACTCGTCTACTCCAGCGGTTACCTGGCCAACCTCGGCGCGGTGCGCGCCCTGTGCGGGCCGCGCACGCTGCTGGTCTCCGACGCGCACTGCCACGCCTCGCTGATCGACGGCTGCCGCCTGGCCGGGGCCGAGACGGTCGTGTTCGCCCACGGCGACCCGGCCGACGCGGCCCGGGTGCTGGCCGCCCACCCCGGGCGTCCGGCAGTGGTGCTCACCGAGTCGGTGTTCTCCGTGGACGGCGACCTCGCCCCGCTGGCCGAGCTGCACGCCGTGGCCCGCGCGCACGGCGCGCTGCTGCTGGTCGACGACGCGCACGGCCTCGGCGTGATCGGCCCGGCCGGGGCGGGCGGCGCGGTCGCCGCCGGGATCGCGGGCGAACCCGACGTGATCGTCACCGCCACCCTGTCCAAGGCGCTGGGCGGCGCGGGCGGCGTGGTGGCCGGCCCGCAGGCGCTGATCCGGCACCTGGTGGACACCGGCCGCACCTTCATCTTCGACACCGCGCTGCCGCCCACGATCACCGCCGGGGTCGGCGCTGCCCTCCGACTCGCCCGCGCGGGCGACCCGCTACGCGCGGTGCTGCACGAGCGTGCCGCGACCGTCCGCGACGTGTTCCGTGCGGCCGGGCTGGCGGTCACCGACCCCGCCGGCGGGGTCGTCTCGGTCGAGGCGCCGTCCGCCGAACACGCCTGGAGCTGGGCCGGTGCCTGCCGGGACAAGGGTGTGGCGGTAGGGTGCTTCCGCCCGCCGTCCACCCCCGACAGCCGCTCCCGGCTGCGGCTGACGGTCAACGCGGGCGTGCCCGCCGCCGACTTCGGGCGGGCTTTGGAGATCATCGTGGAGGTGCGGCCGTGACGGCGCTGACGGGGATCGTGCTGGTCACGGGCACGGACACCGGGGTGGGCAAGACCATCACCACCGCCGCGGTCGCCGCGGCGGCAACCGCGTCGGGGGTACGCACCGCGGTGGTCAAACCCGCGCAGACCGGCGTCGACCCCGCCTACGGTGACGTGCCCGACATGGAGGTCGTGGCCCGGCTGGCCGCCCCCGCCACCACCCGCACGCTCGCCGAATACCCCGATCCGCTGGCGCCGACCGCCGCCGCTCGGGTCTCGGGCGCCGAGGCGCTCGACATGTTCGAGATCCTGGACGAGATCAAGAGCATCGCGGCCGAGCACGAGCTGACCCTGGTCGAGGGCGCGGGCGGGCTGCTGGTCCCGATGGGCCTGCACCCCGGCGGGGCCCAGTGGACGCTGGCCGACCTGGCCGTGGCGCTGTCCGCCCCCGCGATCGTGGTGGCCCGTGCCGGTCTCGGCACCCTCAACCACACCGCGCTGACGCTGGAGGCGATGGCCCGCCGCGGCATCACCGGCCACGTCGTGGTCGGCGCCTGGCCCGACCGCCCCGAGCTGGTCCACTTCACCAACCTCGCCGACCTGCCCGAGGACCTTTACGGCCTGCTCCCCGACGGCGCGGGCGGCATCGAGCCCGGCGTCTTCCGCCGCAGTGCCCCGGGCTGGCTGAGCCCCGCCCTGTACGGCGACTGCGACGACCCCCGCACCCTCGCCGACCTCGACGAGGAGTAGCAGCGGCACCGCACGGTCGGCGAAGCCCCGCTCGGTGAGCTGAGCGGGACTTCGCCGGGCGCGGCGCCCAGCGGCTACCTGCCGGCGGCCGGGCCGCCGGGCAGCTTGCCGGTCGCCAGCATGATGTACGCCCGCGTGAACGACTCGGCGCTGGCCGAGTTGTGCTGGTTGTGCTGGCTGTTCTGGGCGTGGTGCTTCGCCCGCTGCAGGAGCGCCTTCTTCGTCTCCAGCTCCAGCATCTCGATGTCCTCCAGCAGCTGGTTGCGGTGCTGGTGGGCCTGCTGGTGCGAGGTCGGGGTCGCGATCGCGGTCATGTGTGCCTCCGAGGTGTTCGATGCGTATCCGCACCGGAAACCTCCGCCGGCCGCGACTGGATGCGCCCTGGCTCGATTCAGCGATGCGGATGCACCGAGCTCGGCGACGGCCGATCCCGGGGGGTGGGTCTCAGCGGGTTGCGGCCGGGCGGCGGACGGTGAACGTGTCGGGAATGCGGAAGCTGAGGTTGTCGGGGCACCACGGGGCACGGACGACTTCGACGCCGCGCAGCAGCGGCGCGGTCTCGGCGACCACCACGGCGGACTCCATCCGCGACAGCTGCGCGCCGACGCAGCGGTGACTGCCCGCACCGAAGGCCAGGTGGCGCCGCGAGCCGCGCTGGCCGGGCACGAACTCGTGCGGGTGCTCGGCGACCTCGGCTCCGGCACGCGCCAGCCACAGCACGATGCTCGCCCCGGCGCGGATCGGGAAGCCGTCCAGCTCGGTGTCGCGGGCCGCGATCCGGCGCCAGGTCGGGATCGGCGGGACCAGGCGCAGCCCCTCCTCGACGACGTCGTCCACGGCGACCGTGCCGCGGGCGAGCCCGGCCGGCACCGCGGGCTCCTGGGTGAGCCGGTGCAGCAGCAGCGTCAGGAACTGCGAGGTCGTCTCCTGACCGGCGACGAGCAGGAAGAACAGCGCCCCGGTCGGGGTGTCCTTCGGCAGGCCGTGGGCGGCGGTGTATTCGCGCAGCTCACCCACCAGCCCTCCGGCGGTCGCCGCGAACTCGCGCAGCACGGCGTGGAAGCGCCCGACGGTCGCGGCGAGCACGTCCTGCCGCGCGGCGTCGAGCGGCGCCCAGAACAGTTCGAGGGCGGCCCGGGAGAACTCCTTGACCACGGCCGCGTCGGCGGCGGGCAGCTCGACCAGCCGGGCCAGCACCAGCAGCGGCAGGTCCGCGGTGAGATCGGCGTACAGGTCGACGGCCTCTCCCGCGTGCAGCCGGGCGGACAGCGCGGCGACGCGGCGCCGGACCAGCCCGGTCAGCCACGGCCGCAGTGCCTCGACCCGGTCGGGGTGCAGGGCGCGCGCGGTGATCTCGCGGATCGCGGGATGGGACGCGCCGCCGTTGTTGGCCAGGGTCGCGGGCAGCCGGAAGCCGTACGACGTCAGCACGCGCAGCGCGCTCACCGGCATCGGGCTGATCGCGTCGAGGGCGTTGTCGGGGCGGAACGTGTCCGGGTCGGCCAGCACCCGCTTGATGAGCCGGTGCCGGGTCACCACGACGTGGCGTGCGCCCACGTGGTCGGCGACCTCGACGGTGTCTTCGGCCCGCCCGTCGATGTCGAAAGGCTGGTCCCAGGTACGGAACAGCACGCCGCACACGGTACTAGGCAGGCTGAAGCGGCGTTCAGGGGAGGGCTCGCGGGGTGATGACGGTGATGCCGGTGGGCGGCGCGTCACCCATCGCGACCAGCGCCGCGGGCACCTCGTCGAGCCCGATGTGCCGGGTGACGAGCGCGTCGGGCCGCAGCCGCCCGGCGGCGACGAGGTCGAGCATCGGGCCGTAGTCGGCGGCGGCCATGCCGTGGCTGCCGAGGATCTCCAGCTCCCAGCCGATGACCCGGCCCATCGGCAGCTCGGGCGCGCCGTGCGGGAGCAGCCCGACCTGCACGTGCCGCCCGCTGCGGCGCAGGCCGAGGATGGCCGCGGCGCACACGGCCGGGCTGCCCAGGGCGTCCAGCGACAGGTGCGCCCCGCCGCCGGTCAGCTCGCGCACCGCCGCGACGGGATCGATCGCCGCGGCGTTCACGCAGGCCTCGGCCCCGTGCTCGCGGGCCAGGTCGAGCGCGCCGGGGGACACGTCGACGGCGATCACGCGCGCGTCGTACGCCGCGGCGATCATCACCGCCGAGAGGCCGACGCCGCCGCAGCCGTGCACGGCCACCCACTCGCCGGCGGCGACCCTGCCCTGCGCGACGACGGCACGGTACGCCGTGGCGAAGCGGCAGCCCAGCGCGGCCGCCGCGGCGAAGCTCAGCCCTTCCGGCAGCGCGACGAGGTTCAGGTCCGCGTGGTCGATCGCGACGTACTCGGCGAACGAGCCGCGGTGGGTGAAGCCCGGCTGGGTCTGGTGTTCGCAGACCTGCGTCGCGCCGCGGCGGCACGGCTCGCACTCCCCGCAGCCGCACACGAACGGCACGGTGACCCGGTCCCCGGCCCGCCACCTCGTGACCGCCCCGCCGACCGTGTGCACGGTGCCGGCCAGCTCATGCCCCGGCACGTGTGGGAACGCGGCGATGTCCGGGTCGTGGCCCATCCAGCCGTGCCAGTCGCTGCGGCACAGTCCCGTCGCCTCCACCTTGATCACACAGCCGTGCGCCGCCGGTATCGGCTCCGGCAGGTCCCGCACGTCAGGCTGCTGTCCAAAGGCGTCGTAGGCGACCGCGCGCACGTGCGTACCTCCCCGGGAACCCGCGGCCGGGCGCCCGGCCGCGTGCCCAGCACGATACGTCGATCACCAGCGCCCGCACAGCGCCCGCCGTCAGGCGAGCGGCTCCGGGCGGCGGTAGGCGACGCCGAGGGCGTCGAAGCGGGCCAGCATCACGTCGAGGCGGGCGCGGAAGTCGGCGTACTCGCCGCGGGTGCCCCAGCCGGCCTCGGCGATCGCGGACAGGCGCGGGAGCAGGCTGTACGCCGCCCGCCCCACCGTCGGCAGGTACTCGCCCCACAGGTTGCCCTGCACGCCGATCACCCGGTTGCCGCCGTCGGGCGCGTCGGCCGGCTCGGGGTCGTAGCCGTACACCCGGTCCAGGGGGCTGTGCCCGCCGATGCTGAGCGGCTCCCCGGCCTGGTCCGACTCGGCGTGGTCGAGGTAGACGTGGCTCTGCGGGGTGGCCACCACGTCGTGCCCGGCCTCCAGCGCCGCGGCCACCTTGGCCTCGTCCCGCCAGGCCATGACCACCGCGTCGGCGGGCGCGCCCCGCTTGACCAGCTCGTCCCAGACCACGACGCGGCGGCCGTGGGTGCGCAGGTGGTCGGCGAGCACGGTGATCCACCACCCGAGCAGGTCCTCCGGGTCGGTGAGCCCGAGCTGCGCCATGCGCTCCCGCGCGGCCGGGTTGGCCGCCCACTCGCCGGGCGGCACCTCGTCCCCGCCGAGGTGCACGTACGCCGCCGGGAACACGTCGACCAGCTCGTCGAGCACGTGCCGCATGAAGTCGACCGTGGCGTCGTCGCAGTTGAGCACGGTGGAGTAGACGCCCCACCGGGTGCCGGTCTCCAGCCGCGCGGCGGAATCGTTGCCCAGCTCCGGGTAGGCCGCGATGGCGGCGGTGGTGTGCCCCGGCAGGTCGATCTCGGGCACCACGGTCACCCCGCGTCGGGCCGCGTACGCGACCAGCTCGCGCAACTCGTCCTGGGTGTACCAGCCGTCGTGCGGGGTGCGGTCGGCCTGCTTGATGTTCTCGTGGCCGACCGGCGACTCGCGCCGCCGCGCGCCGACCTCGGTGAGGCGCGGGTAGCGCCGGACCTCGAAGCGCCAGCCCTGGTCCTCGGTGAGGTGCAGGTGCAGCACGTTCATCCGGTGCAGCGCGAGCAGGTCGACGACGGTGCGCAGCCAGCTCACCGGCTGGTGCCAGCGGGCCACGTCGATCAGCACGCCGCGCCACGGGTAGCGGGGCCGGTCGGTGATCTCGGCGTACGGCACCCGCCACGCCACATCGGCGCGGGTGCTGCCGCAGGCCTCCGGCGGCAGCAGCTGGCGCAGCGCCTGCACCGCCCAGCGCAGCCCGGCCGGCGTGCCGGCGACCGCGCGCACGCCGGAGCCGTCGACGGTGAGCCGGTAGCCCTCGTCGCTCAGCTCGGTGTCGGCCGAGTCCAGGGTGAACACCAGCTCGGCGGTGTCCGCCGCGGCGTCGGGCAGCGGCAGGCCGGTGGCCGGGCTCAGCAGCTCCCGCAGCAGATCGGCGATCTCCGCCGGGGCGTGCACTGCGCTGGCGGCACTCAGCTCGTGGTTTCCCGGGGCGGTCGAGTACGAGGTCGGGCGCGGAATCAGCACGTCGGCTCCTTCGAGGCTCACCGCCAGGAAAGCGGCTTGGAAAGCGGTTTCTAAAGCCGTCGCCGCGGACGTTAGTACAGCTTCTTAACAGTAGTCAAGGTTAGCGCAGGCCGCCGCACGATCCGCCGTGGACAGCCGTCGGTGCGCCGCGTAGGGTAAACGCTTTCTGATTTGGTTTCCCCTGCTCGCCCTCGTCCCAAGGGTTACCTCATGAACAAGCGGCCCACGATTCGCGACGTCGCGGCCCTGGCCGGCGTCTCGGTGGCCACGGTGTCCAGGGTGCTCTCCGGCGACTACCCCGTCGCCGGCAACACCCGCACCAAGGTCCAGCGCGCCGTGCGCGAGCTGGACTACGTCGTCAACGCCCACGCCCGCGCCCTGTCCGGGGCCACCTCCAACGTCGTCGCCCTGGTCATGTACGACGTGGTCACCCCGTTCTTCGCGCACATCGCGTCGGGGGTGGAGTATCAGGCCGCCGAGTCCGACCGGCTCTGCCTCGTCTGCACCACGCACGGCGACCCCGACCGCGAGCTGGAGATCGTCAAGCTGATGCGCGAGCAGCACGCCGACGCGGTCATCCTGGTCGGCGGCGTGCTCATGAACGACGACTACCGCGAGCGGATGTACCGCTACGCCAAGGGCCTGGAGGACGCGGGCAGCCGCCTCGTCCTGTGCGGGCGTCCCTCGCTCGGCCCCGACTTCCCGGCGATCACCGTGGAGTACGACAACGCGGGCGGCGCGTTCGCGGCCACCAGTCACCTGCTGTCCGCCGGGCACCGGCGCATCGTGCTGCTGGGCGGCCCGGTCGGCAACACCACGTTCGACGCCCGGCTCGACGGCTACCGGCGGGCGATGGAGGCGTTCCGGGTGCCGGTGGACCCGGCGCTGGTCGTACACGACGACATGAGCCAGGACGCCGGCTTCCGCCAGACCCGGAGGCTGCTCGCGGCGGGGGCCGAGTTCACCGCGATCTTCGCCGCGAACGACCTGGCGGCGGCAGGCGCCATGCGCGCCCTGCGCGCGGCCGGCAAGCGCGTCCCCGACGACGTCTCCATCATCGGCTACGACGACACCCCCATGGCCCCCGAGCTGTTCCCGGCCCTGACCAGCGTGCACCTGCCCCACGAGGAACTCGGCCGCACCGCCGTCAAACTAGCCCTCCAGCGTGGTGAGCACTCCACCCGCCAGCACGTCATGCTCGGCACCCACATCGCCATGCGCGACTCCGTCCGCCCCCTCCCCGTAGCGCCCGTCGAGCCATGATCGCCCGACTTGCCTGGCAGACGGGCGTATCTTGAGCTCGCATACGCCCATCTGCCAGGCAAATTGGATGATCTAGGACGCCGCGCGGAGGTGGTGGAGGAGGAAGGTGAGGATCTCGGCTTCGTAGCGGGCGTGGGCGTAGCGGCCGACGGGGCCGGTGTGGGCCCCCGCGCCGAGTTCGGTGCGCAGGTAGACGGGGCCGTCGGCGGGGGTGGCGGTGGCGCGCAGCCGGGCCACCCACTTGGCCGGTTCGTGGACCATGACGCGTGGGTCGTGCAGCGCGCCGGTGGCCAGCAGCGGCGGGCGCGGGCCGGACGGCAGGTTGTCGTACGGCGAGTACGCCCGCATCCAGGCGAACTGCTCCGGGTCACGGGGGTCGCCCCACTCGTCCCACTCGTTGACGGTCAGCGGGATGTCCGGGTCCAGCATGGTCGTGACGACGTCCACGAACGGCACCTCCGCCACCACGGCCGCCCAGCGCTGCGGCCGCATCGTGTAGACCGCGCCCTGCAGCAGCCCGCCGGCCGACAGGCCGCGCGTGCCCAGCCGGGTGCCGTCCGCGACGCCTTCGGCGAGCCAGTCCGCGACCGCGAGGTGGTCGGTGAAGGTGTTGGCCTTGGCCGCCAGGCGGCCGTCCTGCCACCAGCCGCGGCCGTTCTCGCCGCCGCCGCGCGGGTGGGTGAGCGCGTAGACCACACCCCGGTCGAGCAGGCTCGGCAGCACCGGGTCGAACTCGGGGTCGAGCACCGACTCGTACGCGCCGTACCCGTAGAGCAGGGCGGGGGCGGTGCCGTCGAGCGGGGTGTCCGCGTGCCAGGCCAGCGTCACCGGCACGGCGGTGCCGTCCGGGGCGGTCGCGTGCCGCCGCGCGGTCCGGTACGCGCTCGCGTCGTAACCGGGCACCTCGCGCCGTTTGCGCTGTTCGCGGGCGCCGGTGCCGAGGTCGGCGGTGTACCAGGCGGGCGGCTCGATCAGCGACTCGACGGCGATGGTGACGGTGCGGTCGTCGTACTCGAACGGGGTGGCGAGCCGGACCTGCCCGGCGGGGATGCCCGCGCCGATCTCCACCTCGGCCCCGGTGGCCCGGTCGACCGCGCGCAGCAGCGGGAAGCCGTCCCGGCGCAGCTCGACCAGCCAGTGCCCGCGCAGCGCGTGGCAGGCGACGATGCGCTCGCCGGGCCGTGATGCGAACAGTTCGGTCCAGTGCTCCCGGCCGGGGCTGTCCACCGGGGCGCTCATCACCCGGAACTCGGGCGCCCCGTCGTCGGTGACGATGACCAGGCGGCCGTCGGCATGGTCGATGCGGTAGTCGACGCCCTTGCGCCGTGGGGCGACCACGGCGGGCGCGGTGTCCGGGGCGGCCGCCGGGATCAGGTGCCACTCGGCGGTGTCCCGGCAGCGCGCCTCGATCATGATCCAGTGGCCGTCCCGCGAGGCGCTGACGGTCAGCTCGAAGCGGGCGTCGTCCTCCTGCAGCACCAGCGCGTCGGCCTCGGCCGGGGTGCCGATCACGTGCCGCCATACCTGGTGCGGGCGGAACAGCTCGTCGTGCACGGTGTAGAAGAACGAGCGCGAGTCGGCGCTCCACGCCCCGGTGTAGTACGTGCGGGGCAGCTCCTCCGAAAGGTCGGTCAACGTCGCCGACCGGCGGAACCGCAATCGATAGACCTCGTCACCGGTGGTATCCACGGAGTAGGCCAGGAGGGTGTCATCGGGGCTCGGCTCCCGCAGCCCGATCTCGGCGAACCCGTCCTCACCGGCGAGAAGGGCGCCGTCCAGCAGCACCCGGTCCGCGTCACCGTCATGGCCGGTCTGTAAGAACTGCTCGTACTCACTACCGGCGACGGTCCGGGTGTAGTAGAAACGTGAACCATGTCGCCAGCTGACTGAAGACTCAGTCGGCGGGAGGCGTCGCTCCACCTCATGGAACACCTCGGTCTGGAGGCTCTCCAGCCGGCCTGCGGCGGCATCGCAGTACTCGCGCTCGGCGCGCAGGTAGGCGAGAAACCGCGGGTCGGAGTGGTCCCGCATCCACCCGTAAGCGTCGGTCCACCGGCGGCCGTGCAGCTCGTGCTGACGCGGTTCGGCGGGCGCGGCCGGCGGCGCTTCGCTGTTGACGAGATCGTGCGGCATGACCGGGCACCCTACCCGCCACGCCCCCGGGCACCAAGGGAGAGAACTGATGAGCAGCACCCCTCCTGCTCCAAAGTCCTGGTTGACCAATCAGTCAGCGCGCCGACCCTGGGCGCGGCTGGCGGTGGCGGCGACGGCCGCACTGGCCCTGCTCGGTGTCGCCGCGGCGCCCGCCGTCGCGGACGGCACGCCCGCCCCGGCCGCGTCCGAGCGCAGCAAGACCAGCTTCGTGATCGGTGTGAAGCAGGACATCGACTCGCTCAACCCGTACGTCGGCGTGGTGGCCGGCGCGTTCGAGACCTACCAGCTCATGTACGACTACCTGACCACGAGCGCGGCGAAGGACTTCGCCCCCGAGCCGTGGCTGGCGGAGAAGTGGGAGACCTCGGCCGACGGCAAGGCCTGGACCTTCCACCTCCGCAAGGGCGTGAAGTGGTCCGACGGCGCCGACCTCACCGCCAAGGACGTGGTGTACACGTTCCAGCGGGCCAAGGACGACGAGACGGCCAACGGTCAGTACAGCAGCTACGTCGACAACATCACCAAGATCACAGCGACGGACGACCACACCGTGGTGATGGAGGTCGAGAAGCCCAGCCCCATCATGCTGCGGCTGGCGGTGCCGATCCTGCCTGAGCACGTCTGGTCGAAGGTCAGCGCCAAGGACGCGGCGACCTTCGCCAACGACAAGGACGTGGTCGGCTCCGGCCCGTTCCAGTTGGCCGAGGCGAAGAAGGGCCAGTTCTACCGGTTCACCGCGAACAAGCAGCACTTCGGCGGGGCGCCGAACATCGACGAGCTGATCTTCACGGTGTTCGCCGACGACACCGCGCTGGCCCAGGCGCTGCGCCAGGGTGAGATCGACATGGCCCAGGACCTGCCCGCGGCGATCGCCGAGACGCTGGTCAAGGAGCCTGGCATCACCGTCAACGACGCCAAGTACTACGGTTTCAACGAGATCGGCTACAACCTCGGCGCGGCGACCACCGACGGCAAGGCGATCGGCGACGGCCACCCGGCGCTCAAGGACAAGCAGGTCCGGCTCGCCATCGACCACGCCATCGACCGCAAGACGCTGGTCACCAAGGTGCTCAACGGCCACGGCGGCCCCGCCACCGGCGTCATCCCGCCGATCTACGCCGACCTGCACTGGAACCCGGGCAGCGCCGAGCGCGCCTTCGACCTGGCCAAGGCCAACTCGATCCTGGACGCGGCCGGCTACTCGAAGGGCGCCGACGGCATCCGGGCCAAGGACGGCAAGGCGCTGAAGTTCCGCCTGTTCGGCCGGGACAGCTCCGAGTACTCCAAGCAGACGGCCGAGTACGTGCGCTCCTGGCTCAAGGAGATCGGCATCGAGGCCACCGTCTCGATCATGAGCGAGGACAACCTCACCGTGGTCCTCGGCAAGGGCGAGTTCGACCTGTTCGAGTGGGGCTGGGTGGTCGAGCCCGACCCCGACTTCCAGCTCTCCGTGATGACCTGCGAGCAGCGCTCCTACGAGGAGGACGGCGAGATCGCCGCGGGGTGGTCGGACAGCTTCTACTGCAGCGAGGCGTTCGACAAGCTGTACGCCGAGCAGCAGACGATGATCGACCCGGCCAAGCGCGCCGAGAAGGTCAAGGAGGCGCAGCGGCTGCTGTACGAGGACGTCGCGTACTCGATGACGTACTACTACAACCAGTCCGAGGCGTACCGGTCGGACCGCTTCACCGGCTTCGTGCCGCAGCCCTCCGAGGGCGGCATCCTCGCCTTCCAGTACGGCACGCACAGCTACCGCAACCTCAAGCCGGTGACCGCGCAGGCGGGCGACGCCGACTCGGGCTCCGGCTCGGGTGGCGTGGTGCTCTGGGTGGTCGGCGGCGTGGTGCTGGTGCTGCTCATCGGCGGCGCGGTCGTGGTGCTGAAGCGGCGCTCGAACGCGGACGACCGGGAATGACCGGATCAGCAGGCGGGGCCGGTGCGGTGACGCGCCGGCCCCGCCACGCCCTTTCTGCGGCGTACGTCCTGCGCAAGTGCCTGTCCGCGGTGCTGATGCTGGTCTTCGTCGTGGTCGTCAACTTCTTCCTGTTCCGGGTGCTGCCCGGCGACCCGGCCAAGGCGTTCGCGCCGCGTGGCCGCAACGCCGACCCGGAGGCGCTGCGCGAGCTGCGCGAACGGCTCGGCCTCAACGACAGCTGGGACGTCGCCTTCGTCAAGTACGTCAAGAGCGTGTTCAGCGGCGACCTGGGTGTGTCCTTCAGCCAGCACGCCGAGGTCACCGACGTGATCATGGAGCGGTTCTGGCCCACCGTGCTGCTGTCGGGCACCGCGCTCGTCATCGCGGCCGTGCTCGGGGTCTGGCTGGGCGCTCGCGCGGGCTGGCGGCAGGGCAGCCGCTTCGACCGGCTGGGCTCCAGCGCCGCGGTCACCTTCTACTCGATGCCCGAGTGGCTGCTCGGCCTGGTGCTGCTGGTCTTCCTGAACCGGTACGGCATCTTCCCGGCGCGCGGCATGAACGACCCACGCTCCACCCTGCCCGCCTGGCTCGATGTGCTCTGGCACATGGTGCTGCCGGTGACCGTGCTCGCCATCGTCTACGTCGCCGAGTATTCGCTGATCATGCGGTCGTCGATCCTGGACGAGCGGCGCGCCGACTACCTGACCACCGCGCGGGCCAAGGGGCTGCGCGACGACCTGGTGCTGCGCCGCCACGCGCTGCCCAACGCGCTGCTGCCGTCGATGACGCTGTTCTTCCTCAGCATGGGCTTCGTGGTGGCGGGCGCGATCACCGTGGAGACCGTGTTCTCCTGGCCGGGCCTGGGCCGGCTCACCTACGACGCGCTGCGCGGCCCGGACATCCCGCTGCTGCAGGGCCTGTTCCTGGTCTTCTCGGCCGGAGTGATCGTCATGAACCTCATCGCCGACCTGCTGATGCCGCTGCTCGACCCGAGGGTGCGTGCCGCATGAGCGAAGCTGCCGTTCGGCGGCCGTCCGGGTGGCGCGCCTTCCTACGGGACCGCGAAGGCCTGTCCGGGCTGGTCGTGCTGGTGGTGTTCGGGCTGGTCGCGATCTTCGCGTCATTGCTGGCCGACCCGTCGGGCCTGGAGGTCACCAAGGCGGACGGGCCGCTGGCCGCCGGGCCGTCGTGGGACTACCCGTTCGGCACCGACCACAACGGGCGCTCCGTGCTGACCATGGTCATCCATGGCACGCAGGTGACGTTGCTGGTCGGCCTGGCCGCAACGGTGATCTCGATGGTGCTCGGCTCGCTCGTCGGCATCGCCTCGGGCCACTTCCACGGGATGCTCGGCGGCACGCTGAACCGGCTGACCGAGTGGTTCCTGGTCATCCCGTACCTGCCGCTGGCCATCGTGCTGGCCGTGGTTTTCCCGCCGGACGTGCCGAAGCTCATCGCGGTGATCATCGTGATCGGCGTGACCTCCTGGTCGAGCACGGCCCGGCTGGTCCGCGCGCAGACCATGGCCGTGGAGGCGCGCCCCTACCTGGAACGGGCCAGGGCGCTGGGCGGCGGGCATTGGCACCAGATGACCCGGCACGTGCTGCCCAACGTCATGCCGCTGATCCTGGCGAACACCACGCTGACCGTGTCCATCGCGATCATCGCGGAGACCACGCTCTCCTTCCTCGGCCTCGGCGACCCGCTGCGGATCTCGTGGGGGCGCATCCTCGACGAGGCGTACAACCTCGGCGCTATCGACCGGGGCGCCTGGTGGTGGGTGCTCGGGCCCGGCCTCGCCGTGGTGCTGGTGGTCCGCGCCTTCAACATGTGCGGCCGCGCCCTGGAGCGCATCCTCGACCCGAGGCTGGAGCGGCACTCGTGAGCGGCGAGGAGCGAGCGGAGCGAGCCCCGCAAGCACGAACAGCTGGAGGCACCGTGCTGCTGGAGATCAGGGACCTGCGGGTGGCGTACCGGGATCGCGGGGTGCCGCTGCCCGCGGTCCGCGGTGTCGATCTCACCCTGGCGGCGGGGGAGACCCTCGGGCTGGCCGGGGAGTCCGGCTGCGGGAAGTCGACGCTGGCGGGTGCGGTGCTGCGGCTGCTGCCCGGCAACGCCGAGGTGTCCGGCGAGATCCTGCTCAACGGCGCCGACGTGCTGAAGATGAGCTGGGGGCAGCTACGGGCGGTGCGCTGGAACGAGGCGTCGATCGTGTTCCAGGGCGCGATGCACGCGCTCAACCCGGTGCGCGCCATCGGCCGCCAGATCGCCGAGGCGATCACGCTGCACGCGCCGAAGTCGTCCGCGGCCGCGGTCCGTAAGCAGGTGGGCGAGCTGCTGGAGCAGGTCGGTGTGCCGGCCTGGCGGGCCGAGTCGTTCCCGCATGAGCTGTCCGGTGGGCAGAAGCAGCGCGTCATGATCGCGATGGCGCTGGCCTGCTCGCCCCAGCTGATCATCGCGGACGAGCCGACCACCGCGCTCGACGTGATGGTGCAGGCCCAGGTGCTGTCGCTGCTCAAGCAGCTGGTGCGCGAGCGCGGCGTGGGCCTGATCCTGATCAGCCACGACCTGTCGGTGCTCGCGTCCACCTGCGACCGGGTCGCGGTCATGTACGCCGGGCGCGTCGTCGAGCAGGGCCCGGGACACCGGCTCTTCGCCGACGCCGCGCACCCCTACGCGCAGGCCCTGGCCGGGGCGTTTCCGGTCATCGGCGATCCGGCCTCGCGGCGCGCCCCGCGCGGGCTGCCCGGTGACCCGCCGGACCCGCGCGAGCTGGGCGGCGGGTGCGCCTTCGCGCCGCGCTGCGCCGTGGCGCTGCCCGAATGCGTGCAGTACGACGTCCGGCTGCGCACGGTCGACGCCGAGCGCAGCGCCGCCTGCGTACACGTGGGAGGTGCCGCATGAACGCGCGAGTCCTGACCTCCGCCTGCGACGACGGAGCCGAGCGAAGCGAGGCGACGGCATGACCGTGTCGGTGCATCCGGTGCTGGAGGCGCGGAACCTGCACGTCGGGTTCGGCGGGCGGGGCAAGGGCGTCCCGCCGGTGCGGGCCGTCGACGGGGTCGAGCTGTCCGTCGACAGGGGACAGATCCTGGCGCTGGCCGGTGAGTCGGGCAGTGGCAAGACCACGCTGGCCCGGACCCTGCTCGGCCTCCAGAAGCCGTACGCCGGGCAGGTGCTGCACCACGGCAGGCCGATCGACTACAGCGGCAAGTGCCTCAAAGCGCTGCGCCGCAGGGTGCAGTTGGTGCTCCAGGACCCGACGGGCGCGCTCAACCCGCGGCGCACGGTGTACGAGGCCGTCGCCGAGGGCCTGCGCATCCACCGGGTGCCCGGCGACGAGCGGGCGCTGGTCGCCAAGGCGCTGTCGCAGGCGGGCCTGCGCCCGGCGGAGCGCTTCTTCGGCCGCTACCCGCACGAGCTGTCCGGCGGCCAGCGCCAGCGCGTCGTCATCGCCGGCGCGCTGGTGCTGGAGCCGGAGCTGATCATCGCGGACGAGCCGGTGGCGTCCCTGGACGCCTCGGTGCGCGGCGAGATCCTGGCCCTGCTGCTGTCGCTGCGTGCCGAGCTGGGCCTGTCCGTGCTGGTCGTCACGCACGACCTCGGCCTGGCCTGGAACATCGCCGACCGGCTCGCGGTGATGTATCTCGGCCGCATCGTCGAGGTCGGCCGCACCGAGCAGGTGCTCGCCGCGCCGCGGCACCCGTACACGGCGGCGCTGCTGTCGGTGCTGCCCGAGGCGAGCGGGCGGGAACCGGTGATCCTCAGCGGCGAGTCGCCCGACCCGTCGCGCATCCCCACCGGCTGCCGCTTCCACCCGCGCTGCCCCGCGCTGGCCGACGGCCTCGCCGCGCGGGCCGGGGTGGCGCAGCGGTGCACCACCGAGTCGCTGCCGGTGCTGCCGCTGCACGGCCCGCACGCCGCCGCGTGCCTGCTCGCGGGCCACGTGGGCGACGGCATCGCGGGCGCGGCGGGCGGCACGCCCACCGGCGCGGTCACGGCCTGAAGCCGTCAGGCCGTCGCCGGATACCGGCGCAGGTCGTCGAGGAGGAACTCCACCCGCTGCGCCACCGGGCAGCGGGGGAGTTCCACCAGCTCGTAGCCGTAGCGCGCGTACGCCTCGCGTACCAGCACATCCAGCTGCAGCGCCTCGGCGAAGGTCTGCTTGCGCTCGGCGTCGTTGCAGAAGATGTCCGCCCACGGTGGGGCGAGGTAGGCGCGCCTGCGGTAGCGGCACCGGCGGACCGCCTCCGCGACGTAGCCGGGCACGGCGCCGGTGACCAACTCGAAATAGGACGCCAGCGAGGGCATGGCATGGTCGAAGAAGACGGTGCCCGGCTGCTCCAGCGCCCAGCGGTAGGAGCGCAGCTCCCAGACCAGCCCCAGCTCCGCGAACAGCGCCGTGTCGGCCCACGGCAGCGCCCGGCCGCCGATCGCCACCTGGTCCTGGATGATCGCCCGCCCGGCCTCCGGCGCGGTCGCGTACCCGCGCGCCCGCAGCGCCTCGATGAGGGTCGTCTTACCGGCGCCGGGCCCGCCCGTGATAATCACGAGCCGTTCCGCTGCTGCTGACATAGTCTCTGCCTTCCATATGGGTCGATCGTCGGTAGATCTTGTGCGTTTGGTGCTGCTCCAGCGACACGAACTGCACAAGATCTGTGGGTATGCGGTTGGGGGAGCGGGATGAGCGGGGTGCCGGTGCGCCGGGCGCGGGCGGCGGAGCTGCCGCTGCTGGTGGAGGTGGAGCTGGCCTCGGACGGGCCGTTCCACGACGCGGGGATCGGGCCGCTGCCGCCGCCGGGCAGCGTCGAGGAGCTGGCCGAGGCGAGGTGTGTGCTGGTCGCGGGAGATCCGCCGGTGGGGTTCGCGCGACTGGGCGAGGTCGACGGCCTGGCGCACCTGGAGCAGCTGTCCGTCCATCCCGGCCACTCCGGCCGGGGCATCGGCACCGCACTGCTGGAAGCCGCCTGCACGTGGGCGGCCGACTCAGGCTACCAGGCGATGACCCTGACCACCTTCGCCGACGTGCCCTGGAACGGGCCGTACTACGCCCGTCGCGGCTTCACCGAGCTGACCCGCCTCACGCCGGGACTGCGGGAGATCCGGGCGCATGAAGCCGAACTGTGCCTGGACGTCCTCGGCCGGCGTATCGCCATGCGCCGCGCGCTGACGCGATCCCGCAGCTGATCCCGCCCGGCCGCCGCGGCGGCTGCGCGCGCCGGGCTCAGAGCGGGAGCAGCACGCGGCGGTTGGCCAGCCCCGTCACCGGGCCGGTGTACGGCTCGCCCACGGTCCGGGCGCGCGAGCGGGTCAGACCGCGATCGTGACGGCGATGGCGATGCCCGCGAGCAGGGCGGCCGGGGCACCGGCGAGCCAGCCGAGCGCCAGCCCGACCGCCCCGGCGGCGTCGCGCTCGGCGGTGCGGCGGATGCCGAGGACGACGACCACGGCGGCGAGCGCGAGCTGTGCCGGCACGGCGCTGAGCACGTAGGCGATCGTGCCGTCGCTGCCGGGACCGCCGAGCATCACCTTGATCAGCGCGGGCAGGACCGGGAGGGTGACCGCGACCCCGTGCCCGACCAGCGCGAGGCCGATGCCGGCGCGGACCCGCCGGACGCGTATGCGCCGCCGCTGCGCCGACGTGACGATGCCGTCGCCGGTCCCGCCGGGGATGCTCGGACGTGCGGAGGGCAGGAGGACGGCGGGGCCGGAGCCGCCGGGTGCCGGTGCTGGTGCTGGTGCTGGTGCGGCAGGCGTGAACGTGGCGGCGGCGACCGCGGGCCGCCCGGGAGCGAGTGGTGCCCGGTAGGGGTTGTGGCTCACGCCTTCATTGCAGCACCGCGACCGGCGGGAACGCCCTGCCTGCACAGGGTCTTTACAGCACCCGCACACCGCCGACGCGGCCGTCCGGCGGCAGGCGTGAAGAAGGGCACCTTCCTATACGTAAAACGATAAGAAGGTGCCCTTCCTTTTGGTTAGGAGAGTTCGGCGCGGACGAGTTCGGCGATCTGGACGGCGTTGAGGGCGGCGCCCTTGCGCAGGTTGTCGCTGGAGCAGAACAGGGCCAGGCCGTTCGGCGAGGTCTCGTCGCGGCGGATGCGGCCGACGTAGGTCGGGTCCTGGCCGGCAGCCTGCAGCGGGGTGGGGACGTCGGCCAGCAGCACGCCGGGGGCGTGGGCGAGCAGCTCGCGGGCGCGCTCGGGGCTGATCGGGTTCGCGAAGCGGGCGTTGATCTGCAGCGAGTGGCCGGTGAAGACGGGCACGCGGACGCAGGTGCCGGAGACCGGCAGGTCCGGGATGCCGAGGATCTTGCGGCTCTCGTTGCGGAGCTTCTGCTCCTCGTCGGTCTCGAACGAGCCGTCGGAGACCAGCGAGCCGGCCAGCGGCAGCACGTTGAACGCGATCGGGTGCGCGTACACCTTCGGCGCCGGGTAGTCGACGGCGGCGCCGTCGTGGGTGAGCGCGCGGGCCTCGCCGATCACGGCGCTGGCCTGCTCGTGCAGCTCGTCGACGCCGGTCAGGCCGGTGCCGGAGACGGCCTGGTAGGTGCTGGCGATGAGGCCGGTGAGGGTGGCCTCGTCGTGCAGCGGGCGCAGCACCGGCATGGCGGCCATGGTGGTGCAGTTCGGGTTGGCGATGATGCCCTTGGGGCGCAGCTTGGCGGCCTGCGGGTTGACCTCGGCGACGACCAGCGGCACGTCCGGGTCCAGGCGCCAGCCCGACGAGTTGTCGATGACGACCGCCCCGGCCGCGGCGACCTTCGGCGCGAGCGCGAGCGAGGTGGTCTTGCCCGCGGAGAACAGCACGATGTCGAGACCGGTGTAGTCGGCGGTGGCCGCGTCCTCGACCGTGACCTCGGTGCCCCGCCACGGCAGGGTGCGCCCGGCCGAGCGGGCCGAGGCGAACAGCCGCAGCTGGTCGACGGGGAAGTTGCGCTCCGCGAGGACCCGGAGCATGACGCCGCCGACCTGGCCCGTGGCTCCGACAATGCCGATTCTCATGCGTACAGGCTACTCACCGTCGCCGTCCGCCGATCTCACGATCCCGTCATCCGGGCTCCCCACCTGCGTGATCAGCAGCACGCCCCTCGTGTCGGGGAACGTCAGCCGCGGCGTACCCCGTCGATCCCGACCACGAGGATGTGAGCGCTCACGCGACACGCAGCCAGACGGCGGTGTTCGGAGCCACGTGCAGGTCCTCCAGGGGATCGCTGGTGAGCAGGACGTACTCGTACGGCGGCAGCGGCACCGCCGTGTCGCCGAGGTTGACCAGGCAGGCGAAGCCGTCGCCGCGGCGCAAGTGCAGCACCCCGTCCGGAGCGGGCAGCCAGGTGAGCCTGCCGTCGCCGAGGTCGGGCTCGGTGCGGCGCACGTGCAGCGCGCGCCGGTACAGCTCCAGCGTGGAGCGGCGGTCGCCGGTCTGCGCGGCGGCGGACAGCCCGGCCCAGCTCGCCGGCTGCGGCAGCCACGGCGGCGCGGCCGCGTCGTCCGGGCTGAACCCGTACGGCGGCGCGTCCCCGGACCAGGGCAGCGGCACCCGGCAGCCGTCCCGGCCCCGGTCGGTGTACCCGGACCGGAGCCAGCGCGGGTCCTGCAGCAGCGCCTCGGGGATGTCCTCGACCTCGGGCAGCCCCAGCTCCTCACCCTGGTAGAGGTACGCCGAGCCGGGCAGCGCCAGGCTGAGCAGCGCGGCGGCGCGGGCGCGCCGGGTGCCCAGGACCAGGTCGCTGGGCATCACGTGCTTCGCGTCGTCGAACGAGTGCGCGGTGCGCGCCCGGCCGTAGCGGGTGACGTGGCGTACCACGTCGTGATTGGACAGCACCCAGGTCGCGGGCGCGCCGACCAGCGCATGCGTGGCCAGGGTCAGGTCGATGACGTACCGGAACGCGGCGGCGTCCCAGGGGCAGGACAGGAACGGGAAGTTGAAGCCGGTGTGCAGCTCGTCCGGGCGCAGGTAGCGGGTGAACCGGACCGGATCGTCGTCCCACAGCTCGCCGACGAAGACGCCGCGCTGCGGGTACCCGTCGGCGATCTTCCGCCACCGCCGGTAGATCTCGTGCACGCCCTCCTGGTCGCGCCACGGGCGGATCGCCTCCGGCGGCAGCGGCGCGGCGTCCGGCAGGGCGAGGTCCTTCACCAGGTGATCGGCGACGTCGATGCGGAACCCGTCCACCCCGCGGTCCAGCCAGAAGCGCAGCGTGGTCTCGAAGTCCTCGCGTACGGCCGGGTGGTTCCAGTTCCAGTCGGGCTGCTCGGGGGCGAACATGTGCAGGAACCACTCGCCGTCGGCGGCGCGGGTCCAGGCCGGGCCGCCGAAGTGCGACGTCCAGTCGTTGGGCGGCAGCTCGCCGTGCTCGCCCCGGCCGGGCCGGAACCAGAACAGCTCCCGCTCGGGCGAGCCCGGCCCGGCCGCGAGCGCGGCCTGGAAGCGCGGGTGCCGGTCGGAGCAGTGGTTGGGCACGATGTCCACGATGATCCGCAGCCGGTGCGCGTGCGCCTGCGCGATCAGCTCCTCGGCCTGCGCCAGCGTGCCGAACAGCGGGTCGATGTCGCGGTAGTCGGCCACGTCGTAGCCGGCGTCGGCCATCGGCGAGACGTACCACGGGCTCAGCCAGATCGCGTCGACGCCGAGATCGCGCAGGTACGGCAGGCGCTCGCGCAGGCCGGCGAGGTCGCCGACGCCATCGCCGTTCCCGTCGGCGAAGCTGCGCGGATACACCTGGTAGATGACGGCATCGCGCCACCAGGGGCGGTCATGGCGTGCGGACATGCTGGCTCCGTGGGTGAGGTGGGGCCGATGGAAACGCGATGGTAAACGTTTTCCGTGCCGCCGAACACTACCGGCCGCACTCGCTCACGGTCAACGGCGGCTCAGGAGTGGAGGGCGAGGAGGGCGCGGACGCGGTCGACGGGGAGGCCCTCGGACGTGTTGCCGCCGCGGCCGGTCACGGTGGGGGCGTTGAGGAGGCTGTTCAGGACGCTCTCCTCGGTGGCCTCGACGGCGGCGGCGAAGAACGGGTCCAGAGCGCGGCCCTGCAGGGCGGTGCCGACCGGGGTGGTGCCGCGCGGGGCGCGCAGGCCGGTGGCCAGGGCCAGGAAGATCTCGCCGCTGGCGTGGTGCGCGGTCGAGCCGGTGCGGGCCAGGCCGAGCCCGGCGCGGCGGGCCAGGCGCCGGCACCCGGCCGGGTCGACGGGCGCGTCGGTGATCACGATGACGATGCAGGAGCCCGCCGGGGGCGCGGTCGGCGCGGGGGCGGGCGGCAGCAGCTGCCCGACCGGGACACCGGCGACGGTGAGGCGGCCGCGCTCACCGAAGTTCGTCATCGCGAGCACGCCCAGCGTGTGGCCCGAGGGCAGCACGCGCGACGCGGTGCCGATACCCCCCTTGAAGCCCAGGCAGCTCATGCCGGTGCCGGCGCCGACCGCGCCCTCGGCGGGCGGCTGCGGCACGTGGCCGGCCGCGCGGTCGGCCTCGGCGCGCGCGGCGGCGTCCCGCGCGGCGGTCAGCGCCTTGGCCACGTCGTCGCGGGTCACCTGCATGCGGCGGGACTCGGACAGGAAGCTGTCGTCGCACTCGGCGACCACCGGGATGATCACGTCGTCGTCGCCGATCGCGGGCTCCTCGGCCATGAGCAGCTCGCACGCGGCGTCGTACACCCGGCCGAGCTGCATGGTGGAGGTCAGGAAGATCGGGGTCTCGGCCAGGCCCCACTCCTGCGCGGACAGGAAGCCGGTGCACTCGCCCGCGCCGTTGAGGACCGCGCCCCCCGCCGGGATCGGCTCCCGGAAGGCGTTGCCACCCGGGTCGACGACCGTGACGCCGGTACGCGCGACGCCGCGCCCGGCCGGCGGCGGCTCCTCGTCGCGCCACACGGTGGCGTGCCCGACGCCCACCCCGGGCACGTCGAGGATGGACCCGCTGGGGCCGCTGGGCAGGGAGCCGATGGTGATCCCGAGATCGGAGACGCGAGGCATGGGCGCAGCCTAACTGAGTCTCGACTCAGTAACGATCGTCCGTGCCGGAGCGGCGGGGCTGGCATCATGCCGGGATGGCGAAGCTGGACCTGCCCGTGGTGTGGAGCGACGAGGTGCTGCGGCACGTGCCCGGCGCCGAGATCTGGATCGACGTCCGCACCCCCGGCACCGAGCTTCCCGAGCGCGCCACGGTGCTGCGCTCCGCGCTGGTGTCGGCGGGCGCGCGGCTGGTCGAGGCGCGGCCGCTCGGCGACGAGCCGCTCGCCGAGGCGCACTCCCCCGAGCTGCTGGCGCACCTAGCGGAGGTGTACGACCAGTGGACCGAGGGCGGCTACCTCGAGTACACCGACCGCGTGACGCCGTACGTCTTCCCGACCCCGGCGATGCTGGAGGGGCTGCCACCGCGTACGCCCACGGCCACGCACGCGCGGGCGGGTCGGTTCTGCTACGACACGATGACGCTGGTCGGTCCGGGCACCTGGCCCGCGGCCCGGGCCGCCGCGCACGCTGCCGCCACCGCGGCCGATCTGGTCGCCGCGGGGGAGCGGGCCGCGTACGCCCTCTGCCGCCCGCCCGGCCACCACGCCACCCGCACCGGCTTCGGCGGCTCGTGCTACCTGAACAACGCGGCGGTCGCGGTGCTGGCGCTGCGGCGCGCGGGCGTGGCCCGGGTCGCGGTGGTCGATGTGGACGCCCACCACGGCAACGGCACGCAGTCCATCTTCTACGACCGCGCCGACGTGCTGTACACGTCCGTGCACGTGGACCCTGGGGCGGGCTGGTTTCCGCACTACGCCGGGTTCGCCGACGAGACCGGCACCGGCGCGGGCGAGGGCGCGAACCTGAACGTGCCGCTCGCCCCCGGCACCGGCGACGGCGGCTGGCTGGCCGGGGTGCGCCGCCTGACCGAGTTCATCGGCGACCGCGCCGACGCGGTGGTGCTCTCCCTCGGCGTGGACGCCGCCAAGGACGACCCCGAGAGCCCGCTCCAGGTCACCGAGGAGGGCTACGCGAACACCGGCGCCCTGGTCCGCGAGCTGGGCCTGCCCGTCGTCGCCGTCCACGAGGGCGGCTACCACCTCCCCACCCTCGGCCCCCTCACCGTCGCCACCCTGGCGGGCGTTACGGGAACCCGCTAACCTCACGCGGAAAGCGCTTACCGCACCGCGATCGGCGCGTTTGATCGCGTCGATCTTGCGCGAACTGTTAGGGATATGTCCATATTAGGCGTGTCGCACCCACAGTTCACGCAAGATCGGCGCCGTAGAGGAGAGGTGGCGCGGCGTGGCGCTGGAGCTGACGGTGGCGGGGCGGGTCGTGGGGGAGTACCGCGACGGGGCGGGGGTGGAGCGGACCCTGGGGGTGCGGCCGTATCTGCATCCTCTGCGGACACTCGGGGGGACCGTGGTGACCGACGCGTTTCCGGAGGACCATCGGTGGCACCTTGGGTTGTCGCTGGCGGTGCAGGACGTGAACCGGAACAACCTGTGGGGTGGGCGCACCTACGTGCGGGGTCAGGGCTACACCTGGCTCGACGATCACGGGGCGATCACCGGCGAGGGGTTCGACGAGGTGCGGCCGGACGGGTTCGTGGAGCGGCTGGCGTGGCGGGGGGCCGACGGGAAGGTGCTGCTGCGGGAGCGGCGCACGGTGTCGGCGGCGTTTCTCGACGAGCGGTCGTGGGCGCTGGAGCTGGCGTGGGAGCTGAGCGCCGACGAGGAGGTCGTGCTGGGCAGCCCGGCGACGAACGGGCGGCCGGGCGGGGCCGGGTACGGCGGGTGCTTCTGGCGGGTGGCGCCGGGGGCGAACCTGGGGCTCACGGCGGGGGAGCGCAGCGGTGAGGAGCAGGTCAACGGGAGCGCGGAGCCCGAGCTGGTGTGGCGGGGCGAGTCGGGCGGGGCGGCGTACACCCTGGTGTTCTCGGGGCTGGGCGACGGGGACCGCTGGTTCGTGCGGACCAGCGAGGGCGCGACCGGTTATCCGGGGGTGTGCCAGGCGTGGGCGTACGAGCAGCCGCGGGTGATCGGGGCGGGGGAGACCCGCGCCGGGTCGCTGCGGGTGGTGATCAGCGACTGAGGGTCAGGCGAGCGCGGCGGGGTCGAGGCCGACCTCGCGGGCGGCGACCAAACGCATCCAGTCGAAGGCCTGCTTGCGGGAGATCGCCTTCTCGTGCACGGTGAGCTGCACCGCGAGGCCGTCGATGATGGCGTTGATGCGCCATGCCGCACCGGCCGGGTCGTCGCAGGTGAACGAGCCGTCGGCGACCCCGGCGGCGATGACCTCGGTGAGGCCCTCCTTCCACCGCAGGTCCATCCGGCGCGACACCTTCTCCAGCTCGGGGGTGCGCAGCGCCTCCGACCAGCCGTCGATCCACATCATCCAGGACTTGGAGCGGCCGGTCGGGGCCAGCAGCTTGACCAGCCGCTTGAGCTTCTCCACGGAGGACGCGTTGGAGCTGATCACCGAGTGGAGCCGGGCCAGGTCCTGGTCGGCGGCGTACGCGAACGCCTGCGAGAGCAACGCGTCCTTGCTGGTGAAGTGGTAGAAGACGAGCGCCTGGCTGACCCCGGCCGCCTTGGCGACGTCGGCGGTGCGGGTGTTGGCGAAACCGCGCTCGACGATCACGTCCACTGCGGTCCGCAGCAGCGCGTCCAGGCGCACTTCGGCAGTTCGTCGTGCCACCGCTGAACCCTAACCCACCCCCGCCCGTCCCCCACCATCCACCGACCGCCCCCGATGATCGTCCGACTTGCCAGGCAGGTGGGCGAATGAGCGCTCAAGATACGCCCAGGTGCCAGGCAAGTCGGGCGATCACACCGGCGCTCAGTGGGCGGGGGCCGGGGTCGGGGTGGGGGCGGGGGTGGTGGGGGTGGCGTCGCGGGCGATGCGGCGGGCGGCGGTGGTGGCGAGCAGGGCGCCGGTGCCGACCATGGCGGTGGCGGTCAGGATCACGACGGAGAGCGCCGTGCCCTCGTTGATGAGCAGGCCGGACAGGGACGAGCCGGCCGCGAAGCCGACGTAGATGCCGGTGCCGACCCAGGTGAACGCCTCGGTGGTGCGCGCGGCGGGGGCGATCCGGGTGACCAGCTCGCACTCCACGGCGGTGGTCGGCGAGATGACCAGGCCGCCGAGGAACAGGATCACGGCGAGGCTGGGCAGGTCGAAGGCGAGCAGCATCGCGCCGAAGCCCACCGTGTTCAGGCACAGCAGCAGCGCGAACAGCCTGGATCGGCTCATCCGCGGGTTCATGCCGGAGAACCAGATGCCGCCGACGATCGAGCCGGCGCTCCAGGCGGCCACCACCGCGCCCGCGAACTGCGGCGCGTTGAGGTCGGCGGCGTACTTGGGGATGGCCACCTCCATGACGCCGTACGCGGCGGCCTCCAGCGCGCCCACCACCAGCACCACGGCCAGGCTGAGCTTCATCAGGCGGCCGGTGAGCCGGGCCCGGGCGGCCTCGGATGCGCCGGCCGCGGCCAGTGCGGCGGTGCGCACCTCGCGGTAGCGGGCGGTCAGGCCGGGCGCGGCGGCCAGGCCGAGCGAGCCCGCGGTGGCCAGCAGCGCGGTGAGCACCACCGCCGCGTACGGGTTACTGATCGCGGTGACCAGGGCGATCAGCACCGGGCCGAGCACATAGGTCAGCTCGACGGTGATCGCGTCGAACGCGTACGCCGTCTGCACGTGCTGCGGGGCCAGGCCCGGCAGCACCACCCGGGTGACCGCGCCGACGGGCGGGTTCGCGGCGCCGGCCAGCGCGGACAGGCCGAGGATCAGCCCGACGTGCTGGTGCGTGGCGAGCGCGGCGACCATGCCGGTGAGCAGCACCCCGTAGAGGATGCCGGTGGCGCGCAGCACGGCGACGGCGTGCCCGCGGTCGCAGAGCCGGCCGAGCCAGGGTGCGGTGAAGGCGGTGATCGCGGAGTGCACGCCGGTGGCGATGCCGGCGACCGCGTACGAGCCGGTGCCGTGCTGGACGGCGAGGATGAACACGAGCGTGGCCATGCCGTAGGGCAGGCGCCCGATCAGGGACGGCAGCGCCACCCGGGCGACCCCGGGGCTGGCGATGAGGGCACGGTAACGGCGGGCAGCGGTGACGACCGCGAGGCCGGACATGGGAAGAACTCCAATGAGCGAAGAGGAGACTGGTGGGCGTCGGCGCTGGGCGGCGACGTCAACCGAAGCGGCGGGCCGCCTGGCGGCTCCAGCACCGCTTCACCACGACGGCGTCGTCCTCGTACGCCGTCGGCGTCACTTCCGTCGTGAAGTGGTCTTCATCGGCGGTCAGCGTGACCGCGCCCTCGGTGCTCACGCTCGTCCCGCCCCGGCCGAGGCAGGAGACGGCGACGTCGTCCATGGTGATCCAGCCCTGCTCGCTGCGCCCTGCGGCCCGCGTGGCCATGCCGACACCCCTCCCGGTTCACCTGAAGGGTACTTCCTGACTGAGTCATCAGTCAAAGAAGGCGGCCCGTGGCGCAGAGCGCGCCCAGGTCACGTTGGTCTCAACGCGACACGGGTGGGTGTGACAGTGCCTCGATGCCGGCGAGGAAGGTCTCCGCGTCCAGTTCGCCCAGCAGCACCCGCTGTAGCGCGTAGCCCGGGATGAGGCCGAACAGCACCGAGCCGACCGCGTGCGGGTCGGCGTCGGCGGGCAGCCGCCCGGCCTCGATCTGGCGGCGGGCCAGGTCGTCGAAGTGGCCGCGCATCCGGCCGTACACCCGCTGCACGAACTCCCGCAGTTGCGGGTTGCGCAGCGACTCCGACCAGACCTGCAGGGCCATCGGGAACAACCCGGCCGGGCCGGTCTGCAGGTCGACGAAACGGATCAGCCGCCGCATCATCTCGGCGATCGGGGGCGGGGAGTCCATCGCCCGCATCTCGTCCAGCAGGGCGTCCACCGAGCCGAGCACCTCCTCGGCGATCGCCTGGATCAGCTCCTCCTTGCTGCGGAAGTAGCGGTAGAACGCGCCGACGGACAGCTCGGCCTCGCTGATCACGTCCTGCATCGAGGTGGCGTGGAAGCCGTTGCGGGCGAAGCAGATCCGGGCCGCGTCGAGGATCTGCTGGCGGCGGGCGGCGAGATGGGCTTCGGATACGCGTGGCATGACTCTCATCGTAAAACGAACGATCGTTCTTGACAGCGGGCGGGCGGAGGCGCATGGTGACTTTAAGAGAACGAGCATTCGTTTTAAAAGGAGATCACGATGCGCCGCACCCCGCCCCCGGCGGTCCTGGCGGTGGTCCTCGCCGTAGCGGTGATGACCCTCCAGGCGCTGCTGCTGCCCCTGTTCGCGGCCCCGGCCGCGAACGTCGCGCCGCGCGACCTGCCCGTGGTCGTCGCCGGCCCAGCCCCGGCCGTCGCCGCGTTCACCGCGAAACTCGAAGCCACGAGCCCGGGCGCCTTCGCGGTCACCGAGGTGGCCGACGCCGATGCCGCCGACGCGGCGGTGCTGGACCGGGAGGCGTACGCCGCCTTCATCCTCGGCCCGTCGGGTCTCACGCTGCACACGGCCTCGGCCGCCGCGCCGCCGGTGGCGAGCCTGTTCAGCGCCGCCGCCGCGCAGCTCGGCGCGGGGAGCGGCATGCAGGTCACCGTCGCGGACCTCGCCCCGCTGAGCGCGGACGACCCGCACGGCGGCGGCTTCGCGGCGGGCTTCTTCCCGCTGGTGATCACGTCGCTGCTGGCCGCGATCGTGCTCTACTTCGCGGTGCCGCGCTTCGCCGCCCGGGTCACCGGACTGATCACCTTCGCGCTGCTGGCCGGGGCGATGGGGGCGACCGTGCTGCAGAGCTGGCTCGGCGTGGTCGGCGGCGAGTGGCTGCCGGTGGCCGGGGCGATCTCGCTGCTCGTGCTCGCCGTCAGCGCCACCGTGCACGGCCTGGCCACCGTCGCGGGCCCGCCCGGCATCGGCCTCGGCGTGGTGCTGATCCTGCTGGTCGGCAACGCGCTGGGCGCGGTCGCCGCCGCGCCGGAGCTGCTGCCGCAGCCGTGGGGCGAGTTCGGGCAGTGGCTGCCCATCGGCGCCGGGGCCACCCTGCTGCGCTCGGCCGCCTGGTTCGACGGCGCGGGCGCCGCGGGTGCGGTGTGGGTGCTGGTCACCTGGGCCGTCGTCGGTCTCGCCCTGGTCGGGCTGGGCTGGCTCGGCCGCAGGCCCGAGCCGCAGGCAGCCGAACCGGACATGGAGGCGCACGAGGCCGCCCGCCGCCTCGGCGCTACGGTGGCTGCCTGAGCCGACGTACGCCGGGCGCGCCCGCCTGCGCGCCCGGCGTATCCGTGCGCGGGAAGATCCGGTCCCGCGCAGGAATGCGCCCACCGTGGTGATTGTTGGCTCCGGTGGACGACCATCTGCAGGAGGCTGACGACGTGCGGGACCCACAGAAGCTCTACCAGCTGACCGGCGAGCTGCCCGAGCTGGGCAGGCCGGTCCTGCTGCACGCGCTCTCGGGGTTCGTGGACGCGGGCGCGGCCGGCCGGCTGGCCCGCGAGCACCTGCTCGACACGCTCGACGCGACCCTGGTCGCCGAATTCGACCTCGACCAGCTCTACGAC